>DCTU01000016.1:0-7883 GCA_002329445.1 bacterium UBP9_UBA1432
TGGAGGGCATGACCCGGGCCATGACGCGCCTGGCCCAGCAGGCCCACCCGGCCCTACCGGTCACCATCTACTATGCCTTCAAGGCCTCCGAAACCAAGGAGTCAGGTACCACGTCGACCGGTTGGGTGACCTTCCTGGAGGCGGTCCTGAAGGCGGGCTTCGCCGTCACCGGCACCTGGCCGATGCGCACGGAACTCGGCAACCGAATGATCGCCTCGGGCACCAACGCCTTGGCCTCCAGCATCGTGCTGGTCTGCCGCCGGCGCGACCCCCAAGCCCCCAGCATCTCGCGCCGCGAGTTCCTGCGCGAGTTGAACGCCACGCTCCCTGAGGCCCTGGCCGACATGGTGGGCGGGGGCGAGCACTCGCCGGTGGCCCCGGTGGACCTGTCCCAGGCCGTCATTGGACCGGGGATGGCCGTCTTCTCGAGGTACTCGGGCGTCCTGGAGGCGGACGGCACGCCCATGAGCGTCCAGACGGCCCTGCAGTTGATCAACCGCTTCTTCGCCGAGGAAGACTTCGAAGCCGACACGCAGTTCTGCCTGCACTGGTTCGAGCAGTACGGCTGGGCCGAGGGGCCCTTCGGCGAGGCTGACGTGCTGGCCCGGGCCAAGGGCACCAGCGTCGAAGGCGTGGCCGAAGCCGGAGTGGTGGAAGCCTGCCAGGGCAAGGTGCGCCTGAAGCGCGTGGCCGAGTACCCCGTCGACTGGGACCCGGCTTCTGACTCGCGAATCCCCGTCTGGGAGGCCCTGCACCACCTGATCCGGGCATTGCGGCATGGGGGCGGCGAGCGCCCTGCTGCGGCCCTTCTGGCCCACCCCAAGTTGATGAGCCGCCTGGACGCCCTGCGCCAGTTGGCCTACCGCCTCTACACCCTGTGCGAGCGCAAGGCCTGGGCCGAGGACGCCCGGGCCTACAACGAACTGATCGCCGCCTGGCCCTCCATCGAGGCCCAGGCCCGCCGGGCCGCGCCCACAGCCGTGCAGGGGGACCTGGGTATCTGATCAAATCATGGGTAGGGCCGGCCCCTCGGGGTCGGCCAGCCCAGAAGGATGACGAAATGCCGTGCTGACTGCCCTGCGCCTGGTCAACTTCAAGAGCTTCAGGGACGCGACCCTTCACCTGGGACCCCTGGCCCTCCTGATGGGCACCAACGCCTCGGGCAAGTCCAACCTGCGGGACGCCTTTCGCTTCCTGCACGGGATCTCTCGAGGCTATACAGTGGCCGAAATCCTCGGCGAGAAGTGGATCGAGGGGGGAGTGCTGCAGTGGAAGGGGATCCGAGGGGGGACCCGGGAAGCGACCTTCATGCAGGCCCCCAGCCTGCGCCTGGAAGCGGAGTTCAGCCTGGAGGAGGGCGGGCGGGATCGAAACGCCCGCTACCAGATCGAAGTCGACCTGGCCCAGGGCAACGGCCCCCCGCGCGTGCTGGCTGAGAGGCTGATGGTCGGCGGCCACGGCGCCTACGTTTTCGACACGGACCCTCAGGACTACCCCACCGACCGGCCGGATCGGCACCACCTCTCGGCCCGGGTGCGGCAGCGGGCCCGAGGCCTGAATCCAGCATTGTCCTTCCTCAGCCAGCAACCCTTGCTGTCCCAGGTCCACGAGCACCCGAAGGTCCAGCCCCAGATCCGCGAGCTTGTCCGGGCCAGCCTGCAGGCCTTCTCCGGCATGCGCTTCCTGGACCTGGCGCCGGACGCCATGACCCGGCCGTCCGTTCCCGGGCAGACCGTGCTGGGGGACCGGGGTGAGAACCTCTCCTCCGTCCTGCAGGCCCTCTGCGAGGACCCGGCCAGGAAACGGGCCCTGGCACGCTGGCTCCAGGAGTTGACCCCCATGGACGCCTGCGACTTCGACTTTGAACCCGATGCAGCCGGTCGGATCCTGGTGACCCTGGTCGAATCCAACAGCCAGCGGACCACGGCCAATTCGGCCTCCGAGGGCACCCTTCGTTTTCTGGCCATGATCGCGGCCTTGTTGGGCCCGGAAACGGCCAGCTTCTACTTCTTCGAAGAGCTGGAAAACGGAATCCACCCGACCCGCCTGGATCTCCTGGTTCAATTGATCGAAGAGCGGGTCGCCCGGGACAGGATCCAGCTCGTGGCCAGCACGCACTCCCCTCACCTGCTGGGATTCCTGAGTCCCAAGGCCAGGGAGGGCGCATCCCTGACCTACCGCCTGCCGGGCCGTGCCGAGACGAGAATCCAGCGGATCATGGCGATTCCCCAGGTCCAGCAGGTCTTGGACCGCCAGAATCTGACCCAATTACACGCTTCAGGATGGCTGGAGGACGCCATGGTCTTCCTCCAGCCTGAGGAGGCGGAATGAGGGTCCTGGTGATTCCGGAGGATTTCCGGAAGGATGCTTTCCTCCTGGAACCGCTGGTGGCCGCCATGTTCGCCCATCTCGGCAAGCCCCGTGCGCGCGTCCGGGTCTGTCGGAATCCACTCCTGGGTGCGGTCAGCCAGGCTCTCTCGTGGGAGAGGATCCAGGAGATCCTCGATCTCTATCCCATGGTCGACCTCTTCTTGCTGTGCGTCGACCGCGACGGCGTGGTCACTCGGGAGCAGTCGCTCCGCCACCTGGAGGCGCGCGCTGCCGAACATCTCTCCGTCCAACGAGGGTTTCTGGCCGAGAACGCGTGGCAGGAACTGGAGGTCTGGGCTCTGGCCGGCCAGGACCTGCCGCCGGACTGGTCCTGGTCTGAGGTCCGCCAGGAGGTCAATCCCAAGGAGCGCTACTTCGAGCCCTACGCCGCCAGCCGTGGAATGCAGGACGAACCGGGGGGAGGGCGGCGAACCCTGGCCCTCGAGGCCGCCCAGAGGTACACCAGCAGGGTCAGGATGCTCTGCCCCGAGGACGTGGCTGGCCTCGAGGCCAGGATTGCCCGGTGGCTGGCCCGCCCCTGAGAAGAAGGCCCCTGGCCTGGTTCTGACACTTATGAGCCGCTTATGCGCGCGCATAACCTCATGGCACCCCATAAGTCCCGCGAAACGCTGAACCCGCCTGGATCATCGCAAGAACAGGAGACCTGGAATGGAACGCAAGTTGAAGCCCTGGCGCGAGGTGGCCGTCCCGCATGAGGACGTGCTGCGCGGCACCTTCCAGCAGGCGGAGTTCGCCGCCGACCTCTCGCGGGTCCACGAGGGCACGGCCACCCCGGAATACCAGGAGGCGGGGCTTTTCTACCAGCGCACCTTCATCACCGAAGGGATGCGCCTCTTGCTGGACTCGGTGCTCAAGCGCCTGTCCGGCCGGGGCGGCGACCCGGTGATCCAGTTGCAGACCGCCTTTGGCGGCGGCAAGACCCACACCATGCTGGCGGTCTATCACCTGGCCCAGGGCACGGTGCCGGCCTCCGGGCTCTTGGGGGTGGCGCCCCTGTTGCAGGCGGCGGGCCTCTCCGAGGCGCCCCGGGCTCGCCTGGTGGTCATGGACGGCAACCGCCAGGCTCCCAACATCCCCAAAAACCGGGGCGGGGTCCAGGTCCACACCCTGTGGGGCGAGCTGGCCTGGCAACTGGGGGGCGACGCAGCCTACGATGTCCTGCGGCAGGCCGACCAGAGCGGCACCTCCCCCGGCAAGGAGGTCCTGATTCAACTGCTGGCTGCGCACGCCCCTTGCGTGATCCTGATCGACGAGCTGGTGGCCTATCTCCGCCAGTTCGAGGAGGGCAAGACCCTGGCCGGGGGCACCTTCGATTCGAACCTGTCTTTCGTGCAGGCCCTGACCGAGGCATTGAAGGTCGTGCCCACGGCGCTTCTGCTGGCCTCGTTGCCCGAGTCCGAGAAGGAGGCCGGCAGCCGACGCGGCCAGTCGGCCCTGCAGGCCCTTTCCCACTACTTCGGGCGGGTTCAGGCCCTGTGGAAGCCCGTGGCCAGCGAGGAGGCCTTCGAGATCGTGCGTCGGCGGCTCTTCCGCCCGATCTCCGAGGAGGGGGCCGCCCGCGAGGTCTGCCGGGCCTTCGCCGACGCCTGCCTGGAGTGGGGCAAGGAATTGCCCCAGGCCACCCAGGAGTCGCGCTACTTCGACCGCCTGGTGGCGGCCTACCCGATCCACCCCGAACTCTTCGACCGCCTGTACGAGGACTGGTCCAGCCTGGAGAGCTTCCAGCGGACCCGAGGCGTGCTCAAGCTGATGGCCCGATTGATCCACCGGCTGTGGAAGGACGGCAACAACGACCTGATGATCATGCCGGGAAGCCTGCCGCTTTACGACGGCGACACCCGCAACGAGCTGATCTACTACCTGCCCCAGGGGTGGGACCCCGTGCTGGAGCGGGATATCGACGGCGAGCGCTCCGCCACCGCCGCCCTCGAGAACAAGGAGCCCCGCCTGGGAGCCATGCAGGCCTGTCGCCGCGTGGCCCGCACCATCTTCCTGGGCAGCGCCCCGGTCACCACCGGCCAGGTCTCGCGGGGCGTCGAGGTCTCGCGCATCCTTCTGGGCTCGCTGCAACCGGGCCAGCAGCCGGGCCTGTTCCGGGACGCCCTGGATGGCCTGCACCAGCGCCTGCACTATCTGAACTCAGGGAATGACCGCTTCTGGTTCGACACCCGCCCCAACCTGCGCCGCGAGATGGAAGAGCGCAAGCGGCGCTTCCAGGACGCGCAGCACGTCCGGCCGGCCCTCAAGGACCGCCTGCAGAAACTGGTCTCGTGCAGCCTCTTCGACGCGGTGCATGTCTTCGTCCCCGGGCAGGACATCGCCGACGATACCCAATTGAGGCTGGTGGTACTGCCCCCGGAAAGCGCCTGGGCCAAGACGATGCCGAAGCCCGCCCAGGAGGCGGCTGGGATCATCCTGACGCGGCGAGGTGAACAGCCCCGCTCGCGGCAGAACCGCCTGGTCTTCCTGGCAGCGGACTTCTCGACGGTGGGCCGCCTGACCGACCAGGTCCGGACGCTTCTGGCCTGGGAATCCATCGTCAAGGACGCCGGCGAGGAGAAGATCCTGCTGGACCAGGCCCAGATCCGCCAGGTCAAGAAGGAGACCCAGGACGCCGAGGCCGCCCTGAAGCGCATGATCGCCGAGGCCTGGCGCTGGATCCTGGCCCCCGTGCAGTTGGAAGACTCCGGTAAGATCCGGCCTGAGGTGCAGTGGGAGGCCTTCCAGCTCAACTCCGGGGCCCCGGACATAGGGCGCGAGATCGCCCGGGTCCTCAAGGAGAACGAACTGGTCATCGACCAGTGGGCGCCCATCCACTTGTCCCACCTGCTGGCCCGGCCCTGGTTCTGGAAGGCGGGGCCCCCGCACGTGGGGGCCCTGGATTTCTGGCAGAAGACCTGCTGCTATCTGTACCTGCCGCGCCTGGCCAACGAAGGCGTGTTCCGGGCCGCGGTGGAGGCCGGTGCCACCAGCCGCGACTTCTTCGGGCTGGCCTACGGCCTGGAGGAGGGCCGCTACCTGGGCCTGCGCCTCGGCCAGTCGGGACCCGTGGCCTTCGATTCGTCCCTGCTGCTGTTGGAGCCCGGCGTGGCGAACGACCTCGAAGAGAAGCTCCGAGCCGAGGAGGCTGCACGCCGGGCCGCGAGCGAGGGCGCACAGGGCGGCACGACACCGGTGGCTGCGGACCGGGTCCAGGAATCGGCCACAACCCTCCCGGTCAACCCGGGCTCAGGCCCCCCGCCACCCCCGGTGCCCATGCGCTTCTTCCACGGCGATATCGAGGTGAACCCCTTCCAGGCCAAGGCCCAGCTCATGGACCTGGTGGACGAGGTCCTGCTGCTCTTCACCGGCAAGCCGGGTGTGCAGGTTCGCCTGCGCGTGGACCTGGAGGCCTCCAACGCCGCGGGCTTCGACGAGAACCTCCAACGAGCCGTCCGGGACAACTGCCGCCACCTGGGCTTCAAGACGGCCGAGTTCGAGGAGGGAGAGTGAGAGGATGGCACCTGGTGCGCACCGTCACCGAGAACGCCAGGGGCTGAAGTTCACGAGCCAGGGGTTTGAGGTGGAGTGAGGGGGGGCGGCATCGGGCCCATTGGACTGGGCCCGATGCGCGCATGCCAGCAGGCGAGGGACCTGCTTTGCCCCTCACGAGGCTACCTGGAGGTCGCTGGCCAAGCCAAACACACTTGCCGAAAAGATCCTCTTCAACGACCATCGAAAACTCACCAGTCTGAGACTGGAATGGCAAGTTTGTGAACCTCGACCGTGCCAGTGTCAACCATGAATTTCTCGTTATCTCTTGCCATTGAGATTAGGGTGCCCCAATCTCGTTCGGCCACGCATTTAATGCGGCGGAAGCCGCGATCAGTCGCTTCGTACAACCCGTAGACGTGGCCCGCTCGGAATCCTTCCCGCCGCATGGTGCCTGAACCGTCGAGCCAGGTTGTCTCTGTCATGAATAGAGACTGAGCATCCTTGACCGACAACCTGATTGCTTCTGCGCTGACGTCCTCGACGACCAGACCCGGGCTGAGCGCCGGCAGCGGCGAGTAGTTCTCCACGAGCAATGAGTGTTTCGCCGGGCGGGGATGCCCTTCCGCGAAATGCATGGCCGTGACCGTCGCCTTCTCACCAGGAACCGCCACTTCTAGTTGGGTCAGCCCGCCCGCGACAATCTCGTAGCCGGTAGGATAGGCGGCAGCCGAAATCTCTCCGACGTAGTCAGGGCAAGCCTGTTCACTGAGCAACAGGTCGGACGGGGCGATGGTCTGGAAGAACTTGACAGTCTGTTTTGCAGCCGTCTCTTGCTCAATGCAGCGAGCGATGCTGTTCGAGAAACTGAAGATTCCGTCACGATGATGATGCGGCTGGATGTGCCGAAACACTCCCATGCCAAAGACCGCGGCCGGTCGGCGACCGGTCAAGACCGCTGCCAGGTCGTCAGTGCCAGCAACGTGCGACGTTACTTCTCCGCCAGTCAACTCGGCCGCCCGCTCGGGCATCCCTGCTGTTCGTGGATCTGGATCGACCGCGATCACCGGAACGCCGAGCGCTGCTGACAGTACGGCAGCGCCGGCCCCGAGCCCTGCACCGATCTCCACGAGGAATTGGCTTTCCGAACTGTGTCTTTCGAGCGCCTCGCGCAACCGAGGGAGCATCCAGGCGCACTCAACTTCGAGAGCCCAGGATCGCCATCCCACCCGATAGACAATGGCTCGCTCGAACGTCGAATACTCGAAATTCTGCCACCGCTCGTCGAGCGCCCTCTCAAGGGCCATCCATTTCTCAACGTCGTCCCGACCCAGTATCGCTGCCGCGCGCTTGCAGAAGTCGGCATAGGACAATCGCGAATCAGGCACGCCTAATCGTCCAACGATCCGTGAGATCGAGTTGTTGTCGCGCCGCATCTGCTCTGGCTGCGCCTTCTTGCGTCTGGAAGCCCTTCCCATTACGCCTCCTCCTTGCGGTGGTTCATTGCTTCGGACATTTGAGTTCGCTGCCCCAGCTTGTGGCTTGGCTTACCCCGTACCCCCAGAGAGGCACCGGCCATCGTCGGACCCGTCGTCTCCGGAGTGCTGCCCCTGCGATCCTGGTCGCGAGCCCTTCATCCCCGGTCTTGGCTGGTCCCGATTTCCGGTTACCCGATATTGAGTCGGGTTGCATTGACATCTGAACTGTTCGTGAGCACCAGGAGCCTGTGTGAGTCTCCGGACCGAGCANNAAAAGTCGTGGTTTGCTTGAGGCAAATGAGACTTTTTGCGACACAGCGGAGGGGCAAGAAGCCCGGCGAGGCGACCGACGCGGTATTCACACAGGCTGCTAGGGGGACTCCCGCTTGACACCGCAGCGGAACAAGTGTCCCCAGGCGTTCACCGGCTGCACCGTGGCGACCTGCCGAAGGGCGCAACGGCACCGCCACCCTGCCCCTACCAACCGCGCCCCCCGGGGGCCCTGCCACTGCGCGTCTGCCGGGCGGGAGTGCCGCTGGGGGG
>DCTU01000016.1:7959-9339 GCA_002329445.1 bacterium UBP9_UBA1432
CAGCACCAGGCCGGTGCCCAGGACGGCGACGATGCCCAGGATTCCGCCCCAGGCGCCTCCGAAGAGGCCGACCAGCAGGGCGAAGGCGGCCGGGGTCAGGAAGCTGACGGCCCGGCCGGTGGTGGCGTAGAGGCCGAAGATCTCGCCCTCGGCGCCCTCTGGGGCCAGGTGCCCCAGGAACGAGCGGCTGGAGGCCTGGGCCGGGCCGACGAAGAGGGTCATCGCCAGGCCGGCCACCCAGAAGACCACGGGGCCCCGGTCGTGCAGGGCGAAGAGCACCAGCCCGGCCAGGACCAGTCCCACCAGCGATCCCACGATCACCCGCTTGGGGCCGATCCGGTCGTCCAGGAAGCCGCTCAGGAAGACGCCCAGGCCGGCCACCAGGTTGCTGGCCATGGCGAAGAACAGCACCTGGGTGTCGGAGAGGCCGAAGACGGCGCCGGCCAGGATGCCGCCGAAGGCGAAGACCCCGGCCAGCCCGTCGCGGTAGACGGCGCTGGCCAGGAGAAACCAGAAGGTCACCCGGGTGTTGCGGTACAGGTCGGCGATGCGCCGGAAGAGCCGCCGATAGGAGTCCAGCAGGCCGGCCGGGGCCTCGGGATCGCTGGCCTGGTTCTCGGGCACGGCCAGGAAGACCGGGATCGCGAAGACCAGCGACCAGACCGCCGCCAGCAGGACCACCGCCCGGATGTTCAGGCCGTTCGCCTGGGTGACCCCGAACCAGTAGGGCCCCTCGCCCAGGATGAAGCCCACCAGGGCCAGGCCCAGGACCACGATCCCTCCCAGGTAGCCCATGCCCCAGCCGAAGCCGCTGACCCGGCCCATGGTCTCGGGGGTGGAGATCTGCAGGAGCATGGCGTTGTAGTTCACGTTGGCCATCTCGTAGAAGACGTTGGCCAAGGTCAGCAACACGATGCCGGCCAGGAAGAAGCGGGGCTGGCCCTGGATGAAGAACATCGCGAACATCGCCGCGATCACCACGCCCGTGTTGACGCCCAGCCACAGCTTGCGGCGCCCGCCGGCGTCGGTCCGTTGCCCCACCACCGGCGCCAGGGCGGCCACTGCGAAGCCTCCCAGGGCCAGGGCCCAGCCCAGGTTGGAGGTCAGCCCCGCCAGGGCTGCCTCGTAGGCCTCCCGGGCGGGGCCCGGGGCCGAAGCCGCGCCGCCGGCGGCCTGCCAGGCCTCCAGGACGGCGGGATCCACGAAGAAGTCCGAGACCAGGTAGCGCGCGAAGACGAACGTGGTGACGACGGCGCTGAAGGCCGAGGTCCCCCAGTCCCACAAGGCCCAGGCCAGCACCCTCATCCGCTGCGAGAATTCCGGTTTCATCGATCCGGGGGCTCCACGATACGGGTTGGGAATCCGGTGAAGCGCCGGCGC
>DCTU01000016.1:9526-10025 GCA_002329445.1 bacterium UBP9_UBA1432
CTTCTCGCGCCCGTTGGGGCTGACGATGGTGTGCCACCAGGTGTCGGTGGGGGTCTTGCCGCGGGCGGCCTTCTCGGGGCCGACCAGGCCCGGAGCCAGGTAGGGGATGCGATCGATCTCTTCGTAGTTGAAGCAGTAGTCCCGCGGGTTCTTCGAATACCACAGCAGGTTGTNNAGGCCGAGGTCCCCCAGTCCCACAGGGCCCAGGCCAGAACCTTCATCCGCTGCGAGAATTCCAGCTTCATTGTTCGGGGGGCTCCACGAAGCGGGTCGGGAATCCGGTGAAGCGCCGGCGCATCACTGCCAGGGCCTCGGGGTTGTGGTCCACCAGGGTGACATGGCGTCCCAGGCGGGCGCCGGCCTCGCCGAAGGTGCCGCTTCCCGCGAAGAAGTCCAGCAGGCGCTCACCGGGGTTGGAGTGGACCCGGACGATGCGGCTCAGCAGCCCCAGGGGCTTCTGGGTGGGATAGCCCGTCTTCTCGCGCCCGTTGGGGCTGAC
>DCTU01000016.1:10120-13335 GCA_002329445.1 bacterium UBP9_UBA1432
TCTTCGAATACCACAGCAGGTTGTCGTGCTTGGCCGGCCAGCGGCGCTTCGAGCGGGCCCCGTAGTCGTAGGCCCAGATGATCTCGTTCTGGAAGCCGTCGCGTCCGAAGATCGCGTCCAGGGCCACCTTGGCGTAGTGGACCTCGCGGCAGTCCAGGTGCACGAAGAGGCTGCCGGTGGGCTTGAGCACCCGCCAGGCCTGCTCCAGGCGCGGGACCAGGAAGCCCAGGTAGTCCTCGAAGCGATCCTCGTAGGCGCTCCGACCCAGCACGGTGGTCCGGTATCGCCGGCCCTGGAAGCCGACCCGGTCGCCATCCGCATCCTGCTCGGTGCGCAGGCTGGTTCGGGACTGGGCTCGACCGGTATTGAAGGGCGGGTCCAGGTAGATCAGGTCATAGCTGGTGTCGGGGAAGCCGGCGACCACCTGGAGGTTGTCCCCCAGGTGGATCTCCAGGGTCCCGGCCCCGTCCGGCGCGTCCGGAATCGGGAAGTCCCGCACCCCGGCGGCTGCCGATCGGTCCCGAGGCGTGGCGCTCACTCGGGGGCGCTGGCCCCGGGCCCGACGATCTCCAGCCAGGCGAACCAGAAGGGGTGTCGGGTCTTGTACCAGCGCAGCACCTCCAGCAGGCGGACCTGCTGATCGCAAGAGATCACCGCGGGAGCGATGCGGTCGAAGTGGACGCGGATGCGGTTCTGACCCGGGAACTCCAGGGCTTCGGCGCACAGGGTCTGCAACTCGTTGCGGATGCGGCCCGAGTCGGAGATCTTCACGGCCCGCTTCTGGAAGTCTTCACCCCACAGGAAGCGGTTCAGAAGCGGGTTGAAGACCAGGCGCTGCTCTTGCAGGGTCTCCATGAAGCGCAGGGTGAAGGTCACCAGCTTCTCGGCGGTCTCGGAGACCAGCCGGACGGTGACCTTCCAGGTCCCCGCACCCACCTCCTCGACTCCGGGGGCCCCGGTGTAGGGGTCGGGGCACATGTAGCCCGAGAGGGCCAGGCTGCGCCAGCGCTTCTCGGGGAAGAAGTCGTCGGCTTTGAGGATCTTGCGATCCAAGGGCAGCCCGGCGTCCAGCCCCTCGGAGATCATCCGGCGGTAGTCGGCCAGGGTGTCCTCGTCGGGGGCGGTGCCCAGCAGGGCCTCCAGGCGCGCCGGGAAGTCCTCGGCCTGAGGGTCCAGCGCCATGACGTGCTGTTCGCGCTCGTAGGAGAGCTGGAACTTCGAGGTGAACACGCACATCGAGGTGTCCACCCCCAGGGCCGGGCCCAGGGTGGCGGCCTGAAGGGCCTCGGCCGAGGCCGCGTAGCCGTCCACCAGGAAGAGATGCCTGCGACCTTCCTCATCCTTCCAGGTCTTCACGAGGTAGGTGGGGGCATAGGTTCCCGACTCGGTGAAGGCCTTCTGCCCGGTCGGCAGCCTCCAGCCATCCTCGACCAGGTGCACGCCCAGGTCCTTCCAGGTCTGCCACAGGGACGAGATCCTCTGGACCCGGCTCTTCCCGCCCAGGGTCCAGACGTGGATGTCCTCGCGGCGGATCCCAGGCCAGGTCTCTTCGATGGCCTGCAGCACCTTGGCCCGCGGGGTGCGGAAGTCGATCAGGATGGCCTGCTCGGCCGCGGTCTCGACGACCTCGCGGGGCAGGACCAGGGTTCCCATGTAGCCCTCGTAGGGACGGACCACATGCAGAGGCTGGTCGAAGACGTGCAGCACGGTCATCGAGCCCGTGTCGGCGCCCTTGGCGAAGCGCGAGGTGTTCTCCAGGGTGTCGATGGCCGCACCCCAGACCGTGATCCCCGAGCGCTTGAGCTCGGCATAGAAGTCGTCCCAGGTGTAGCCGGGGTCGTTGAGCAGCCGCACGACCCGCTCGTCCAGCCACTGGGCCACCTCGGGCCGGGCGTAGACCCGCCCGAAGCCCAGTTGCGGATTCGAGCCCATCTCGGGGGTCTCGCCTCCCTTGGGCATGAGGCCCTCGCCCAGGCAGACCATGAGGGCGTGGTTTTCGGGCAGTTGACGGGTCAGATACCACAGGCTTTCACTCATCGCGTAGGCGGAGATCGCGTCGGCATCCTTCTTGACCTGGTTCAGGCCGGCCTTGTCCAGCCCCCTGCCGTGCCCGAAACGACCGTAGACCCGGGTGCCCAGGGCCGTCACCGCTGCGGTGAGGGCCAGCAGGCGTTCGATGCGCCCGTTGGGGAAGGACATCTCGCGCAGGTCCTCGGTGTGGGGGGCCCCGCGCACCCATTCGCTCTGGACGTCCTCCAGCCACAGATGGAAGCGTCCCAGGATGGGACGGGTATCGAAGGACCATTGGGCCAGAAGGTCGCGGTGGTCCTGGAACGATTCCTGGACGGGGCGGGTCTGCGTGGTCATGTCCATTCCCTCCACGGGCGCTCAGAAGCTTGGTCTGCCTCTCCGCTTCCCCGCCTCGCCCGCGCCTTCCTGCGGAGAGCCTGCCGGGGAAGGGCCTGCTTCGGGCCTGCGCGAAAGACCCTCAATGCGCGGATTCCTGCTCTGCCCGGGATGGGAGCAGACGACTGGTGGGAGGTCGGCCATGAGACTCCATGTTCCGCCGGAGGAGGCCGAGGGGTTCGTCCCCTTCATCCGTCAGGCCGAGTCCAACCGCGAGCGCCGCGAGTTTCGCGGGGCCCTGGCGGCCTGGGACCGGGCGGTCGAGGCCCTGGCCGGAGGGGCCTTCAGCCGCGGCGGGGCCGACCAGTTGGCCTGGACCCGCCTGGCCCGGGCCGAGCTGGCCTGGCAACTGGGCCGTTGGGACCAGGTTCTGGAGGACGCGGAGGCCATCACGGCCTTGGACGGGCAGCTCCAGGAGGAGACGGGATGTCTCCCCCGGGTCTGGATCCTGGCTTCAAGGATCCATGTCGCCAACGGCCACTATCGGAAGGCTGAAGTCCTGCTGGAGCGGGCGCGCGACCGCCTGGCCCTGGGCCCGGATCCGCTGGAACGGGCCCAGGTGGCCTTGGAGCTGGGAGCCCTGCACAACAAGATCGGACGGCACGCCGCCGGGCAGGCCGAACTGGAGGAGGCCCGGAGCCTGATCGGTGAGCGGGTCGAAGAACCACGCGCCGCCCGAGCGGTGGTCAAGCTGGCCATCGAGCAGGGCCTGGCCGCGTTTCGCCAGGGGCGTTCGGAGGAGGCCCGCCACTTCAACGAGCATGCGCTCTCGGTGGCCCGTCAGTACCTGCCCCGGACCTGTCAGGAGG
>DCTU01000374.1 GCA_002329445.1 bacterium UBP9_UBA1432
GGGCCTGGACGCCGCCGTCTACCTGGTGGGCCCCTTCCAACTGAACTTCCAGGGGCAACCCTGAGCCGGGGGGCAAGCTCATGAGAGCCTGGGCTCCTGGCCTCCAGGGATTTCTCCTCGAACAGACTGCCCCGCCGGCGCCAGGGTGGGGTGAGACAGTCGGAGACGCGTTGCTTTGAATCGCGCCATACTCTTCAGCGGTCACATGATCGACCGCCCTGGGCGGCCGGTTCCGCGCTTCCCCCCCGACCTGGAGGACCGGGTACGCGTTGAACTGGGACGGGCGTTGATTCCATGGAATTCGGATGCGGCGATGTCGGCATCTGCGGGGCGGCTTGCGGCGGCGACCTTCTCGTCGCTGGCGAAGCGCTTGACCGGGGCCTCCGCCTGGAGGTCTTCCTTGCCGATCCCGAGGAGCACCACCTGGAGCAGCCGGTTTCCTTCGCTGGCGAGGATTGGGTCACCCGTTTATGGCGTATGCCATACGTCAGGTCTGCTGCCAGGGCTCACCAGGAACCTGCTTGGCCCCAACCGTACCGCTCGTCACTGACGGCCTTCTGCCACTGGGACTAGGCTGGGGGCGTGAGACTCCGGAATGGGACGAGGTCGACCACCGAGGAGGGCGCCCCCCTCAAGAAACGATCGGCCTGTCCCAGGCCATCTCTGGGGTCCTTCCCGTCCGCGGGATGGACCCCAGAGGAATGGTTCCTCCGGGTCCACCACGCTGCGATACGTCCCGGGCACAGCCCGGTCAGGGAGGTCAGGTCATGAAGGCTGGTCCCCATCGTCTGTTCGCAACAGCCCTGCTCGCTTCGTCCGTACTGCTCTTGGGGGGATGTTCCAGTAGTTCTGGCTCGTCTGAGGCCCTGCAGCCCAGGGCCACCGGAGCCCTCAATCTGTCGACCCGCTCCTCCACTTCACGGCAAGCCTTCAGTCCCCAACTGAAGCCGCTGACCGGCAACCCGGCACCTCCTGCCCTTCAGGTCGGCGTGGGCGGAGTCCTCGTGAATCCTGCATTGGTTCCAGCCCCGAACCCCTACAGTTTCACCCCTCCGCCCTACGGTGCGCCGGCCTTCAACCCAATGGAGCTGGATCTGGTGACGGGACTGCCTCCGATGATCACGCCGTATGACCAGGCGCGTTACCAGGGGATGGCGGACCGGATGGATTCCACGATTGCCCGGGAGCAGGCTGGCCTGGAAAGGGCACAGGAAAGGCTGGACAGGGATCCCAGCGTCTCCAACATGATGCTCTACCAGTCGCAGCAGAATCTGGTCGACCAGTGCTACAGGAGCCAGACTGAGTATCAACGCCTGTCGGAGATGGGATACTGAGACTTGAACCGAAGCTTGCGAAGGTCGGCCCGGCAACAGCTACGCTCCTGGCTTTGGACGGTGCCGCGTCCGGGACAGACTTTGACGGCAGAATCTGGCGATAGCCAGTTCCTCTGTGAAGCCTGAATCCGCCGCCAGGCGTGAAAATTTAGGTCGTCGAGGCGAGCCCTTCCCACCCACACCCGGGTGNNGCGGCCGAATGCCACGGCAGGTGGTGGATTCGGGAGCCTGGACGTGAATCGGGGCGAGGGGTTCCTGGGTCGCCTCAGTCAAGCTGAGTTCGCTCCCCTCGGCGCACGCCTCTGCAACCTCTTCGGGCCGGCCAAGGAGCCTCAAGAACCCTGACAGGGGATGCCATCCACACTGGCACGATGTCGCCCGATTCCGAAACCGGGGACCTGCTCCAGCCCGGGGTTGCCCGTTGGACGCCATGGGGGCAGCGGCGGCTCAGCAGTCCCGGAAGTCCCGATCCGGCCCCACGGGCACCAGGCCGCGCGGGTTCAAGAAGGGGTGCGAGCGGTAGTAGTGCTGCTTGATGTGGTCCAGGCGGCAGGTCTCCGCCACGCCGGGCATTCCGTAGATCTCGCGGGCGAAGCGGCACAGGTAGGGCATGTCCACCAAGCGCTTCCGGTTGCACTTGAAGTGCACGTGGTACACCGGATCGAAGCGAAAGAGCGTCGTGAAGAGGGCGATGTCCGCCTCCGTCAGGCGGTCCCCGCAGAGGAAGCGCTGCCCCGCCAGCACGCCCTCCCAGTGTTCCAAGGCCGCGAAGAGCTCGCCGATGGCCGCCTCGTGGGCCTCCTGGGTGAAGGCGAAGCCGGCCCGGTACACGCCGTTGTTGATGGGCTGGTAGATCGCGTCCAGGGTCTCCTCGACCCGGTCCCGCAGGCCCGGCGGGCAGTAGTCCCCCTCCCGCGTCGCCAGCGGGGCGAAGTCGTGGTCCAGCATCCGCATGATCTGGCGCGACTCGTTGTTCACGATGGTGCCGGTCCGGCGGTCCCAGAGCAGCGGCACGGTCACGCGCCCTGTGTAGCGCGGAACCGCGGCGGTGTAGACCTCTCGGAGGAACCTCGCCCCCAGTACCGGGTCGGGCTCGTTTTCCGAGAAGAACCAGCCGTCGGGCCCCATCCAGGGGTCGACGGCCGTGACGGGGATCGCCTCCTCCAGCCCCCTCAGGGCCCGCATGATCAGGGTGCGGTGCGCCCAGGGGCAGGCCAAGCCGACGTAGAGATGGTAGCGGCCCGCCTCGGGGAGGAAGGGGCCTTCGCTGCGGACCTGCCCGTGGAAGAGCGTGTCGTCCCGGACGAAGCCGCCCTGCGCGTCGCGCCGGTAGTCCTCCTGGTGCCACTGGCCGTCGATGAGGAGTCCCATGGGAACACACTTCGATCCTTCCCCACGGCGATCCCCCTCGTGAACAAGGACCGGGCATCCGGCCCAGGAGGTGCCAGGCCAGGCTGCGCCAGCCGACCTGGCGCCGGCCGGTCGAGCGGTGTTCGCTGGCGGGTCACTGGCGAACAGCCAAACGGGGAAGGCGAGCACCCGCCACA
>DCTU01000264.1 GCA_002329445.1 bacterium UBP9_UBA1432
CGTCCCCCCGGCCAAGCGCCACGCCCTGCTCATGGTCCTGCAAAGCCTTGCGGAGGCCCTCGGGCCCCGCATCGGAGCGGCCCTACCCTCACGACCCGCCCCCTGACCAGCAACCACTTTGATCTGCGGCCCGTGAGTCGCGCCCATCTGAAAGGAGTCCCATCATGAGTTTCCCCTATCAAGGCAAGACCCGCTTCGAAGGTCCCGAGCCCAGCCTCCAGGAACTGGCTGCGGCCCACGGCCGCGTCGAGAACCTGCTCCTCGGCATGGTCGCGCCCGACCACTCGGTCACCCTGATCGCCCGCTTCGACGGAGATTTGTCGGGCCACCTGGGAGGGCAGGGGCAGGGCTCTGGCGCCCTCCGTTTCGACCCTGGACCTTTCCAGGACTCGATGTCGATCCTGCTTGAAGGCTCGGGCGAGAACCTCCTGCCCAACCCGTCGATGGAGACCGATCTGGCAGCCTGGTCTGCCGCGGACCTTTCCCTGGAGATCAGCCACGACCCGTCCCAGGCCTGCCGCGAAGACGGTCTCTTCAGCGACGCCTCCCTCCGAATGCAGGGCACGGGCAAGCCTGGAGCCGGTCAGGTCCGGACCTCGGTGGCGGTGAACCCGGGAGCGGACTACTCCGCTTCGGTCTACCTCCATTCCGAGGAGGACGTCCAGGCGAGTCTGGATCTGGCCTTCACCGGCGGCGAGACTCCCGTCAGCTTCTCGTCGGGCGCCGTCCCCGTGTCGCCCGGGGCCTGGACCCGCGTCCTTCTGGAGAACAAGAACTCGGGGGACAACAACACCTGCGAGTTCCGCGTCAACCTGCTCGGACTTTCGCCGGCCTTCTCTCCGGAATCCCGTGTCTCCCGACTGGCTCCCACCGCATCGGCCCTGGCGGACGACACCCTGATGGTCCTCAACGCAGGGGACCTGGTTCTGTGCGCGGTCACGGCCGAACCCGAAGGCCAGGGGGACTACGCCTGGCACGTGGTGACCAGCGGCGGAACCGGCGTTTCGGATCCCGCCCTGCGCCTGGACCACGCCAACCAGGCTCCCATCCTGACAGGCGCGAGCCGGCTCTCCATGTGGCGCCCGGAAGCCGTCCTGCCCCGGGAAGACGACTCGACGACGCTGGACGCAGGCGATCTGCTCTTCTGCCGATTGGAAGGCGAGGACGACGCCATGCACGTCGTCACCTCTGCGGGCACCCCGGCCTCCAACACCCTGCGCCTGGATGATGGCCCGGCGGCCCCGGCCTTTGCCCCGGGTTCGATGCTCAGCCGCTTTGTTCCCACCGACAGCGCCCTGGCGGAGGACGAGGCCATGACCCTGCTCCCCGGCGATCTGGTGTTCTGCCATTGCCTGGAAGACCCGGCTGGCGTGGGCTATGACTGGCATGTCGTGACCACGGGTGCGACCGGGGTCGCCGACCCCGACCTGCGTCTGGATGACGCTCAGAATCCGCCCAACCTGGCGGGGGCCTCCCGGGTTTCGAAGTTCACCCCCAGCGGGACCGAGCTCGCGACCGGGAATGCCCTGGTCCTCGAGGCGGGAGACTTCGTCTTCTGCTCGGTGGGCGCAGGCTACGGCTGGCACATGGTGTCCACCGGCGCCACGGGTGCTTCCACCCCCGACCTGCGCCTGGACCAGGCGGTTTTTCAGGCCCTGAACGTCGACTGTGCCCAGCTTGAACCGGCGCCGAGCGCTTCCAGTTATCTCGACGAGCTGCAAGGGCCCGGCCATTCCGGCCTTCCGGGATTCCCCACACGGCGGGAAGGGGGCATTCTCTTCTTCGAGGCGGGGGGGGTCCTCCAGGAATCAGAGGGGACGGTCGCCTTCTGGATGCGCCCGGGGTGGGCCGGCGACGACTCGGTCGAGCACGTCCTCTTCGACGCTGCAGAATCCTCAGGTCGCAATCGACTGCGCTTCTCCAAGAGTCGGGAGAACCGGTTGGTGCTCTCCCTCTACGACGACGACGCGCAGTTGCTGCAGCTCGTGTCGGATTCGCCCGTCTCCTTCCCGGCGGAGGCCTGGGTCCACCTGGCTTTCAGCTACGGTTCCGGGGCCCTGAGGTTGTACCTCGACGGCCAGGAGGCGACGGCCTCCACGCTCGGTTCCGGCTTGGGACGGATGATGCCGACGCCCGAGCGCTTCTACCTGGGCACTGACTTCCATGGGCGCCTGGCGGGCCGGGTCGCCTTCGCGGACCTGGTGGTCAAGCGGNNCCAGGGCCTGGCCCTGGCCCTGGCCCAGGGAGCCTTCACCCTGGGAGCCGGACGCTCCAGCACCGACGCCACGGCGGGCGTCCAGTCCACCATCCTTCACGGCCTGGGGACCGCCCCAGCCTTCGTGCAGATCGCCGAGCGGGGAGAGGGGCAGGTCTACCTCTCGGACGAGGCCGACGACTTCCACTTCTACGTGAAGGGCACCGCCTCGTCCGTCAGCTTCGACTGGCGGGCCTGGGCCTGAAGGGAGGGAGACGACCATGTCCGTCAGTCAGCTCGAGGTCGATTACGGCCCACAACCCTATGACCGTTCCCAGGGCGGCCCCCTGGTCTTCGGCGGAGCGCTCCAGGATGCGGAGGCCACTTCGGTCCATGTCGAGGTGACCATCCGGGATGCCTGGGGGCACGAGGTCTTCCGAGACGGCGTCGCGGCCCGGGACAAGGGAGGAGGCCTGTGGGAATTCTCGCTGGCCTGGGAACCGGGCAGCGAGGTTCCGGATGGCGACTACGGCCCCTTCTTCAAGACCACGCGGACCTACCCGAACCGATGCCCGGGGGTGACCGACGAGGGGATCTGCAACGGGATCGTCTCGTGCCGAAGGAATCGACGACGAGGTCGGCACCAGGGGCCTGGAGGTGCTGGCAGTTGGCCGTGTCCGCCGGAGTGGGACCTGCGCCAGGCCAGTGAGCAGGAGGACCCCGGTTCCCAGTCCCCCGGGGACCCCAGCAGCACCTTCGGAAGCGTCGCCTCCCCCAACCAGGGCCCCGGTTTCTGAAGCCGGGTTCCGGCTCCGGCTCTTTGCAGGGGCACCCGCCCCGGTGGCCCCTGCAAAGAGCCCCAGCAAGAAAGGAAGACTTTCCATGTTCAAACTGCCCCACCCCGGAAGCCTGACGGTGGATCCCCTCAGCGGAAGTCTGGATTACGTGGTCGAGGACCTCAAGATCCCCTGCCGTGGCAAGACCGAGATCCAGGTGGTCCGCTACTCCAGTTCGATCCAGGACCATCCTTACAACCACACCATCGGCCGCTGCGCCTTCTCCTTCGACGAGAGGCTCCGCTTCGAGTCTGCCGGATTCGGACGCCGACATCCCGACAAGCCGGATTGGGCCGAGGTCATGATGAACCCCAAGGCGGGTCCCGGCACTCCGGAGCCGATTTCGGTGACGGTCGTCTACCCCGACGGTGGGCAGCACCGTTTCCTGCGCCAGGGAGATGGCCGTTTCGTGCCCTTCAATCCGGCCGTCAAGAGGACCTTGACCCACAACCCCGGGGACGACACCTACACGTTGGGAATCCCAGGTTTCGGGTTCCACCTCTTCCGCGCGGACGGCAAGATGATCGCCCAGGAGGACGCCTTCGGGAACCGCATCCGCCTGGACTGGGACTATCTGGGCCTGAGTCTGGCGGAGCGCGTCTTCCCCCAGATCACGGCGATCACCGACCCGATCGGCAGGGTGGTCCGCTTCGACTACACGGTGTTCCCTCCGGGGCACGAACTGCACTTCATCCGGACCATGACCGACTGGACGGGCCGAACCTGGAGATACGAGACCGACTCCAGCGGCTTCGTGGTGGCCTTCACCGATCCGGAGGGCTACCGAACCCGCTACCACCAGGGTGGGCGAGATACGGCCTTGCCCGTGAGCATCGAAGTCCCGAACCTTCCGGGCACGCATGCCCCCAGTCTGCAGGACGGCCTGCACGGCCTGCACGCCATCGAGTTCCCCAATGGGGTCTTCGTGAGAAACTACGCCTGGGGCGGCAGGCCCTCGAGCAAGAGGGTGGGCGTCCAGGTCTTCGGGGACCGGGTGGCGGTCAACCACATCTATGACGTGCTGGGCCGCCGCACCACCCGTCTGGTGGGAAGCGCGGAAAATGCCTGGTTCTACGAGTATGACGAGAACTACAAGCTGATCCGGACCCGGGACCCCCTGGGCAACGAGCAGACCTACGAATACGACGAGCACCAGCGCCTGGTGACGAGCATCGACCCGCGGCTGGGGATCACCCGCAGGGAGTCAGACTCCCAGGACCGTCTGGTTCGCCTGACCGACCCCGCTGGCCGCACCACCTCCTTCGAGCATCACCCGACCCTTTCGGAGGTGACGGCCGTGACCGGGCCCGGCCCCGACCGCCCGCGCAGCACCTACGAGTATCACCCCCTTTCCGGAGTCCTCCTGCGCCAGGTCGACCCTTTGGGCGACAGCCAGGACTTTGAGTACAGCGCCCACGGCGAGCTCTTGGCAGTACTCGGCCCTGGCGGCTCCCGCACCACCTTCCGCTATTCGCAGGCCGGCGGCCTGATCCAGAGGACCAGCGCGCGCGGGGCCAGCACATGCTTCGAGCATGACAAGCTGGGCCGGGTCGTGAAACTCACCAGTCCGGCGGGACGGGTCACCCGCTTCGCCTACAACCGCTTGGACCTGGTCACCCGGGTCACGAATCCGGATGGAGGGTCCTGGGACTTCGAGTACGACGGCAACCGGAACCTGGTGAAGACCACCGACCCTGTGGGCAACTGCGTCCGATACGAGTACAACAGCCTCAACGAACTGCTGCGCGTGGTGGATCCCGCGGGAAGCGTCACCACCCTGGAATACGGTCCGCAAGGCGACCTGATCCGGGTCCTGGACGCCTTGGGCCGCGGCACCGACTTCCACCACGACCTCTTGAGCCGCCTGGTGGAGGTCGTGGACCCGGAAGGCCAGTCCACCCGCATCGAACGCGACCGCTCCTGCGGCCAGACCCGCACCGTGGACCCCTTGGGCCGTGAGACCGTCGAGCACCGCGACCTTCTGTGCCGGGTCAGCGAGTTCGAGCTGCCGGACGGCGGCCGGGTGCAGAGCACCTACAACCCGGCCGGCCAGCTCGAGTCCGTGACCGACCCCTTGGGGAGGACCACCCGCTTCGAGTACGACCTGGCCGGTCGCCTGACCGCCGCGGTGGATGCATTGGGGCAGACCGAGCGCCGCTCCTATGACCAGCGGGGCAACCTGGTCCGTCTCACCGACCGACGGGGCCACACGGCCACCTTCGAGTACGACGCCGACTCCCGGCT
>DCTU01000223.1:0-4554 GCA_002329445.1 bacterium UBP9_UBA1432
TCGGAGCGGCCCCACCCTCACGACCCACCCCCTGACCAGCAACCACTCTGACCTGCAGCCCTTGAGCTGCGCCCCCTCTGAAAGGAGTCCAATCATGAGTTTCCCCTACCAAGGCAAGACCCGCTTCGAAGGTCCAGAGCCCAGCCTCCAGGAGTTGGCCGCGGCCCAAAGCGGCGTCGAGGGCCTGCTCCTCGGCATGGTCCAACCCGACCCCTCGATCACCTTGATCGCCCACTTTGAAGGCGACCTGTCCGGGCACTCGATGCAGCAGGGGCAGGGCTCGGGCGCCCTCCGTTTCGACCCTGGACCTTTCCAGGACTCGATGTCGGTCCTGCTCGAAGGCCAGGGCGAGAACCTTCTGCCCAACCCGTCCTTGGAAACCGACCTGGCCGGTTGGTCTGCGGCCGACCCCTCCCTCGAGCTCAGCCGCGATCCGTCGGTGGCCTGCCGGGAAGGCGGCCTTTTCAGCGACGCCTCCCTCCGACTGCAGGGCACCGGCAAGCCTGGGGTCGGTCAAGTCCAGACCTCGGTGGCGGTGAACCCGGCGGCGGACTACTCCGGTTCGGTCTACCTTTACTCCGAAGGGAACGTGCAGGCCCGGCTGGAGCTGGCCTTCACCGGCGGGGGAACCCCCGTCAGCTACTCCTCCTCCGACGTCTCCGTCCCGCCCGGGACCTGGACCCGCGTCCTGCTGGAGAACAAGAGCTCGGGTGACAACACCACCTGCGAGTTCCGCCTTCACCTCCTCGGTCAGGCGCCATCCTTCATGCCTGGTTCCCGGCTGTCCCGCCTGGCTCCCACCGCCACGGCCCTGGTGGACGACACCCTCATGGCGCTGAGCGCTGGAGACCTGGTGCTGTGCGCGGTCACGGCCGGGCCCGAGGGCCAGGGGGACTACACCTGGCACGTGGTGACCACCGGTGGGACCGGCGTCTCGGATCCCGACCTGCGCCTGGACCACGCCGGCGAGGCTCCCGTCTTCGCCAACCAGAGCCGACTTTCCAGGTGGAGCCCGGCGGCTGCGCTGCCCGGGGACGACAACACCACGACGCTCGACGCCGGCGACCTGGTCTTCTGCCGCCTGGAGGGCGAGGACTACTCCATGCACGTCGTCACCTCTGCGGGCACCGCCGCCTCCACCACGCTGCGCCTGGACGACGGACCGGCGGCCCCGGCCTTCGCTCCGGGCTCGCTGCTCAGCCGCTACGTTCCCACCGCCACCGCCTTGGAGGACGACCTGGCCATGGCCCTGGTCGCTGGCGACCTGGTCCTGTGCCACTGCCTGGGGGATCCCGTCGGGGAGGGCTATGGCTGGCACCTGGTCACCACCGGGGGCACCGGGGTCGCCGACCCCGCCCTGCGTCTCGACGACGCTCAGAGTCCGCCCAACCTGGCGGGTGGGTCCCGCCTCTCGAGGTTGTCCCCGAGCGGCACCGAACTGGCGACAGGGAACGCCCTGGTCCTCACGGCCGGAGACTTCGCCTTCTGCTCGAGGGGCGCAGGCTACGACTGGCACATGGTGTCCACCGGCGCCACGGGCGTTTCCTCCCCCGACCTGCGCCTGGACCAGGCCTTGTTCCAGAACCTGCATGCCGATTGCGCCCAACTCGAGCAGGCGAAGGCGGCTTCCAGTTACATCGACGAACAGCAGGGCGCCGGCTACTCCGGGTTCCCCGGGGTTCCCACCCGGCGCGAGGCGGCCAGCCTCTTCTTCGAGGCGGGTGAGATCCTCCAAGGCTCGGAAGGGACGGTGGCCTTCTGGATGCGCCCGGGGTGGGCTGGGAACGACTCCGTCGAGCACGTCCTGTTCGATGCTGCGGAGTCGTCCGGCCGCAACCGCCTGCGCTTCTCCAAGAGTCGGGAGAACCGGTTGGTGCTCTCCCTCTACGACGGCGACGCCCAGTTGCTGCAGCTCGTGTCCGCTTCGACCGTCTCCTTCCCTGCGGACGTCTGGCTGCACCTGGCCTTCAGCTACGGCTCCGGAACCCTGAGGATGTACCTCGACGGCCAGCAGGTGACGGCCTCCACCGTCGGTACCGGCTCGGGCGAGATGATGCCGACGCCGGAGCGGTTCTACCTGGGCACCGACTTCCAGGGGCGCCTGGCGGGCCGGGTCGCCTTCGCGGACCTGGTGGTCAAGCGGATTCCCGCACCCGATTCGGAGCTTGCCGCGATGGTCGGGGCCAACTCCACCTACCAGGGCCTGGCCCTGGCTCAGGGGGCCTTCGCGATGGGAACCGGACGGTCCATCACCGACGCTACGGCCGGAGTGCAGTCCACCGTCTTCCATGGCCTGGGTCTCCGCCCGACCTTCGTGCAGATCAGCGAACGGGGAGAGGGCCTGGTCTACCTCTCGGACGAGGCTGACGACTTCCACTTCTACGTCAAGGCTACCGCCTCGTCCGTCAGCTTCGACTGGCGGGCCTGGGCCTGAGCAAGGAGGCCACCATGTCCGTCAGTCAGCTTGAGGTCGACTACGGCCCGCAACCCTACGACCGTTCCCAGGGCGGCCCTCTGGTCTTCAGTGGGGCGGTCCAGGACACGGACGCCACCTCGGTTCACATCGAAGTCACCATCCGAGACACCTGGGGAAGTGAGGTCTTCCGGGACGGCGTCGCGGCTCGGAAACAGGGGGCCGAGGGCCAGTGGGAGTTCTCGCTGGCCTGGGAGCCCGGTGCCGCCTTCCCGGATGGCGACTACGGCCCCTTCTTCAAGACGACGCGCACCTACCCCAACCAGTGCCCGGTGATGACCGACGAATCCATCTGCAACGGGATCATCTGCTGCCACGGAGGCTCACGGAGAAGGGGGCGCTACGGTCCGGACGGCCCCGGCGAAGGACCGCCAGGAGACCCAGGGTCCAAGTGGCCCTGCCCTCCAGACTGGGACTTGCGGGGCACAGCCGGGGGAGATGAGCCGGGCGCCAGCGTGCCCGGGGACCCCAGCAGCAGCTTCGGAAGCGTCGCTTCACCCAACCAGGGCCCCGGTTTCTGAGGGCCGGGTTACGGCACCGGCTCTTTGCAGGGGCACCTGCCCCGGTGGCCCCTGCAAAGAGCCCCAGCAAGAAAGGAAGACTCCCGTGTTCAAACTGCCACACCCCGGAAGCCTGACGGTGGACCCCCTCACCGGAAGCCTGGACTACGTGGTCGAGGACCTGAGGATCCCCTGCCGCGGCAGGACCGAGATCAAGGTGGCCCGCTACTACAGTTCGAGCCAGGACCATCCATACAACCAGAACATCGGCCGCTGCGCCTTCTCCTTCGACGAACGGCTCCGCTTCGAATACGCCGGTTTCGGCCGCAGGCCTCCGGACAAACCGGATTGGGCCGAGGTCATCATGAACCCGAAGGCCGTGGCAGGCAGTTCGGACCTGGTCTCGGTGACGCTCGTCTACCCCGACGGCAGCCAGCACCGCTTCCTCCGCCAGCAGGACGGCAGTTTCGTGGCCTTCAACCCGGCCGTCAAGAGGACCCTGGCCCACAACCCCGCGGACGACACCTACACCTTGGGAATCCCGGGGTTCGGCTTCCACCAGTTCCGTTCCGACGGCAAGATGATCGCCCAGGAGGACGCCTTCGGGAACCGCATCCGCTTCGATTGGGATTACATGGGACTCGGCCCGGCTGGCAGGGTCTTCCCACAGATCACCGCCATCACCGACCCGATCGGTAGGGTGGTCCGTTTCGACTACACGGTGTTCCCTCCGGAGCACGAGCTGAACTTCATCCGTACCATGACCGACTGGACCGGCCGTACCTGGAGGTACGAAGCGAACTCCAGCGCCTTCGTGGTCGCCTTCGTCGACCCTGAGGGCAACATCACCTGCTACCACCAGGGCGGACGGGACACCGGGTTCCCCGTGAACGTCGAGGTCCCAACCTCCGTTGGCGTGGACGCGCCCACCCTCCAGGACGGCCTCCACGACCTGCACAGGATCGAGTTCCCCAACGGCGTCTTCGTGACCAACTACGCCTGGGGCGGCAGGCCCTCGGGCAAGAGGGTGGGCGTCCAGGTCTTCGGGGACCGGGTGGCGGTGAACCACCTCTACGACGTGCTGGGCCGCCGCACCACCCGGCTGGTGGGAACCGCGGAAAACGCGTGGTTCTACGAGTACGACGAGAACTACAACCTGATTCGGACCCGGGATCCCCTGGGCAACGAGCAGACCTACGAATACGACGAGCGCCAGCGCCTGGTGACGACCGTCGACCCGCGGCTGGGGATCACCCGAAGGGTGTATGACTCCCAGGACCGCCTGGTTCGCCTGACCGACCCCGCCGGTCGCACCACCTCCTTCGAGCATCACCCGACCCTTCCAGAGGTGACCGCCGTGACCGGGCCCGGCCCCGACCGCCCGCGCAGCACCTACGAGTACCACTACCTGTCCGGAGCCCTCCTGCGCCAGGTGGATCCTCTGGGCAACCGACAGGACTTTGAGTACAGCGTCCACGGCGAACTGCTGGAGGCGATCGGCCCCGGCCAGGCCCGCACCGCCTACCGCTATTCGGAGGCCGGCTACCTGGTCGAGAGGATCAGCGCCTCCGGAGCCAGCAC
>DCTU01000223.1:4725-5417 GCA_002329445.1 bacterium UBP9_UBA1432
GTCACCACCATGGAATACGGACCGCAGGGAGACCTGGTCCGGGTCCTGGACGCCTTGGGCCGCAGCACCGACTTCCACCACGACCTGCTGAGCCGCCTGGTGGAGGTCGTGGACCCGGAAGGCCAGTCCACCCGCATCGAGCGCGAGCGCTCCTGTGGCCAGACCCGCACCGTGGACCCCTTGGGCCGCGAGACCGTCGAGCACCGCGACCTCCTGTGCCGGGTCAGCGAGGTCGAGCTGCCGGACGGCGGCCGGGTGCAGACCACCTACAACCCGGCCGGCCGACTCGAGTCCGTGACCGACCCCTTGGGGAGGACCACCCGCTTCGAGTACGACCTGGCCGGTCGCATGACCGCCGCGGTGGATGCCCTGGGGCAGACCGAGCGCCGCTCCTACGACCAGCGGGGCAACCTGGTCTCCCTCACCGACCGACGGGGCCACACGGCTACCTTTGAGTACGACGCCGACTCCCGGCTGTGCAGGATGGTCCGCAGGGACGGCTCCACGCTCTCCTTCGAATACGATCCGGACGACCTCTTGACCGCCCTGACCGACGGCCGGGGCGCGACGCGGAGGTTCCGCTACGACGAGGCCGGACGCCTGACGGCGACCACCAACCCGGAGGGCGTGGACACCGTCTGCAACACCTGGGACCCGGCCGGGCGACTGGTCGAGCAGCTCAGCGCCCTGGG
>DCTU01000457.1:0-151 GCA_002329445.1 bacterium UBP9_UBA1432
TTGCTGTACCGCGAGCACTACGAGGCCATCCTGCAAGGACGTTTCCTGCCCCCGATCGAGGTGGCCATCGATCCGACCTATACCTGCAACGTCGACTGCATCTGGTGCAACTCCAGGCGCGTCCTGAAGCAGGAGAACCTCGTGGGTCAGG
>DCTU01000457.1:159-4435 GCA_002329445.1 bacterium UBP9_UBA1432
GGGAGTGAAGGGCTTCTGTTTCGCGGGCGGCGGGGACCCCACGCTGCATCCGGCGCTGTGGGACGCCCTGGAGCTGGTCCGGGACCGGGGCCGCCAGAGCGCGATCCTGACCAACGGAATCGAGATCAACACGGATCGACGGCGCGAGATCGCGGTCAGCACCTGCCGCTGGATCGGCGTCTCGCTGGACGCAGCCACGCCCGACCGATATTCCCGGATCAAGAGAACCGGTCCACGCGTCTTCCAACAGGTCCTGGAGAATGTCCGGGCCATGGTCGACCAGGTCCGCCGCCGCGACCTGCGCTGCGAGATCGCCATCAAGTATCTCATCCACCCCAGCAACTCCGACCAGATCCTGGCCGCTTGCGAACTGGCCCGGGACCTGGGAGTGGCGCACTTCCACGCCCGTCCCGCCGCGTCCGAGAACATCGAAGGTCTGGGCGAGAGGCTGGATTTCCCGATGGAGGAGATCAACCAGCAACTGGATGCCTGCCTGGCCCTCCAGACCCCGACCTTCAAGACCTTCGGGGTCCGGCACAAGTTCACCCGGACCTTCAACCTGGAGCACGGATTCTCGCGCTGCCTGGCCGCCCCCCTGGCCATCCAGTGCGGTGCGGACGGTCGGGTCTATCTGTGCATCGACTGGCGGGGCAGCCCCAGGCACGTCCTGGGGATGCACTGGCCCGAGCCCGAGCAGATCCTCGAGTTCTGGGGGTCCCCCGCCCATATCGAGAAGCTGCGAGCCGTGCAGGTCGAGAAGTGCCCGCGGTGCACCTACGGGATCTACGCCCGCCAGATCGAGAACGCCCTCGAGCGCGATGCCATGTGCCTGAATTTCCCCTGACCTTCGGGGGAACACCTGACCGTCAAGGCGAAGTCCTGGCCTGATGTATGATCGCATCGTGGTTCCGGTGGACGGCTCGGACCTCTCCGAAACCGCCCTGCCCCACGCCGTGGCGCTGGCCCGGGCCATGGGGTCGTGTCTGGAACTGATCCGCGCGGTGGCGGTTCCGACCCTGGTCGGGACGATGAATGAAGTCGCCTTGCCGGCCTCGTTTGACTCAACCGACGAGACCCGGGCGGTGGAGGACTACCTCGAGGGTCTGGCCGAGCCGATCCGTCAGCAGGGCGTGCGCGTGGTCTGCAAGGTCCTCCAGGGGGCCCCGGGGCACGTGGTGACCCAATACGTGCGACGGAACCGCCCGGATCTGCTGGTGATCTCCTTCCACGGCCGGCGCGGGCTGCGCCGCTGGCTGGCGGGAAGCACGGCCGAACGCATCTCGCGTCGGGCACCCTGCCCGGTCCTGGTGGTCCGGCCCGGGATGGATGAACCCGGACGCTGAGCTTCCGACGGGCGCGACCTTGACGCCCGGCGCAACGCCGAGCGGCGAACTCCTGCAAAAGCGGGTTGCGTGTCCGGGGGCGACGGTGCTATAATCGCGCTCGTGTGACCCCGAGAGGGGGTCGCAGCCCCTCCGGCACAAGCTGGAGCGGGTCCTTCCTGCCCGGTCTGTCCAGCGCGGCGCACGCGTCGGGGTTGAACCGGGCCTGAAAGGCCAAAGGAAGGAGGTGAAGACGGTGCGCAAGTACGAGATCACGTACATCCTCCGTCCAGATCTGGGAGACGAGGCCATTCCTGGCCTGGTCGAGAAGTATTCCCAGCAGGTCGTGGACCAGGGCGGTCAGGTGGTCAACGTCAACAACTGGGGCAAGCGCCGGTTCGCGTATGAACTGGGCGGACGCATGGAAGGCTACTACGTCGTCATGCGTTTTGACTCCGAAAGCCCGGTCGCCGAAGAGCTTCGTCGCGTGATGAAGCTCAGCGACGACGTGTTGCGCAGCCTGGTGGTCTGCGTCAACTAGACCTTCTGCGCGGGTCGCCGGCGGGGCGTCGTCCTGTGACGGGCGCTTCAGGCAGACACCGCGCGGAGAGGGTGAATTCATGTCCAGTCTGAATCGAGTGATCCTGATCGGTCGAGTGGCGACGCCGCCAGAACTGCGCTATACCACGACCGGCAAGGCCGTGGCCAGTTTTCGCATGGCCGTCGATCGCCGTGGGCGAAGCGGTGGCGAGAGCAACGCGGACTTCATCCCGGTTGTGGCCTGGGAGCGCCTGGCGGAGATCTGCAACGAGTTCCTGACCAAGGGCAAGCTGATTGCCATCGAAGGACGACTGCAGACCCGAACCTACGAAACTCCGGAAGGCCAGAAGCGCAGCGCCTTTGATGTCGTCGCCGACGACATGCGGATGCTTGGCAGCCGCAGCGAGGGCGAAGGCGGGGGAGGAGGGGGCCAGTACAACCGGCCTCCCCGCGGCAATGAAGGCTATCGCTCTCCCCGCGAGGGAGGACCCCCGACAACCTCGGCTCCCGAGCCAAGGCAGACGGGACCTTCGCACGACTTCGGTGACGATTTCGAGGCAGGCCTGGGCGTGGACGACGAAGTCCCATTCTGATTGAGAGGCCGTCCCGGATGGGGCGAGCCGTCCTGGAGGTTCAAACATGGCCCGTGGAGAGCGCCGAGGGCGTCGCCCCCGGCGGAAAGTCTGTCACTTCTGCGCCAACAAGATCGAGGACATCGACTACAAGGATGTCCCCACGCTTCGCAAGTACACCAGCGAGCGCGGCAAGATCCTGCCCCGGCGTATTTCGGGAACCTGTGCGCGGCATCAGCGCATGGTCATGAACTCGGTGAAGCGGGCTCGCTTCATCGCGTTGCTCCCCTATACCATCTAGTTCGTCGCAACGACGGAACCCGGCCCCGAGCTCTGGAGTGCGCCCCGGAGCCCGGAGTCGGGCTCTTTGATCTCTGGCCCATGTCCGGGCCCGTCCGAAAGGCGGTTTCGAGATGAAGGTGATCCTGCTCAAGGATGTCCCGAAGTTGGGGAAGAAGGGCGAACTGCACGAGGTCTCCGATGGCTTCGGACGCAACTACCTCCTGGTCCGCGGCCTGGCGATGGTCGCCACCGAGGGGAAGATCCGCGCCATCGACAAAGAGAAGGCGGATCGCTCTGCGCACGAAGCCCGGGAGCTGCAACAGGCTCGTGAACTGGCCGAGACGCTGCGTTCCAAGCCGTTGCAGGTGATGGCCCGTTCCGGCGAAGGCGGGCGTCTGTTCGGGTCGATCACCTCCAGCGACCTGGCCGAGGCCCTGAAGGCCCAGCACGGATTGGACTTCGATCGACGGCTGATCAAGCTCGAGAACCCCCTGAAGACCCTCGGAGAGCATCGGGTCACCCTGAAGCTGCACCCCAAGGTCAAAGCGGAGCTGCTCGTCTGCGTCAAGGAGTCCTGAGGTCTTGTCGCCAGAAGCCGACCCCGGTGGCCTGGCTGCGGCCGGGCTGGACCCGGAGCGCCGCCTGAGCGTCCTCTACGGGTTCCTGTCCAACCTCTTCGGCGCCGATCAACTGGTTCTGAAGGCCCGCAAGATGGGCGTCCTGCACCTGATGCGCTCTCCGCGGCTCGGAGAGCGCATCCTGGCCTTGCAGCGGCTGGTCTTCGAAGACCCTGCCCTGGGGACCGTCCCGGCCAAGGAGGAGCACCTCCAGGTCCTGGCTCTCATCGAAGACGAGGTCGCCGACCTGGCTGCCCGCCGCACCTTCGAAGAGGACATGGACCAGCGGATCATGGCCCGGATGCGCGACAAGCACCGGGACTACGTCAAGGACCTGCGCCGGGAGATCCTTCGGGAAGAACAAGGGGCCGAGAATGCCGCGACCCTGAAACGCCTGGCGGAGCTGGACGAAATCGAGAAGCGGGGCCTGGGGGTCAGCGCCTTGTCGGTCCTGCGGCCCGGCCGGCTCTCCGAGGTGGTTGGCCAGGATCCGGCCGTCACCTCGCTCCTGGCCAAGATCGGGACTCCCTATCCGCAGCACGTCCTGCTCTACGGCCCTCCCGGCGTCGGAAAGACCACCGTGGCCCGCCTGGTGCTCGAGCAGGTCAAGAGCTCGGGACGCGGCCCCTTTGCCCCCGAGGCCCCTTTCATCGAAGTCGATGCGACCACCCTGCGCTGGGATCCCCGCGAGATCACCAATCCTCTGCTGGGTTCGGTTCACGACCCGATCTATCAGGGGTCCAGAAGGGACCTGGCCGAGGATGGCATCCCCGAGCCCAAGCTGGGCCTGGTCACCAAGGCTCACGGCGGGGTGCTTTTCCTGGACGAGATCGGCGAACTCGAGACCCTCCTGCTGAACAAGCTGCTCAAGGTGCTGGAAGACAAGAAGATCGTCTTCGAATCCTCCTACTTCGACGAGGAGGATCCCCGGGCCCCGGAGTAC
>DCTU01000038.1 GCA_002329445.1 bacterium UBP9_UBA1432
AGGCCCAGGCCCCCAAGCCCGAAGCCGCCAAGCCCGAACAGACCAGGGGCCAGACTCCTGATCCCGAGGAAGCCCCTGCTCGCGAAGCCGGCGGCAAGAACCAGTCCGAACCGGCCGCCCCCCGCCCCGAGACCATGCGAGCCCGTCCCCAGAGCGCCGGCAAGCAGGCCTCCGAAGCCCGGACGGAGTCCAAGGCGCCCGAGGGCAAGCCCGCAGAGGGCCAGGAGTCCGCCTCCCGGACGCAGGGACCTGGAACCCCCGCCCGCTTCGCGACGTCCCAGAGACCAGGGGCGGAGGCCCGTCTGCCGGGGCAGGGACCTGCGCAGCCTGAGGAGGCCAACCGCCCGGAGGCGGCCCGACGGGCTGCCCCCCAGGCCGGGACCGAACCGACCAGGTCCAAGGACGCCACTCCGGAGGGTCCACGCACCGCCCGGGGTCAGGAGACGGCCGGAGGCGCGGGCGTGTCCACCGGTGGGACGACCCAGGAGAAGAGCCAGGCCCGACTGGGCGACTCTCGATTCGCCCCCCACATGGATCCCGAGAACCCTGCTCAGGGCAAACCCTCCGACCAGGCCAACCGCACCCCTCAGGGCAACCAGGGCAAGGAGCAGGTGGGCCAAGCAGGCAAGAACGCCCCGGGAACCAGCCCTCAGCCTGAAGGCAAGCTCTCAGGCCAAGGCCTGGGCTCGATCCGGGGCGGTTCATCCGGTCCGATCCCGGGTCGTCCGTTCGGGTCCCAATCGGGGGCGACGCGCTCTGGGGACCAGGCCCACCAGCCTGCCCCCCAGAAGACCTCCCCCGATCCGAGCCAGGCCGACAAGCCGCCCCAGGCTTCCACCCCCAAGCCGGAAGGAGGCGTCTCGACCCTGGGCCTGGGCTCGATCCGTCCGGGCCTGCCCGAAGCCGACTTCAACCGGCCGCTTGCCGGGCCTTCCCCCGGAAGTCGGGAAGCAGATCCCCCTGCGCGGCAGACGGCCCCACCTCCCCCGGAGCCCCAGGATACGCTGGAAATCTCGCTGCCCCCCCGAGCCTCCAGGGGCGGGGGGCTTCCCGGGCCCCCCGGTTCAATCGGAGCCCCCGGAGCCTCGGGCGCGGCGCGGGTCCCCACGTCGCCCCGGGTCGTCGCCGAACAACCCACCGCAGGCACCGGCAACCCTCCGCCGCCAGCCGAACCCGAGGCCCAAGGCATGGGCCTCCAGAGCATCCCGGCCATCGGAGCCTCTCCGCGCCCGCTGCCCGGACTGACACCCCGTCCAGTCGGCGGCCCCCTGGCCCCGGATCCCCAATCCCCGGTGGCTCCCGACAGGATGCCAGCGCAGCTCCGGCGTGGCCAGATCCAGCCCGAGATGATTCCGGGTGCCTCCAACCCCAACGTCCCCCGCCCCGTGCACCTGGGGGCCATTCGACTTCCTGCTCCGGATGGTCGGGATGATTCGGGGAACCGGAAATCCGAGCCCACCGACGACTTCGGAATCGAGAGCGTGGACACGATCGGCCGAGGCGCGCCCCCACGCCTGACCCCACGACCGGGGCTCCACCTGCCCGTGCGAGGGCCACAAGGCCCCCGCCCGGAACGAGGTCCCGTCGGGCGTGTCGAAGGCTGGCTTCCCGAAGACGGTCCGACGGATTCCAGCACCCGTGGCGGGCCGAGGGGCGCTGGCCCGTCCGCCTCCGACCCGGGCATCGAGATGGGAGGGCTCTCCCTTCCCCGAGTGAGCACCCCCAGGCCCCCCGCNNGCCCCCCGCGCTGCCCCTCTTCCAGAAACCGGAATTCCTGGACCTCAAGGCCCCCCGAGCCGACCACGTCCACCCGTCTGCCCCCCAGGACGGGCTGGTCATGGACGATCCCCTCCACCCCGCTCCCACACACCTGAAGTTCAAGACCCTGGAAGGCTCGCCTTTCCGCTCTCCGAACCAGACGGTGCCGGAGACGCCCCGGCCCGAGCGCCCCTTCCGTCCCTTCTCGCCGCTCCCCAAGGGAGACTGGGGCGCCAGCCGACAAGAGGCCGTCGGTCCCGCTGCTCCTGGCACCGGTCCCACGCTGCCTGGGGCGCCGGCACAACGACCAGCCCCGGGCCAGACCTCGCCCCACATCGAGATCCTGCGGCCGCGGTCCGGCGGGATTCAAGGCCGGCTTCTGCCCGGTTTCGGCATGAACCCGGACCAGGGCCTGGTGGGCCCGAACCTGCGCCCAGGGCCCTCGCCCCTGGCGACCGACCCTTCCGGTGAAGCCTTCCAGGTCCAGATGGCGGGCCGGATCCTGAGCGGGGAATCCCATTTCGTGGCCAGCACTGCCGGCTTCGCAGGCCGGACGGCGGGACCCGCGATCCCGGCCGAGGTGGGGGCCACGATCGCCTCCGCCACGCGCCAGGACGGACGGACCGACCCCGTGGGGCAGATGCGCGCGGGCCTCCCCCGCGGTCCGCTGACCGGCGGACGCCCGGTCGTCTCGCAGATCCCCATCTACCAGCCCGTCCTGGACCTGATCTATCAGATCCGCGGCAAGGCCAAGGTCGAGCAGGAGAGCAGCCCGATCAAGATGACCTTGTCGGGCTCGGTGGGAACCCTCGAGCGGCAGGCCTACGTCCCACGAGAGGCCCCTTCGGCCCTGCCCGGTCCGCAAGCTGCCGCCTCCCGGCAGACGCCGACCGGCGCCGAGGTGCGCCCCCAGACCCAACACTTCCAGCCGGCGCAGCGCGAGACGGCTGAACCGGCCCAGCGTCGGGTCCACACGGCCTCCGAGCAGAACCCCCTGCTGGGCACCATGACGGCCTCGCTGCGCGGTCCGGCACAGCCCGTGCGTCGAGAGTCTGCGGCTGCAACCCGCGTCGAGGGCGCGCACGCCAAGGCCGAGACCTCGTCGCAGCGGGTCGTGGAGACGGGAGACGCCCCGGGTCGGGGCGGTGGCGGCGGGACCGCTGGAGGCGAGCGCGGATCGGGCGGCCAGGGCGGCCAGGGCCAATCGGAAGGTGGGCCCCCCGGAAGCCTGTCCGAGATGCAGTCCCGGTTCCGGGTACAGACCCTGCGGGCCTCGGCGACCCATGAAGCCTTCCGGATCAGCATGACCCGGATGCAGAACCCCGTCGGAGCCCGACACAGCGAGATGGCGACCCGCTACGCCACCACCTCGATCCCGACGCTTCTGAAACGAATCTACCGCAGCCAGGATCTGGAAGGACTGGACGAGGCGGAAGCCGTCAACAGCCTGGCCTTGATGCTCAAGCTGAGCGGCGAGTTCACCTATGACCACTCTGCCCGGGTGCTGGACTTCGCCATGGAACTGGCCGATGAATTGGGCATCGAAGACCGGGAGATCCGCCATCAGGTCGGCCTGGGGGCCATGTTCAAGGATATCGGCGAAGCGGGGCTGCTGCTGGCCCAGCAACCGGACGAGCAGATCGACGAGATCTCCAGGTTCATGTCTTCACAGGACATGCGCCGGGCCAGCCTGCTGCACGACATCGGGAAGATCCAGATCCCCCGGGACATCCTGTGCAAGCCCGGCCGCATGACCGACGAGGAATACCAACTGATGAGGATGCATCCCATCTACGGGGAGCAGATGATCTACCCCATCCTCTCGTTGCGCCACCTGTGCCCCACCATCCGCGGCCACCACGAACGTTGGGACGGCAAGGGCTATCCCGACGGACTGAAGGGCGAGCAGATCCCGCTTCCGGCGCGGATCCTGGCGGTGGCGGACGTCTTCGACGCCCTGCACGCCGAGCGCCCCTACAAGTCCAGCATGGAGGTGGACCAGGTCCGCAAGCTCCTGTCCGAAGGCAAGGGAACGCATTTCGATCCGGAGTGCGTCGAGGCATTCCTCCGGGTCCTGGATCGCCGATTCCCCCAGGCAGGTCGCCGACGTCCCCAGCGAGTACGGGCACGCTAGCAGACAAATCATCCTCCGGTCGATCGCCCTCCCCCAGAATGGGCCAGAAGGCAAGCAAACATGGCCATTCCAGGCTATAGACCCGATTCACCATTGTCTTGAGAACACAAACAAGAAGCGGGGCCATCTCGCGGAAGGTGAATCGGCCGTGGACAAGTTCAAGGACGCTTTGGGAATCGCCGGGTCCGGCAAGTATCTCTACCAGGCAGGGCGGGCATTCTCCGGGTTGCAGACCACGACCCGGCTGACCGCAGGTTTGGACCTGGCCTCCGGAGCCGTGGGGCTGAGCAGTGCTCAGGGCCTGACCGACGTCGCCAAAGCGCTCTCGACCGAGACCAAGGGCCTGGTCGGCGCGGCCAGGCTGTCTGAAGCCGGCAAGATCGCAAACTACGCCTCCAAGGCCGCCCCCATCGTTGCCAAGGGCTCTGCCCTTCTGGGAGCCGTCCTGGGCGGAGTCGAGATGGCGCGCGGGGCCAGGGCCCTCAAAGAAGGCAAGAAGACCGAGGGCGCCGACCGCCTGGTGGCGGGGGCCTGTGACGTGGTGACCTCCAGTGCCCTGTACGTGGCGGCCGCCAGTGGAGCCACCGTTCTCGGTCTGCCCATCGCAGGGGTGGCCCTGGCAGTCGCGGGGGTCTCCCAGGCCGGAAAGTATGCCCACAAGTATCGTGCTCCGCTGGGCCAGGCAGCCCGAAGCGTCGGGGGGAAGATGGCTGAAGGAGCCGGACTGGCCCGAAAGGGTGCCCTCTCGGCGGCGACGCGCCTGAAGGCGGGCGCCCAGGGCCTGCGAGCCGGGGCCCGACGGACCGGCGAGAAGATTGGAAACAAGGTTGGGGAACGGATGGACCAGGTGAAGGACGGCGCCAAGGCTTGCCGCACGGTGCTGTCCGAGGGGCTGAACCGGATCAAGAACCTGTTCGACTGAAAGCCCCTCCCGGCGAGCTGCCGGCGCAGTTGGGGCGGGCAGAAAAGCCCGCCCCGATTGCGTTTCCGACCAGGATGTTCAGCTTTGGGCCTGGTCGCGCAGGATCTGCTGCGCAGCAGCCCTCGTGCTCTCGGGATCGTGAAGGGCCAGGATCACCCGACCCAGGTCCCGCGTGGCGGCCTCCAGATCCCGCCCGGCCTGCACCATCGTCTCGGGTCGGGCCCCGTCAAAGGCCAAGGAGGCCACAAAGGCAGTCTCCAGGCTGCTCGCAGCGCGGGTCAGCCAGGCCCGGACGGCTTGTTGAAGCTGCTCGACTCGGGCCCGATACGCCTCCAGCGGAATCTCGCCCTCCATCACCGCACCGGCCAGTCGACGCAGCAGGTCCGACTCGCCTTCGAAGGGATGGCCCGCCGCATCCGCCTGCAGGCCCTCCAGCAGGCTTTGATAATGCTCCTCGGCCCGTTGCGCCACCAGCATCCCGACCTGCAGACGAGTCCGGTCGGCCCGCTCGCCAAAAGCCTCCAGCTCGGAGAGGGCCGCGCGGAACAGACCCCGGGCCACCTTCAACGCATTCCCGACCTCCCGGGTGTAGGCCGGCGTCGCCTCGGGAACTCGGCCGAGCTCTGCAGCCAGGGCGGCGAAGACCTTCTCGAGACCTCGAGAGGCCTGGCGCATCCTGCGGGCGAACTCCTTGGCAGGCAGGGTCCCGGAGAGCGCCTGTTCGACCAGGCGCTCCAGACCAGCCAGCGTCTCGCTGTGAGGCCTGCCCGCCGACGACCCCAGGACCCCGACCAGACCTTCCGCGAAGGATTCATCCAAGACCGCCGCCGGGTCCAACACCGAAGGACGCTGCGCTCCGCACGAAAGACACTGTCGAGCGGAGACGGGGTTGGCAGTGCTGCATCGAAAACAGGTCCAGGACGGGGGCACCGTGTCCTCCATGGGAAGGTCGTCGGCAGGGGCTTATACACGCCCCCCCCATTCGCCTGCCCGACCTCCGGGACCAGGGTGCCAGGATTCCCCGAGCCTCCCGCGAAGGCGAATCCGGCCGTCGCCCCCCGTGGAAACGGCCAGGTGGAGGTTCATCAAAAATGCAGCACAGTGCCGAAATCGGAGTCTTCGGTGGTTCCGGCTTCTATCAGTTCCTGGACAACGTCCAGTCGGTCTGGATCGAGACGCCCTACGGGCCTCCCAGCGACCAGATCGCCCTGGCCGAGGTCGCCGGGCGGCGCGTCGCCTTCCTGCCCCGACACGGCAGGGACCACCGCTACCCTCCGGCCCAGGTTCCCTATCGGGCCAACCTCTGGGCCATGAAGCACCTGGGCGTGAAACGGCTGATCGGTCCCTGCGCTGCAGGCTCGCTGCAGCCCCACGTCGCGCCCGGCAGCTTCGTGCTGTGCGATCAGTTCGTGGACCGGACCTCCGGTCGGCCGGACACCTTCTACGAAGGTCCCATCGCCACCCACATCAGCGCCGCCGAGCCCTACTGTCCTCAACTGCGCGGCCTGGCCCTGGAGATCGGCCGGGATCTGGGCATCGAGGTCCACCCCACAGGGACCATGGTGGTCATCCAGGGACCGCGCTTTTCGACGCGGGCCGAGAGCCGCTGGTTCCAGGCTCAGGGTTGGGAGGTCATCAACATGACCGGCTACCCCGAAGCCATCCTGGCCCGTGAACTGGAGATGTGCTACGTCAACGTCTCGCTGATCACCGACTACGACAACGGGGTCCCCGGCCACGAAGCCCCCGTCTCGCACGAAGAGGTCCTGCGGACCTTTACTGCCAACATCGAGAACGTCAAGAAGATGATCGTGGGCCTGATCGAGCGGATGCCTGCAGAGGCTTCCTGCGGGTGCAACCGGGCCCTTTCGACGGCGCGCTGAAGTCTTAGGAACCTAGGGTTCTCGAAGCGTCCAGGAGAGACCATCATGCCGACGCAAGTCGGAGTCTCGCTCCGCACGGCGGGCAGCCTCCACCACTTCGACCCGGGCGAACTGGACCTGGAGACGGGCGACTGGGTGGTCGTCCCCACGCCACTGGGCCTGGAACTGGGTCAGGTCGTCCTGGTCGTGCAGACCCCGGGAGCCGAGCCCGCCAAGGACCTGCCCCAGGTGCAGCGCCGAGCCCAGGAGCAGGACTTCCAGCAACACCACCGCGGCCGCCTCCAGGCTGCCGAGGCGTTGGCCTTTTCCCGCGAGAGGGTCCGTCACCACGGCCTGGCCATGAAGATGCTGCAGGCCGAGGCCTCGCTGGACGGCCACCGGATCCTGCTCTACTTCAGCGCAGAATCCCGGGTCGACTTCCGGGTCCTGGTCCGAGACCTTTCCACCACCCTGCACAAGCGGATCGAGCTGCGCCAGGTGGGGCCCCGAGACCGCTCGGCCCTGACCGGGGGACTGGGGCCTTGCGGGCGGGAGTGCTGCTGCTCGTCGTGGACGCGCGAGTTCTGCCCGGTGTCCATCAAGATGGCCAAGGAACAGGGCCTCAGCCTGAACCCCGCCAAGATCAGCGGCGCCTGCGGCCGCCTGATGTGCTGCCT
>DCTU01000088.1:0-1121 GCA_002329445.1 bacterium UBP9_UBA1432
TCAGTTCACGAAGACGCCGAGGATCTCGCGCTGTTCGAGGATCGTGAAGTCTTCGCCGTCGATCTTGACCTCGGTTCCGGAGTACTTGCCGAACAGGACGACCTGCCCGACCTCGACCTCCATCCGGGTCTTCTCTCCGCTGTCCAGGGTCTTGCCGGGGCCGACGGCCACGACTTCTCCCTTCATGGGCTTCTCCTGGGCGGTGTCGGGCAGGAAGATCCCGCCGGCGGTCTTCTCCTCCTGGGGGAGTCGCTTCAGGACGACGCGGTCACCCAGTGGCTTCAAAGTGACGATTCCGGTGGACATGGGTCTACCTCCGTTGAGTGGTTGCAGGCCTCCAGCAAGGAGGCCGGATTGAACCTGGAACGCCGGTCGGCAGGTGGATTTCCCCCCATGGGGGCCAGCAGGAGTCGCTGCCGACGGGAACCAAGTGATACGAGACGGACAGGAAAGGACCTGCCGCAACCACCGGGCGACACTCCTCGAGGACGGGGGAGCCGGGAGATGAGCCCAGAATCCTTCCCGCAACAGACCCTCCAGGAGGCGCGTCGATGCGTTTGGCAAGAATGGCTGCGCTGGCCTTGGTCCTCGTCCTGGCCTGGACCATCCGGGGTTTCGCACAGCCCCCCCCCGAGGTGGTCCAGAAGTGCCGGCAGGATCTCTCCCAGCGCCTGGGCCTCCCCCCGGAAGCCATCCGGGTCTCGCGGATGCGGCAGGTCCTCTTCCCCGACGCGTCCCTGGGCCTGCCCCGACCAGGAGAGAGTCCGGCCCGAACCCGCATCTCGGGGAGGGTCCTGCTCCTGGAGGCAGGGCGCGAGGGCTACTTCTACACATCCAGCGAGTCGCGCTTCCGCTACGGCGGCCCTTTGAGCTCCTGGAAGTCCTCCGCCCTGGCCATCCATCCGGTTCCGGGCGACCCCGACCTGAACGGCGACCTGATCCAGACCTCGCTGATCGGGACCAACCCCACCGTCCGACTGCGCCGGGTCCGCGACTTCCAGCCCCAACCCGACGGTTCGATCCTGGCCTGGAGACGTCTTTCCCGTTCCAGCCACGAGTTGCTGTATCTCCCCTCGGGGCGCAAGAAGAAGGAGCGCAGACTGCTGACCGCCTTCGACCTG
>DCTU01000088.1:1242-2145 GCA_002329445.1 bacterium UBP9_UBA1432
ACTTCGAGTTGACTCGTGAAGGGGAGACCGAGACCTGGCGCGAGCGCGCCACCGGGCCCGATCCCCTGACCCGTGACCTGCAACTCAACAAGAGCCAGCGCCTGGTGGTGCGCGCCTCCCCTCAGGGGCGCTCGACCCTGGTCCTGGAGGCCTGGTTCTCTGGGGACGAGCGGGTCCTGGCCAGCATCCCGGCCTTCGAAGCCCACCAGGTCTCGNNTCTCGGCAGAGAAGGACTTCCTGGTCCTGTCCGGGCGACGCGGAGACGACTCCCGAGCCTTCACGGTGGACCTCAGGACCGGCGAGGTGATGGCCCTGGGCCTGGGGTTCCAGGGCGAGACCCGACTCTTCCGGCAGCCGGTCGGCGACTGGTCCCGCCTGGAGAAGTGGCTGCGCCTGAAATCCTGAGCACCTGAACCCGCGGCCGAGTGCCACGGGAGGTGGCGGATTCCGGGGAGCAGCTCCGGGCTGGCGTCGGACCGGCGAGTCAGGGCTTCTCGAAGGTCAGGACGTACATCCCGTGAGCCGGGGCCGGCCGTTTGTCGACCAGGACCAGGCCCAGATCCCCCATGTCCCGCACTGCCTGTTCTTCTGAGACGTGAGGAAGCCCCGGCTGGGGAATGAAGTCGATCAGGACCAACCGCCCGCCGCTCCGAAGGGCATTCACCAGTCGCTGCATGGTGGAGACGGCTCGAGGGCCTGGTCTGCCCGAACCCAGCAGGTCGATCCCGGCCAGCACGTTGTACACATCGATCAGGAAGATGCGATCCACCGACGAGCGCTTCAGGTTGGGCGATTCGCGCGAGGCCAGCACCGTCTCCACCTGCGGAATCCCCCGACGAGCCGCCACGAACGAGATGAAGTCCAGGACTCCGGGATCGATGTCGACGGCCAGAAGCCGGCCTT
>DCTU01000088.1:2178-2675 GCA_002329445.1 bacterium UBP9_UBA1432
TCCAGGCTTCGACTGCGATCCTTGCGGAAATAGCCCATGGTCAACTGCGGGTACAGCTCGGAGGGGGAATTCGCCGGGATCGGATTCCGGATGCTGAAGGTCTGGTCGTGGAAGCCGCAGTTCAAAGAGTCCGCCCCGACCCGGTAGGCCTTCCCGTCCACGGGACAGCGCCCCCACGAGGGCAAGTCCCGAGGGGGAGGCTGACGGCGCGTCCCCGGCCACAGGCGCTCCACCCGCCACAGGCACAGGGTCCTCCCCAAGGCCTCCAGAGACCGTGAGGCCCGCGGGGGCGACCCGAACAGGTACTCGTAGGCCAGGGCCTCCTCCTCGGTCTCCAGGGCCCCCGGGTCGCTCCCCTCCAGAAGGGCCTGGTAGCGGGCCAGAAGCGGCGTCAGGAAGGCCGAGGCGCGTCGCGCGCCGGCGGGGACCTCGTCCCGCGCGTGCCCCTGTTCCAGGTCCAGGATCCATCGTCCCAGGGCGTCCCAGTCCGCCTCCAG
>DCTU01000088.1:2685-4236 GCA_002329445.1 bacterium UBP9_UBA1432
CGCAGGCCCCAGGACAGACCCGCCAGCAGAAGAAGAAGGCCTGCCAGAAGGCCCACCCGACGAAGGCTCATCGGGCTGGCTTCCACGTGACCCGGGCCGACCCTCTGCATCCGACGTGAAGGGGAGGGCCAGGCGACACGGGGAAGACCTGCTCAGGAACCAGAATCATCCGCGGAAGAAGGGAGGTGAGGGACCTGCCTGCACCCACGCTCCAGACTTGCGGGGCTTTGAGAAGGAAGGGGCTGATCCGGGGGGTGGTCCTGGTCCTTCCGGCCGCCCTGCTCCTGACGCTCCTCACGGCCCGGTTGCTCGCGCGATTCCTGCCCGCCACCGTCCCCCGCTTCGAGGCCTCGGGGTTCTTTCCACCCCACCAGACCCTGGTCTTCCTGGCCTGGACCAGCCTGGCCACAATCCTGCTTTTCGGACTGTGGCGCTGGGCGGTCGGTCGGACGGGGCGGCCGATCTCCGAGGCCCTGCTGCTGGCCCTCCTCTTCCTGATGGTCCAGGAGGGAGCGGCCCGCGCCTTCCTGGCGCATCTCCCCCGGGCCGCCTACGCGCCCCACCCCCTGCTGCGCTGGGATCTGCACGGCTTCGAACGCGCCGCCTCAGGACGAGGCCACCGGNNCCCCCGCGCTCCAGGCGAGTTCCGGGTCCTGTGCCTGGGCGATTCGGCGACCTACGGGGTGGGTGTCGACACCGAGGACGCCTGGCCCGCGCGCGCCCAGGCCGAGCTGCAGCAGCACTCCCGCAGGCCCCTGCGCTTCATCAACCACGGGGTGCCCGGCTACACCACCTGGCAGGCCATGGCTTGGCTGGAGCGGGAAGGGCGGGCCCTGAAACCGGACCTGGTCCTCTTCGCGACCTGCCACAACGACCACTCCGATTCCCAAGAGGCCGACCCGTCCTGGATCGGAGAATCCGCGGCGCAGCGCCAGGTGCGCCGGGTCCTGATGAGCCCGGCCCTGGTGCAGATCCTNNCGGGCCATGCTGCTGCCTCCGCCCCGCCACCCCGGGATCCCCGCCTTGGAGCGTCCGGGCTTCCGGGTCTCGCTGGACCAGCGCCGGGCCGCCCTGGACCGCGTCCGCGACCTGTGTCGCCAGGATGGCCGGCCCCTGGTCCTGGTGCTGATGCCCCTGGGCCTGAAGCCCTGGCCCGCCGCAGACTACATCACCGACTTCCGTCGCTACGCGGCCCGCAACCACCTGCCCCTGGCGGACGCCATGCTGGCGGCCGAAGAGTCCCCGGACTGGCGCTTCTTCTTCCCNNCCGGGCGACACGGTCCACCCCACCGCCCAGGGGCAGCGCGTGGTGGCTGACGAGGTGGTCCGAATCCTGCGCGAAGGCGCGCTCGTCCCCACGAAATCGTGCGCAACCGGGGATCGAGCTGAAGAAGTCCCAGAGGGATGAACCCCGCACCTGGGGCCGCCACGAGCGTCAGGATCGAGGTGATTGCGGGGAAGTGGATGTCCATTGACACCTGTGCGTGACGATCCCGGCAGGCGGAGATCCTGGCGCACGTCGAATTCTCCCTCATGCCGGATCATCGGGAG
>DCTU01000296.1 GCA_002329445.1 bacterium UBP9_UBA1432
GGACCGCGAACGCCTGCTGGAGCACTGGGCCAGCCAGGGCCGCCTGGGAGCCTGAGGCCCGACCCCCCACCTGTGCGAAACGGCACAGGACGCTCTCCTCCGGCAGAGAAGCCTTCCGTGGGGGAAACGGGAGGTGAAGCCGTTGGGGGGCCCCGAGCCCGGAACATGGTTCAGGTCGCGTCGAGTTGCCCCCTGCGCGGCGGCGCTGGTCCTGCTGGCTTGCACCGCGGCCGTCTGGTGGTTCTGGTGGCAGGCAGCCACCCGACGGGAAGCCGCCCGCTTCCACCAACAGGTCACCCGCATGACCGCCGCCATTGATAAGTACCTCACCGACTACACGCGGCTGATCCAGGCCGGGGCCAGACTGGTCGCCACCACCGAGGACCTCTCGGCCGAAACCTGGCGGAAGTTCTACGAGGACCAGGACGTCCGGCGCCAATTCCCCGGGGTCCTGTACATCGATTTCGCCCCGGCCATCCCGGCCACAGGGCTGGATCGGCACATCCAGGAGATCCGCCAGAAGGGGATCCCCGACTACTCGGTGTGGCCGACCGGGGAACGTGAGCTGTACGTCCCGGTCCTGTACCTGGAGCCTTTCGACGCCGGGGCCCGGCGGGTCGTGGGCTTCGACGAGGCTTCGGAACCGGTTCGCCGGGCAGCGCTGGAGCGGGCCCGGGACTCCGGCAAGGTGACCCTGTCCGGGAGGGTGGACCTGCTGAGCGAGGAGCAGTCCGGCGCCCAGCCGGGATGCCTGCTCTTCGCCCCGATCTATCAGGGCAGCCAGCCCCCCCCGGATCTGGCGGAGCGTCGGGCCCGGCTGCGCGGATTCGTCCTCCTGGCCTTCCGGCTCGAGGACTTCGTCCGATCGGCCTTGTGGGCCGAACCCGCGAACGTCACCCTCCGCATCCTGGATGGCTCCCAGGGCACTTCTCAAAGCCTCCTGTATGAAGGGCCTGCCCAGGCCGAATCGTCTCGGAAACCGGGCCACGTCTTCGAAGAGTCCAGGACCCTGGGAACGTGCGGTCGTCGCTGGACCCTGCAGTTCCGGACCTTCCACGACCGGGACGCCCTGGCCGACCGCTGGGCCTCCAACGGCATCCTGGCAGCCGGCTTCCTGATCAGCCTGCTGAGCTTCCTCTTCCTCTGGGCCTTGGGGCGGACCCAGGAGCACGCCCGGACCCTGGCCCACGAGCGGACCGCCGCCTTGCGGGAGAGCGCCAGCCGTCTGCGGGCCATCACCGATTCGGCCCACGACGCCATCCTGATCCTCGACCACGAGCTGCGCATCTCGTACTGGAACCCGGCGGCCGAGAGACTCTTCGGCTTCATCGGCGAGGAGGTGATCGGCCGCGAGGTCGCCGATCTTCTGGCCGCCCAGCGCTTCCGCCACCGGATCCTCCGGGTCTTGCGCGAGATCTCCGAAACCGGCTCGGCGGGAACCTTCGGACCCGTCTTCGAGCTGACCGGGCTGAAGAAGAACGGCGAGGTCTTCCCGGCTGAGGTCTCGATCTCGGCCATCCCCGTCGCGGGACACTGGCACACCGTCGCCGTGGTCCGGGACCTGACCGAACGCCGCCGAGCGGAGGATGAGCGCGTGGCCCGCGAGGCTGCCGAAGAGGCCAGCCGGGCCAAGAGCGGATTCGTGGCCAACATGAGCCACGAAATCCGCACCCCGTTGAACGCCATCCTGGGCTTCACCCAGATCCTGGAGAAGGACCCGGACCTGACCTCCCGACAGGCCGAGAGCCTGCGAACCATCAGCCGCAGCGGGGCGCACCTCCTGGGCTTGATCAACGACATCCTGGACATGTCCCGAATCGAAGCCGGGCGCATCACCCTGACCCAGGCCCCGTTCGGCCTGGTCGACCTGCTGCGGGATCTGGAGACCATGTTCCGGGTCCGCGCCCAGGGCAAGGGCCTGGAGCTGCGGGTTGAGTTGGACCCCGAGCTGCCCCAACAGGTGGTTGGAGACGAGGGCAAGCTGCGCCAGGTCTTCATCAACCTGCTGGGCAACGCGGTGAAGTTCACCGAAGAGGGGGTCATCACCCTGCGGGTGCGCGCCCGCGCAGGCCAGGACGAATCGCGGGGAAGAGCGGCCTTCCTCCTGGAGGCGGAGATCGAGGACACCGGCCCGGGAATTCCCGAACAGGACCTGGAGCGGATCTTCGACCCCTTCGCCCAGGCGGCGGCCGGCGCCCGGGCGGGCGGCACCGGCCTGGGCCTGGCGATCAGCCAGAGATTCGTCGAGATGATGGGTGGATCGATCCGCGTCGCGAGTCGACCCGGGCAGGGAAGCTGCTTCCGTTTCGACGCCCTGGTCCATCCGCCCCCGGAGGTCGCTGAAGCGCCGGCCCCTCCCCCGCGGCGGATCGTGGGCCTGGAGCCGGGCCAGGACCCCTGCCGGGTGCTGGTGGTGGACGACATCCCCACCAACCGGGCCTTGCTGAGCGCCATGCTTGTCCCCCTGGGCATCGAGGTCGCCGAAGCCGGCAACGGTGCCGAAGCCCTGGAGGTCTTCCAGGACTGGTCTCCCCACGCGATCCTGATGGACATGCGGATGCCGGTCATGGACGGCTATGAGGCCACGCGACGACTGCGACTGACCGAGGCCGGCCGGAGGACCCCCGTCATCGCGGTGACTGCCAGTGCCTTCGAAGACCTCAGGCAGGACGTGATGGCCGCCGGGGTGGACGAATACCTCCGCAAACCCTTCAACCTGGAAGACCTGCTGGAGGTCCTGGGGAAGAGCCTGGGCCTGCGCTTCGCCTACGCCGAAGAGCCTGTGGCTGCAGCCTCGACCGCGACCGAGGGCACCCCTGGGCTGCCAGAGGCCGAGGGCTGCCTGTCGGCCGTCCAGATCCGCACCTTGCGCGAGGCGCTCGCCGACGGGGACATGGCCCGTTTCCGCGAGCTGCTGGGTGACCTCCCCCAGGAGCATGAGACCCTGCGCGCCCTGCTGAAACTGGCTGATGGCTACGACTACGAAGGCCTCGAAGCCCTGCTGGGGCAGACGGAGGGTGCGCCCTGCGCCGAGCCCCCCCAACCGGCGCGCTGAGGGCTGCTCCCCCGATCCGGCCAACACTCCAGTTCTTCCCCGAGAGAGGAGCCCGGGGGACGGGGTGGGAAAGAGGTCGCAACGCCCCGACGAGAGGACCCCCCGTGGACAACCCCGAGTTCAACATCGAGAACCTCTTCTTCAGCGTCTGCGTGCTCAGCCTCTTCCTACTGATCGGCAAGCTGATGCGCGTCAAGATCCGGCTCTTCCAGACCCTGTTCCTGCCCTCGTCGATCATCGCGGGCTTCGTGGCCCTGGCCGTCGGACCGTTCATGCTGGGGGCCTTGACCCAGAAGCACCTGGGCTTTGCGATCATCCCGGACTGGATGTTCCAGCAGTGGTCTCGACTTCCGGGAATCCTGATCAACATCGTCTTCGCCTCGCTCTTCCTGGGGGTGGCCATCCCCAGGCCCAGGGAGCTCTGGCGCGTGGGAGGCCCCCAGTTGTGCTTCGGGGTGGTCTTCGGCATGGGCCAGTACCTGGTGGCCCTTCTGGTGACCCTGCTGGTCCTGGCGCCTCTCTTCGGGACCCCTGCGATCTTCGCCACCATCCTGGAGGTCGGGTTCTCGGGAGGCCACGGGACGGCCGCCGGCATGGCCGAGACCTTCACCAAGCTGGGCTTCCCTGCCGGGGGCGCCCTGGGCCAGATGTCGGCCACCGTCGGGATCCTCTTCGCGGTGGTCTTCGGCATCGTCCTGGTGAACATCGCGATCAAGAAGGGCTACTGCGCCTGCCTCAACGAGGAGAAGGGCATCCCGATCTACAAGCGCACCGGGCTGATCCCCGAACCCCACGAGCGCTTCTCGATCGCCACCGCCACCGTGGCCGCCGAGGCCATCGAACCCCTGACCTTCCACTTCGGCATCATCGGGATCGCCGTGCTGCTGGGCTACGGCATGCTGGCCATGGTGCAGGGGATGCATCAGGTCCTGCACGCCTTCCCCCTCTTCCCCCTGGCCATGATCGGGGGGATCCTGGTCCAGGGCGTCTCGATGGCCTTCAAGATGGACCACTACTATGACCGGGACACCTTCGACCGGATCCTGGGCATCTCGCTGGACATGCTGGTGATCTCGGCCATCGCCACCATCCGCATGAACCTCTTCTACGAGAACCTGGGGCCCTTCCTGATCCTCATGTCCGTCGGGCTGCTCTGGGCCATCTTCTGCACGGTGGTGATCGCCCCGCGGATGTTCCCCGAGTTCTGGTTCGAGCGGGGGATCACCGAGTTCGGCATGCAGACCGGCGTCACCGCCATGGGCCTGCTGCTTCTGCGCATCGTCGATCCTCTGTACCGCACAGGCACGGCCACGGCCTTCGGCTTCAAGCAGATGATCTACGAGCCGTTCCTGGGGGGAGGGCTGATCACCGCCCTGGCTCCCATCCTGATCGTCACCGTGTTGGGGCCCTGGCCGGCCGTGCTGGCCAGTGCCCTGATCATGGCGACGTTCTTCTTGATCGCCTGGTTCAGCGGGTGGGTCCGCTTCAAACCCCGATTGAAGTACGAAGACTGAGGTCTGACGTCTCCCTGGACCGTCAGTCAAGGCGCGCGGGCAGGACCTTGAAGAGCTGCATCTGGAACCACCTCGGACCGTAGTGGAGCCGCACGCGCGCGCCGGGAATCGCCTGGAGAGACTGTTGCTCGGAGGAGTCGAGGTTCTCGGGTGGAGCCAGGACGTAGTCCACCCGCGGCAATCCGTGCGCCCTCAAGGGCCGACCCTTCCGCCATTCCTGCGGCCAGGCCCGCTGCCCCAGGTAGAGCGTCAGCAGGTTGAAGACCCCTCCGTCTCCGTCCATTTCGACCTCTGCCCGCCTCACGGCCACCGTGGCCCCGTCCTCGATCCGCTTCAGGGGATCCAGGGTGGCTCCCTCTTCGGTCGGTTCGGGAAGGCTCCAGACCAGGATCGCGTCGCGGCTGGCAGGATTGTATTCCGGCAGGCTTGGCGCCCTGAAGACCCCTGTCCCGGGTACCGGGACGAGCCACGGCAACTGCAGGGCCCCCAGCGCCAACTGCGCCACCATGACCACCAGGAACACGCTCCTCCAGCGGGCTGCCCACAAGAAGCCGACAACCAGGGCCAGGGGAAGGATGGGAGCCAGATAGCGGGGGACCGAGGGGAGCAACACCGTGTAGATCGCCAGCGAGCCCAGGAAGCCGGCCAGGAAGGGAAAGACCCGGGACCGGACCGCCCCCCAGCCGGGAAGCGCCAGGGTTCCCAGGAACCAGAGCATCCCGCCAGCATGAAAGGCATTCAAGGTGTACAGGGCCTGGTACCAGATCTCAGGCGCCGGTTGGATGGCCTCGGCGACCGGCGAGAACTGCCACTGCCCCCCGGCAAAAACCAGCAGGAGCTCCAGGTGGGCCATGTACCAGGGAGAACAGACCATCCCCGCGACCGACACTGCCAGCGCCAGACCGACCCCAGAGTCGCAAAGCATGCTCTGCCCACGACGCCTCCGGCTCCACTGGGCCAGCACGAAGAGGGCCGCGAAGAGGAGCTCGGCCCCCAGGACCAACACAGGGATCTGGCTCTTGACGGTCTGCTCCAGCCCCTCATGAGGTTTCCATTCGGGCACGCTCAAGATGAAGCAGGCCAGGGCCCCCAAGGTCCCCGCCACGGCCAGGGCGCCCCTCCAGGCCCCAGAGACCCGAGGAGCGCCGTGCAGCGCCGCCGCCGCCATCAGCGGCAGGCTGTAGAGGAGGAAGGACTGCTTGACCAGCATGCCCAGGCCCAGGGCCAGGCCCACGGCGACGCAGCTCCGGGGACGGGTCAGGCTCTCGGAGTCCAACAGCAGGGTCATGGTCAGCGCCAGGGCCATGAACTGCCCGGGAAGCAGGGTGAAGTTCAGCAGGAAGTACAGGGTCCAAGGCGCGCTGGCCGCTCCCAGCGCCAGCAGCATGGCTCCTCGAGAGCCGGCCAACTGCCAGCCGACCCGGGCCATGCAGGCCACGAAACCGCAGACGAAGATCGCCTGCGAGCCTCTCGCCACCGAGAGGTCCAACCCGAACCAGACCATGGACCAGGCGGCCAGGAGGAAGGCCAGGGGTGGGTAATGCTTGGTCGGCGGGAAGATGCCCCGGGCGTCGGGTGAGCAAGAGCCCATCGGGTCGGGCTCGGGAGGAGGCAGCCCCAGCAACCACCGCCAGGTCTCGGCTGCGGTCTCCATGAACAGCGAGAAATGGTGGTCGGCCACGATCAGGGCGGCACGACCCTCCCAATCGACCTGCAGAGCCAGGATCCCGGCGCACAAGAACAGGACGAAGAGGACCGTGAGCCAGAGCTCCCCCCCGGCCGGCCCCCGGGAATCCGAAGGGTCTTCCAGGGTTCCAGGTGGGTGATCCGCCGGCATCCCGGCCCGATTCCCTGCCAGCGCATCAGGACCTGCTCCAGGGGGTGCCGGGCGCGGGATCCGTGAGGTCGGGACTTCGGGTTCAGGGCTGTGGGGGCGGAGGTTGGGGCGGGATCAGATTGAGGAAGGTCAACAGGCCATCCAGGGGCGCCGGGGGCTTCTCGTGGTTCAGCGAGGCCTGGATATAGTCATCCTGGAAGGCGCCGGGGCAGTGCTCGGCCAGGCGCCGGATCAAGGTCTTGAGATTCATCCCGACGGCGTAGCTCATGTCGGGACCCAGGGCCTTGCGAAAGTTGAAGGAGGTGCTGTTGAGGTACCAGGTCTCCAGCACCCCCGAGACCCGAACGGCCAGGACCGGCTGGACCTCCTTGCTGACCACCGTCTCGGTGACCTGCTTGCGAACCTGCGTCGTGTACTCCACCCGCATGCCCAGGACCCGGCCATGGCGCTCCTCGTCGACGAACTTCCTCTCGGTCACCAGCCGGGTGGACTCCCTCAAGAGCCCGGCTCCGAAGAGGCCGGTCACCTGCTCGACGGGGACCCGGATCTCCTCCTGGCCCTCCAGATCGACCAGGAGAACCCCGGGTTCGAAACGCAGGCTGACGATGCGGGCGTTGGGCGGAAAGGTGCTGGTGAAGTCGCTGTCGCTCATGGGCTCTCCTCCTCGCCCCCCGGCTGAAGTCTTCTGGCCGGGGCCTCCAGCCCCTTTCGGGCCTGCTCGGCCAAGAAGCCTGGAAGCGGGCTCCCGAGGTCACGGTCGCGGCACCGAGCCTCACCCAGGTGCCGTTTCAGGAGAGCCAACACGGAGGGAACCAGGGCCAACTGCAGGCAGACGCCGGGGAGCCCGAACGAGAAGGCCAGCCAGATGTTCTGGGCCACCGAGAGGCGCGGAAGACCGAGATGCCAGAAGAACAGGCTGTCCGCCACGGCCATCAGCAGTCTCCCTCCCAGGATCGCCCCCAGGAGCGACGGCAGGGGTGCCAGCCGCAGGTTGCGGTGCAGGAGTCCGGCCAGGTAACCATAGGCTCCCATCTCGACAACCATGCGCAAGGCCATGGGCAACAGGGGAGGCATGCCTGTCAGCAGCGAGCTGGCCAGGGGTGTGCAGATCCCGATCAGAAGGCCCGCCTGGGCTCCGAGGAGGAGTCCGCCGATCTGGGCGGGGAGGTGAAGCGGCAGGAAGGTGGGGCCCATCCCGACCAGGTGGAAGAGTTGACCCAGGACGATCCCGGCGGCCACGAAGAGGGCACAGCGGACCAGACTTCGCAGGGACAGGCAGGCCCCGGGTCTCACCGGAGCGGCCTTGGAGACTTCCGCCCGCGCAAGAGGTAGGTGGAGGGAGTCGCCTGCAGGTCCTCGACCTCCAACCCGGCATCCTGGAACCAGGCGACGAGCAGGTCGTCTCCGGGCAGCCGATCGGCCCGGACCGCCCCGCCCTGCTCGCAGTGAACCCGGTTGAGCTCCTCACGACCCACGTCGTGGGCCAGGACCATCTGGCCTCCAGGCAGCAGACGGCGCGAGAGATCGATCAGGATCTCCCGAGGCCGTTCCAGGTGCGGCAAGAGATCGAAGAGGACGACCAGGTCGAAGCCTTCGAGGGATTCGGGCAGTTCTCCGACATCGGCCTGGATGCAGGCCAGGCGGGGATCGCGAATGGAACCCTTCAGGATTTGCAGCATCCGAGGCGAGAAGTCGACCGCGCTGACCCGACCTGCGGGCCCCAGGCGCCCCAGGAAGTAACGCACCGTCCGGCCGGTCCCGCATCCCAGGTCCAGGATCCGGGCCTGGGGCACAATGGGAACCTGCCCCAACACCTCCAGCATCCTGGAGTCCCCGGTTCGGGAGAGTTCGTCCCAACGCGGCGCCAGATCATCGAAGAAGGCGACCCTGTGCACCCGTCCCTCCGTACAACCCGTGGTTGGAAAAGGCTTACCCCAAGACCGCGATTTCCCCTGCCAGGTGGGTCCTGGAGGAATCCTGCGGTTCCTCAGGCAACCCCCGTGGCCCCCCCTAGGAACCCAGACGGAAACCCCNNTCTCATTTGCCTCAAGCAAACCGCAACTATTTGCTCCTGGCGGGGACAAAAAATCCCTCGACGATGCTCGGTCGAGGTTTCCGACCGGGCCCCTAGATGCCGCCCGCGATTGTCGGTATAAAGTGTCGACAACACAGCTTGAGAGGGTGGACTCGAAATGGACAAGATCACGGGCCCAGCCAAGGAAGTCGTCGGTGCGGCCGGTTCCGGCAAGTACCTCTACCAGGCGGGGCGAGCCTTCGCCGGCCTGAATACCACAACCCGCCTGACGGCCGGGATGGACGTGCTGTCCGGACTGACCGG
>DCTU01000397.1:0-6834 GCA_002329445.1 bacterium UBP9_UBA1432
CGGCTCCGCCTGTCCCGGGCGCTTCCCGTGAGCCGCAGGACACCGTCGAGGTGCGCGCCGGGCATGTCCCGCGCCGGCGCATCCTGGGCGACTGGTTGCGTCAGACGGCGCGCGGCGGCCTGGAGGTGGCGGCCTACATGATCGGGGCCGGACTGGGCGAGATCCTGGTCCGACTGGCCGAACACCACCACAATGGGCATACTAGTGGCTCTTCGACCGTTCCTTCGGAGCGCATGGCTCCGGTCGCCACCCGGCTGAGCGAGGGGGCGGTCCTGGGGAAGACGGCCGTGCAGTCCGCGCGAGCGGCGACCCGGGACCTGGTCAGCCCTCCGTTGACCTTCGCTGCCCGGGCCCGATTGACAGACCAGCCCCGCAGCACCGTGGACCACCCCCAGGCCCGGCTGCCCGTGCAGAGCCTGGACCAGGCCTTCTGTGAGCGCGTCGAAGGATCCGGATGGCAGGGCCAGTCGCTGCTGGTTGCGGGCGAGGTGGAGGACTGCGCGCTTCTGGCCTGGGTCGAGCATGGGGAGAAGGGGCGCTCGCTGCACCTGAGGGGATACCTCACCGAAGAGGGAGACCGCCGGATGCAGGACTGGATCTCCACCCAACCGGGGGTCTCTCCCCGCCGTTCGGGGTTGGAGACGCCTCGGCGCCACCTGGACCGCGGGATCCTGCGTGAGGAGGAGGAGACCCTCCGCCTTCCCGGGGGACGGCGGTACGAGCTTCACACCGCCGAAGGGCTGGGAATGCGTTACTTCCCCCGGGTCCCGGGCTATGTGCCCTCGGATGCCCTGGGAGCCTCCCCGCCCGCCTCGGTCCAGGGGCTGGTGGAGTTGCAGTTGCCCCTGGCCGAAGTGGACCCCGAAGAGCTTCAGCGCCTGCTGGAGCCCCTGCGGGCCTCCGGCGTCGTGGAGGGCACGGCGACGCCTCAGGACCTGGAGCTGGCCTACCTGCGACGCATGAGCCGCGCCCTGGGCGTAGAAACCCTGGCCTTCCAGGCCGACAGGGCGGGTGAACCGGCCGAACGGATCCTCCAGGCCCGCCAGGACCTCTCGGCGGCGCTGGGCGTCCCGGACGTGGCCCGGTTGTCGGACTACGACTGGAAGCCGCGCTTCGACGAGCTCTTCGTCGACGGACCCCGGTCCGGTCAGACCGGTGGCTGGCCTCGCTGGGATCGGTTCGACGCCCCGGTCTACCTGGACCAGGAGCTCCGGGACTGGCGACTGACCCACCACGTCCACGGCAGTCAAGGAGCCAAGGTGGCGGGGATGATCCGCACCACCGGCGGCCTGCAGTGCACCGAAGAGCGCCTGGGCCGGCTGGGCTCGGGCGCCCTGGGCATCAGCTCCATGAAGGACCGCCGCAGCGGAGGCGCACGCTACGTCTTCACCCACCTCGAGCATCGGCCCGACAAGGCGACCCTGGTCTTCAACCAGGATCTGCTGCGCCGTTCCGACCAGATCGGATTCCGGCCCGGCCGCTTCGGACACGTCTACGACGGGCGGGAGGCTTTGAGGACGCCCCTGGAGGCCTACCACCGCACGCCGATCTACGAGGTCATGCTGCAGAACTCGGTCTCCTTCCTGGACTATCTCGAGCAGGTGAACCTGCCCTCCCAGGAGGAACGCGCCCAGGTCCTGGAGGCCTTCCGCGAGGTCGGAATCCGCGAGATCCGCGGGGTCCCGGTCGAAGAGCTCGTCCGGGTGGTCGAGGAGTAGAGAAGTCCCGGCGGGGTCAGCCGACCAGGCGTTCCCAGGCTTCAGGGAGCTCGCGCAGGCTGCCCAGGACGGCTTGTGCCAGGGCGAAGCGGGGATCCCCAGCCACGGCGGGCTCGGGCACGGCCAGGACCGGCATGCGGGCGGCAAAGGCGGCCACCACGCCGTTCAGCGAGTCCTCGATGGCCAGGCACGAGGCGGGCGCCACGCCCAGCTTGCGGGCCGTGGCCAGGAAGACGGCGGGGTGGGGCTTGCCAAACTCTTCATGCTCGGCCGAGTGCCAGACGGGGAAGGCGCCGGTCAGGTCCAGGGCGTCCAGGGTCGCCCGGATCAGGCGGGAGGAGGACGAGGAGGCCAGGGCCAGGGGCAGGCCCTTCCCTTGAAGGAACTCCAGCGCCTCCTGGACCCCCTCCAGGGGGCGGCCCCGGGTCTGGATCAGTTCGGCCACCCGCTCGACGATCTGCTCGGCCACATTCGGACACGAGGGCGACGACCAGGGTTTCTGGGAGTGCCGCAGGGCCACCACCTCATCGATTCGGACCCCCATGGTCTCCATGCAGTCCTGCTCGGTCAGGTCCAGGCCCACCGTGGCGAAGACCTCCCTCTCGGCCTGACGCCAGAAGGGCTCGGAGTCCAAGAGGACCCCGTCCATGTCGAAGATGCAGGCCTGGAGGGGAGCCAGAGGCATTCTGGAGGCCGATCAGGCGGGGTCTTCCGGAGTCCAGCCGAAGAACTCGGCCCGCTCGCGATACACCTCGCTGTCTGAAGGCAGCGCACCGTGCTGGAGGGTGGGGCGCCCGCGCAGGACCTCCACCTCGACGCCCGGCATCGTCAGGCTCCGGGTCTCGACCATGCCGTCCCCCTTGCGCAAGGGAAATCCCCCGGCACTGGGGGTGGGAAGCTCGGCGGAACCGACGATCTTGAGGCTCTCGGTGCGTGCGACCTGCTGCTCCCAGCGCGAGTTCAGGTCGGCCAGATGCGGGTTGGCCCCGGCGGCCAGCCACGACATGGCCGGGAGGTCGGCGACCGTCAGGTTGGCCAGGCGCATGGCCCAACCGATATCCCGTTGGATGACGCGCTGCGAGAGTTCCGAGAATCGCGAACCGCGATTGGGGACTCCCAGCAGCATGACCTTGCCGACGCCCTGGCCGCCCTGGTCCAGGAAGACCCGGGTGGCCAGACCGCCCATGCTGTAGCCCTCGACGTCCACCTTCTCGGAACCGGTCGCCTTCTGGATGGCGGCGATCGAGCGCTCCAGTTGGGGGGCCGTCTCGGAGGGCGGCTGCAGGGTGTGGTGGAAGACCTGCACGAAAAGCCGTGCATCCGAAGGCACAGTCTTCAGGGGCTGCGTCATCGCCCCGTCGGCGAAGAACTCTCCGTCCCGGACGTAGTAGGCCTGTCCGCCGTTCCGGCCTCCTTCGGTTAGGCGGCTGACCAGGGCCTCGAACTTCTCGGGACGGGTGGTCCAGCCCGGCACCATCACGTAGGGGCGGTCCATCTTGACCAGGGGGACGTCCTGCAGGGGAGGCTTCTTGGCCATCCAGGACTGGGCTTCGGCTCCGCCGGCGCGGTAGAGCAGTCCGGCCGTGGCCAACTGCGAGCAGGCCACCATGTCGGCCACCGGCTGGCCCAGAGGGGCGGGCTCGACGGGCTTGCGGGCGACTGGAGAGGGATGGCTGGCGGGAAGGGCAGAGGAGATCTTCACATGTGTGATCCTGTCATCCGCTCATTCCAGGGTTTGCAAACTCCAGGTGAATTCTGCGCCACCCGACGGGATCCGCGCGCGGGGGCGGGCATTCCTGGCCCTCTTTGCGCTGCGGCAAGGTCCGTCCCGGTCCCGGCCTGCCAGAATGGCTTCATGAAGGGCTGGAACCGGGCATGAGTCGGGACCTGGAAGGACGCTTCCGCGACCGGAGCGTCGCGCGCGACCTGCAGACCCTGGCCGACATGATCGAGATCTGGTGCGAAGGCCACCACGCGGACCGGGAGCGTCCTCCTCTGCAGAGCGAGGCGTCCGGATTGGGGGTCTATCGTCGCAGGGTCCGGGTCTGCGAGGAGTGCGCCGGGCACCTGGGCTACGCCGAGAAGAGGCGGGCTTTGTGTCCCAAGGATCCCAAGCCTTTCTGCGCACACTGCGAGATCCGCTGCTACCGTCGCGAGGAGGCCGCCTGGCAGCGTCAGGTCATGCGCTATTCGGGCCCCCGCTCGATGTGGCGGGGGCACTTCCTGGACGCTCTGCGGCACATGCTGGAGACCTTCCGACACCGCCGCCGACGCCCCCCAGGCCCGAGCAACAGACCCGCGGCCCTGGCCGGAAACCCCGGCCGAGGGGATTCCGGCCAGCCACCCAGATAGGAGAGAAGATCATGTCCGGTAGCGTCACACGCCAGATCGTCCGCATCGACGAAGAGCTCTGCAACGGCTGCGGCCTTTGCGTCACCCCCTGCGCCGAGGGGGCCATCGAGATGGTCGATGGCAAGGCCCGGGTTCTGCGCGAGGAGCTCTGCGATGGCGCTGGCTTCTGCCTCGGCGTCTGCCCGACCGGTGCCCTGACCCTGGAGACCCGCCAGACCGTGGCCTTCGACCACTCGATGGTCGAGCGCCTGGCGGCCGAGCGCGCCCCCGCCTACATCTCCCAGAGCTGCTTCCGCTGTCATGGGAGCGAGGAGACCCGGGCCCTCTTGCCGGTGCGTACCAAGGGCCAGAGCCTGTGGGTCTGCACGCGCTGTCTGCCCGGGCTGATCCACGGCTGAGGCCCAAGAAAGAACCCCGAAGAACCGGAAGGACTCTGGCCTTCAGGCTCAGAAATGCGCGGGTCTGCTCCGGACCCGGGACCCGGCCCCTCGGGCCGGGTCTTCTTCTTGAAATCCTGGAGTGTGCGTGTCCATGCGTGAGAACTGGTCTGATGAGAACTATGCCGCCCACTACAACCGGCTGTATGCCACCCCGGCCGAGGAGTTCCAGGCCTGTCTGGACCTGCTCGCCTTGGGGCCCGAGGACTCGCTGGTCGACTTCGGCTGCGGGAACGGCGACTTCCTGGCCCTGGCCGCCGATCGGGTGGCTTCGGCCCTGGGCGTGGATCTCTCCGGCCCTCAACTGGAGATCGCCCGGACCCGGCTTTCGGGTCGGCCCGGCGTGGAGATCCTCCAGTCCACCTTCCTGGACTTCGATCCCGGGGCGCGCCGTTTCACCCGGGGCTTCTCGCGCAAGGCCCTTCATCATCTGACCGATTCCGAGAAGGAGCTCTTCCTGGCCCGGATTGGCCCGGCCTTCCAGCCCGGGGCCCTCTTCCTGCTGGAGGACGGCATGTTCTTCGGCTTCGAGCGCGAGGAGCTCGAGGCCAACTGGGACGTCCTGGTGGCCGAAGCCCAGGCGTACTACGGAGACTCATGGGAGGCCAAGAAGCCCGACATCCTCCACAGCTTCCGCAACGAGTTCCCGACCGGGGTCCGCCGCTGGGAGCGGATCTTCGAGAAGGCCGGCTTCACCGTGACCGAGCGCCGAGCGCGCTCTTCGTTCTACGGCACCCTGCTGGCGGTCAAGCGCCAGGGCAACGAAGGTTGACATCGACATGGAAGACAGAGTTCAGCTCTTTTCGCCGGGTTCATTGGGGACGTGCTGGTATGGCAAGTACCACTACATGGAACCCTGGGTGGGTTGCGCCCACGCCTGCCCCTACTGCTACGCGCGCACCCGCGCCGCGGTGACCAACTCCCTGGAAGACCGGGGGACCACGTTCGAGAAGCCGGCCCTGCTCATGGAACGCTCCGAGCTGCTGCGGGAGATCGAGCGCGAGACGGGCTCGGGCCGCCTGGAGATCCTCAAGCTCTGCCGCTACACCGACATCTTCACGCCCGAGTTCGTGGCCGACGGCCTGGCCCTGGAGATCCTGCGGATTCTGGCGAACTCCCGGGTCCGACGCATCATCCTGACGACCAAGGGCCTTCCCGATGAGGACCTCATCCAACTGATGATCGCCCATCGCGAGAAGTTCTCCTACAACCTGGCGGCCCGGCCCTCCTGCGTGGTCGAAGGCTCGGTCCTCGCGGGCTTCGACGCCGGGCTGACGCCCCTGGAGCCGCGGCTGGAGGCCGGGGGGCGCCTGGCGGCGGCGGGGGTGCAGACCACGGTCCACATGGACCCCTTCGTGGCCGGCCTGGACGATGCCGACCAGGCCCTTCTGCCCTTCCTGGAACGTCTCAAGCGTCACCGCCTGCACCGGGTGATGTTCTCCTACCTGCTGTTCTCCAACCGGATCATGCCCACGATGGAGGCGGCCGTCTCCGCCGAGGCGCTGGAGGAGATCATGGCCTCCTATGATTTCTCGGGCGCGCACAAGGTGCTGCCCGGGCAGGAGGACACCGCCTCCTACTCGCTGCGCAACGACGTGATCCGCGACTCGGTCGAGAAGACCGCCACCATCCTGCAGGAGCGGGGCTTCGACTTCGTGCTGTGCTCGCTGAAGAGCGTGCGGGGGCTCTCGACCCGGAAGTTCAGCCGCTCCATGCTGTGCGACGGGAAGTTCTATGCCTAGGCTCTGGCTGGCCAACGCCGAGGAGGTCCTGCCCGAGGCGGACCCCTTCTATGATGAGTTCGTCCGGACCCGGACGATGCGCATGTTCCCCCGCTTCCTGCTGGCCTTGCAGCCCGGAGACTGCCTGCTGGCTTCGCTTCCGATTCCCCGGGACTATGCGGAGTACGTGGCCGGGCTCCTGGACCTGGGGGACCCCGGGCGACTGAGCCTGGAGGTTTGCGGACGCGCCGTCCCCTACTCCCTGGTGGAGGGCCTTCTGGCCGACCCCGAGGCGCTGGCGGGCATCCGGGAGAGGACCGCCCAGGGGGCCTGGGTGCTGGAACCCTTCGTCGAGAGCCCTCGGGTCCTGCGCCTGGCGGAAGAGACCGGGATTCCGACGAACCGCTCCACGGTGGAACTGGTCCGTTCAGGACGGATCGGAGAGCTCAACGACAAAGCCTGGTTCAAGGGCTTCGCCGCCTCTCGGGGCATCCCCACGGTCCCCGGAGAGGTGGCCTTCTCGCATGATCAGTTGCGGGAGGCCATCGCGAGGATGTCCCCCCGCCACCCCGATCTCATGCTGCGCAAGGGAGTCTTCGCCGGAGG
>DCTU01000397.1:6910-7501 GCA_002329445.1 bacterium UBP9_UBA1432
GCTGGGAGCCTCCGGAGTGCGCTTCCTGGGGATCGACCTGCAGGTGATCCGGGACGGAAGCTGGTCGGGATTCGACTATCCCCATCCCGCGGGAGCTGGGGCGGACCGGATTCGCGAGGGGACCCTGAGCCTGGCCGAGGAGCTTCATCACCAGGGGGCTCGGGGCTACCTGAACCTGGACTGGGCCTTCCTGCAGGGTTCACCCGAGGCTCCCCTGCTGCTGGAGTGCAACTTCCGGCACAACGGGTTCGGTTACGTCACCGAGCTGGCCGAGAAGTACTTCGGACCTTCTTGGGAACGCCTGGTGATCGCCAGCCGCGAGGGTTTGCCCACGAGTTCGACGAGCGCGGCCGATCTGCTGGAGCGATTGTCGGGTCTGTGCCTGGAGGGCCATCCGGTCCTGCTCTCGGCTCCCGGAGGGGCGTGCGGGGCCGTCCTGACCGCGCCTCCAGAGGCCGGGGCCTTCTCGGTGGCCGTCTTCGGCGAGGACGCCTGCTGGGTGAAGCGGGCCCTGGAGAGGGTCGAGGAGGCGGCGTGAACCGCGAACGCCTGGCGATCCTCTTCTCCTTCGTCTTCATCTTCGCGTTCAAC
>DCTU01000094.1 GCA_002329445.1 bacterium UBP9_UBA1432
CTGCCCCCCGAAGCAGACGACCTGCCCATCGCCCACCTTCCACGCCTGAAGTTCCGCTTCGCCCGGCGCCGCTACGGACGGCTCCGGGAGTTCGTCGATGCCCTCAACCGCCTGCCTCTGCCCGAGGGCTGCCAGGTGGAGGTTCCCGAGGCCGGCGAAGGCGGGTTGATTCCCGAAGAGGTGGATCCCCAGGATCCCCTGACCCCAATCGACAACCTTTCAACCGGGAGGCCCTCATGACCGCACCGTCCCAAGCCCTCAGCGAAATCCAGGGGTTCCTCGCTGGATTGCGGCCGACCATGCGGGCCGAAACCCTCAGCCTGCACCTGGCCCTGCCCCAAGGACTGGCCCAGGTGGCCTCGGTTCCGCCGGGAGGGCCCACGCCCGCAGGATTTCCTCGACTGTGCATGCAGCGGGGCGAGAGCGGACAGTTGTCGCCTTCAGACCCGCATGCAGGCGACTTCCTTCCCCCCGGCCACCAGGCCCTGGTCTGCGTGCTCCTGCCGGAGAACCTGGGAGCCCTGTGCCTCGGCAGGACGGAACGGGTTCCCTTTGCCAGCCACGAGATGGACCTGCTCGAGGCCCACGCACAGACCCTGTCCTGGATCCTGAAGGCGGCGGCCCAGGCCGAACGGGCCCAGGAATGTCAGGCAGACCTGGAAGAGTGGGAGCTGGCCGGGGGGCCGATCGCCGATCCCGGCGAGCGGAACGCCGCCTCCTTGAGCCGGATGGCCCGACAACTGGGGCACGACCTGCGAGGTCCCCTGGCCAACCTGCGCGTGGCCTTGGACCTGCTCCGTGGCGCCGATCCTGAAGACCAGGATCCCCTGCTGGAGCGGTTGGACGCCGAGATCGACCGGGCGACCCGGCTGATCTCCGACCGGGTCTTCCTGACCCGGGCGTTGCAGACTCAGCGCGACCAGACTTCCCTGTCCGCCGCGGCCCGTCAGGCGCTGCTGGAGTTGCGTCGGCCTTCGGACGTCCGGGTGGAGCTGGTTGCAGAGGAGGAGGCTCGAGTCCCAGGCGATGCCGATCTGCTGACCCGGCTGCTGCTGTTGCTGGCAGAGAACGCCGTCGAAGCCCTGGACGAAGGAGGCCGGATCCGCCTGGTGGTCCGACACACACCCGAGGGCTTCGAGCTCCGAGTCGAGGATTCCGGGCCTGGGATCCCCACCGAGCTGCGGGATCGGGTCCTGCGCCCCGGCTTCACGACTCGCGAGCGCGGCAGCGGGCTGGGCTTGGCCATCTGCGATCGCATCGCCCGAGCCCACGGCGGCACCTTGCGCCTGGAGGAATCGGAGCTGGGAGGCGCGGCGGCGGTGGTCCTCCTGCCTGCCGGCCAGGGTTAAACGGAGAAGCCCTGCCCGGGTCCAACGGCAGGGCTTCTCTTCTAGAGGACCAGCAGGTCGTGCTGGAACCTGGGACTACCAGCGATCGCGATCGCGGTCGCGGTCTCCGCCGCGATCCTTCTTGCGACCACCGCGACCGCCGCCACCACCGTAGCCGCCGCCGCCACCGTAGCCGCCGCCGCCACCGTAGCCGCCGCCACCACCGTAGCTGCTGCCGCCACCGTAGCCGCCGCCACCGCCGTAGCTGTCGCGACTTCCGCCGCCGCCACCGCCGCTGTAGCCGCCACCGGAACGCCCGCCGCCGCCACCACCGCTGGCTCGGAAGCAATCGGAGCAATAGACAGGTCGGCTACCCGTGGGCTGGAAGGGGACCTGGGTCTCCTTGCCACACTCGGCGCAGACTGCGTCGAACATCTGACGAGCAGGACGCCCGGAGAAAGCGTCGGAAGAACCGCCACGCGGTCCTCCTCCTCCGCCCTGGGCCGCCTTGCGGGCCGCACGGCATCCGGGGCAGCGCCGAGGCTCGCTGGTAAATCCTTTGGACGCGTGGAACTCCTGTTCGCCGGCCGTGAAGACAAATTCCGCGCCACAATCGGCGCAAGTGAGGTTTCGATCCTGGTAGAACAACTCCGATTCACTCCTTCGAGATGCGATAGATTGGCCAGATCCGAGTGAACTGGAGTTGGACCCGCTCCGACCCTCGATCCGATCCTCTATCTTCCTAACTTAGCACGAGCCGTCAAGCCCGAGGCCTTCACTCGACGCTCCGCGGTCAGGGCTCCAGGCCCTCGTGCCGCGCTGCACCGGATTCCGGCCATCCCCCGAGGGCCCTGATGGGAGTCCCGGGAACAGGACATTCAGCGCCCGGTTCCGGTTCCCTGCGCCGGCGCTCCCCTGAGGAGGCAATTTTCGGAGAGATCCGCCGGCGCTTCAGACCTCCGGTCGAAACGAGGGAATCCGGCGGGCGGGTTCAAAGCGACTCATGGCAGGGGTCAGGATGTTGGCGTAGGCCGCCAGGTTGCGATCCTGCAGGTGGTCGAAGATCATCGGCGTGTTGGTCCCATAGGTGATCCGCTTGATCGGATCGGGGTCGAGCTCCACCGCCAGGATTTCCTCGGTCCCTCGAGCCAGACCCAGGACCTGGGCGATCGGCGAGACGATCATCGAGTGCCCGTAGTAGTAGTGGCCTCCCCCGTCCGGACCGATGGCATTGCAGGCCAACAGATAGACGTGGTTGTCGTAGGCCCGGGCCTTGTTGGTCATCTCCCAGATCTCGTAGCTGCGCAGAAGCGCGCTGGGGCGACAGATCACCTCGGCCCCCATGATGGCCTCCGCCCGGTAGAGTTCCGGGAAGTCCCCATCGTAGCAGATCGTCAGGCCCAGGCATCCCAGCTCGGTCTGGACGACCACCGGACTGGAACCGGGAGTGCTCCACCCGCCTTCGGAGGTCCGACGCTCTGTGGGGAAGAGGTGGGTCTTGCGATAGACGGCGGTGATCTGCCCGGACGGGTCCACCAGGGCGGCCGAGTTGAAGACAATCCCGCGCTCAGGTCCCCGCTCGTAGGTGGGCAGGACCACGTGGACCTTCAAGCCGCGGGCCACCTTCAGGATCGGCTCCCACTTCGAACCCGGCAGCGCATCGACCGAATCCCAGAGTTCCTCGGGCGCGACGCCGGGAGTGAAGCCCGTGGTGACGGTCTCAGGCAGGACCACCAGGCGGGCCTCGTTCTCGCGGACGGCCCGTTCGATCCAGTGGACGGACTTCTCCAGATTCTCGGCCACGGCCATGGGACGGACCGCGAACTGAGCGCACGCCGCGGTGAAGCGGATCATGGGTTCTCCTCCTGCGTGGTTAAAAGCCTGTGGGGGGGCCGGCCCCCCCACAGGCGGTTGGTCTACAGACCCAGGTTGGCCCGGGTCAGGCGGTTGAGGTTCTCGACGTGGGCCGGCTCGAAACAGTCCCCGTGCTTCGTCTTGGGCATGCCCTTCTTGCGCTCCATCAACTGCTCGTATTCTGCGTCGTCCACGAAGGCCACGCAGCGGCCGATGCTGGATTCGCCGTCCACGAAGCGCCAGGGGAAGAAGCCCAGCGTCACCCGGCGGTTGAGCAGCAGGTCGATGTCTCCGCCCAGGCACTCGGCATGGATGATGCCGTGGGGGAAGAGATCCAGGTGCATCAACTGGTACTTGTCGTCATCAAAGAACTCGTCCAGGGACTTCCCGTGCTTGGAGCGGAACACCTTGTCCGCCTGCTTGGCCTGGCGGGGCATCCAGTTGCGGATGATCGTGTTCATCGGGTGGTCGGCACTGCCGCAGTCGACAGCGATCCAGCGCAGCTTCTTGGCGCGGGCCCAGTCCGCGAACTCGCGGTCGGGGCCGGGATGCTGCACCATATAGCGGATCTCGTTGGCCCCGGGCTGGTCCCAACCGAAGTGGTGATACCCGGTGTGGATGACCAGGATGTCCCCTTCCTTGACCTCGACGCGGTCCTCAACCATCTTGCTGGTATAGACGTCGTAGTCGCCGCAGACGTCGGAGAGGTCGACCACTGCACCTTCGTGGACGAGGAAGTCCATGTCCAGTTGGGCGATGTCCTTGCCCGGGGTGTGGAAGTGGATCTCGCCGTCCAGGTGGGTGCCGAGGTGGTTGGAGTGGGTCAACAACTGACCGTTGGCGCCGTTGGGGGCCAGACGCTTGAAATACTTGACCTGCAAGGGCTCGTAGGTCGGCCAGGCCGGGGTTCCGATTCCCAGCGGAATGGTCAGATCGATCAGCTTCATGGATTGAATCTCCCGTGTTGTTTTCGATTGCATCCCCCCCGGCGCCGTCGCACGGGACCGACCCGAGGCCCCGTCAGGGGCCCCGAGAGGCCGGTTCCTAGAGAGCTGCCAGGGCCTGGAAGGCTTCGATGAAACAAGCCTCCGGAGCCCGCAGGATGCCGGCCCCCACCATCCCGACCCCGGGTTCACGATGGGCGATGCCCGTGTTGATCTTGGGCAGGATCCCCGCCTGGCGGACCTTGCGGACATCGATTCCGAGCGGGGTCCCCCGGAAGTTCAGGACCGGAATCGTGAACCCCTCATGCTCGGACGCGGTGATCTCATACATCTCGAGGGTGGTCTCCACGGCCATGGAGGGTGAGCCTCCCACGAACTGCGTGATGGCCGGAGCGGCCGCCATGGCAAAGCCGCCATAGCCGGCCGTCTCGGTGATGGTCGAGTCGCCGATGTCGGGGTTGGCGTCCCGTTCCGAGAAGGACGGGAAGTACAGGCCTTCAACCTTCCCTGAAGGCGCGGTGAACCAGCGCTCGGGCATCGAGGCCAGGCGAATCCCGAAATCGGTTCCGTTTCGGGCCATGACCGTCACGATGCTGGACCCGGCAACCCCCTCGGCGGGTTCCACCGAGGCCTTGCCGGCCGGCATGCTCAGGTTCAGGAAGAAGTGGTCGTTGCGGTCGATGAACTCGATGACCCGGGCCAGTGCCTCGTTGTCCTGGCTGGTCCGGGCCAGGGCCGGCCCGATGGCCCGCAGGAACAGGGAGGTTCCGGCCCGATTGCGGTTGTGGCACTCGTCGCCCATGTGCAGGGCCTGGGCGATCATGGCCTTCAGGTCGATGCCCTCGGGGATCGCGGCCAGGGCCCGGTCCAGGACCGGGTAGAGCTCGGCCTCCATCCAGCGGAGCCTCTCGTAGACCTCCTCCCCCATCGCCCCGTAGCGCAGCACCTTGCCCAGCCCTTCGTTCAGGGTGCAGTAGGCGTGGTTGCCGAAGGCCTTGTTCTCGATGATGAAGACCGGCATCCGGGGCGAGACCACTCCGGCCATCGGCCCGACGCAGTGGTGATGGTGGCAGGGGGCGAACTCGATCTCACCGGAGCGGGCCAGGATCTCGGCCTCGCGACCATCCTGGGCCAGCCCCTCGTAGATCAGGGCGCCCATGACGGCTCCCCGTTGCGGGCCGCACATCCGCTCCCAGGTCACCGGAGGGCCGGAGTGCAGAATCTTGTGCTCGTGCATTCCGGGGATCACATCCCTGGCGATCCCCATGCCCACCAGCACGGGTCGGGCCGCCTTGATCCGACGGATCACCTCCTGGTTGGCTTCCTCCACATCCAGCCCGGAAGCGGTCCGGTACAGCGGGCGAACTCCGGCTGCCGGCGGCTTCCAGTCCAGGTCAACCACCGCGACGCCCTGGTCGCGAACCGCCCCCGCAAATCCCTCCAGCCCCACGTTGACCACCGTCAGGGGCCGTCCAAACAGATCCTTGATTGCCATGTCTACCGTCCCTTTGCCACAACGACCTGCTCGAGTCGGGCCACGACCAGCCCGGCCAGTTGAGCGGCCGCCGCATTGCTTTCACAGACCTCGACGCCCGCGTCGCGCAGGATCCGGGTCTGTCGGGCCAGGGCCTGAGGGTCCTGCTCGGTTCCGGTCACCGACGCAACGACCGCGATGCCCGCCTCACGGGCCTTGCGGATCGCTTCGGAGAGCTCTCCGGCCGGGTCAGGGTGGGCTCCATGGCCCAGGACCAGATCCAGCACCAGGACCGCGACCTCGGAGTCCTGAGCCTCCTGGAGAATCCGTCGTGTCCTGAGGTCCTGGTCGATCATCGGATGCGGGCGCCCCACGGTGAACTCCTCCTCACCCAGGTCCACGATGGTGTGGCCCTGGCTGCGGGTGGAGTCCGACATCTGATGGACTGCGTCCAGGGGAGCGTTGGAGAAGACCGGCTCGGCGAGAAGGTCGCGCCAGATCACCTGGGCCTCGTAGGCCAGGGTCCCTCCCGAGAAGAGCCCGCGCAGGCGGGTGCGCCCCCCCCGCATGGCCTCTGCCAGCGGCTGGGAGCGGGCCTGCAGATCCTGCATCTGCCGGTCCAGGATCTCCTGGACCTTTCCGGTCTCTCCCGTCAGCGCAGTGGCGGCCAGCAAGGCCGCCTCCTGGAGCGTCCGGGCCGGCAGGATGCCGGGAGCCGTCGGGACCTTCCCTCCCAGGAAGCACACCACCGTGGGCTTCTTGCTGGTGGAGGCCTGCTCCAGGATCCGGGTGGTGACCGAAGCCGCCGGAGGTTTGCTGACCAGCAGGATCACCCGCGTCTCGGGATCCTCCTGCAGGGCCTTCAGGCCATCGAGCATCATGATCCCGCCGACGTCCTCACGCAGATCCCGTCCGCCGGTGCCGATTCCCTGAGAGAGGCCGACGCCCTGGCGGGCCAGGAGCGTGGTGACCTCCTGCAGGCCGGTGCCTGCCGCGGAGACCACCCCGACGGGCCCCCGAGGAAGCCGGTTGGCGAAGCCCAGCGCGACCCCGTTCAGGATGGCCGTCCCCGCGCCGGGTCCCATCAGGAGCAGGCCCTTCTCGTGAGCCATCCTCTTCAGGGAAATCTCGTCCTCCAGGGACACGTTGTCCGAGAAGAGCAGCACGTGCAGGCCTTCGGACAAGGCGTGACGGGCTTCGTCGGCGGCGAAGCGACCGGTCACAGAGATGACCGCCACGTTGGCCTCGGGCTGGGCCTTGACGGCCGAGCGCAAGGTGCGTGGACGGAAATCCAGGCCTCCGCTGGCCGGCTCGGCCCGCCTGGCCAGGAGGGCTTCGGCGGTCTTCAGGGCCGCCTGGGCCACCTCCTGGTCCTGGGCCGAGACGACCAGGACCAGGTCGTTGGGGGTGGCGGCCTGGGCCTGGGCCGAGAGCAGGCCGCTCTGCTCCAGCAGGGACTTGTTGGCCTCGGTGCCCATGACGACCGCGGCGTCGCGGACCCCCGCCAGGCGGGAGAGCTCTCGGGCCACCAGCATCAGCTTGACCGAGTCGTGGTATTCGCTGGTCTTGATCAGGGTCTGAACGTTCATTTCACCAGTCCTGCATCCACCATGGCAAGGTACACCTTCTCCGCCGTGAAGGGCGGTGCCCCGGGGTGGATGCCGAGGGCGTCATGAATGGCGTTCGCGATGGCGGGCATGGTGGGCACCATGGAGTGCTCGCCCACGCCCCGGGCCCCGAAAGGACCATCGTCCTGGGGGACCTCCACGATGATGGACTGCATGTCCCGGGGAGCATCCGCACTCGTGGCGATGCGGTAGTCGACGAAGCTGGGGTTGCGCACGACCCCATCTTGTAGTTGCAGGCTTTCGAAGAGGGCCGTGCTGATCCCTTGAACCAGGCCGCCCTCCATCTGCACGTTGACCAGATCGGGGTTGATGGCCTTGCCCATGTCGAAGGCGGAGGCTCCGCGCAGGACCTGAACCCGGCCCGTCTCCAGATCGACCTCCACCTCGACGGCCTGGGCCCCGGTGGTGTAGTGGACGACGGCGCGCTCGCCCTGCCCGGTCTCGGGGTCCAGCCCGGTGACGTAGGTCGGCATGAAGCTGCCCCGACCGAGGATCGGGCCCCCGATCCAGCCCTGGTCCCCCGGTTTGGCCAGGCCATAGACCACCAGCCCTTTCAGGGACGAGGAGCGCCCGCTCTTGGCCGAGATCACGTTGCCGTTGACGATGTCCAGGTCCTCCGGGGTCTCCTCCCAGGAGCGGGCCACCAGCTCCAGGATCTGTCGACGCGCATCCTTGGCGGCCGCCACGACGGCGTTGCCCATGCTCCAGGTCAACCGCGAAGCCACCGTCTGCCACTCGTAGGGGCTGTACTTGGTGTCGACCGGCGAGGCGATCCGGACCCAGTCATAGGGAATGCCCAGGGTGGCCGCGGCCATCTGGGCCATGACGGTGAAGGTGCCCTGCCCGATCTCCTGACCTCCCAGACCCAGCGTGCACTTTCCATCCTCGGACATCTCGATCCAGGCCGAAGACCCGGCGTTCGGTGACATGGCCGGCGCCTTCCACATCGCCGCGATGCCCTTGCCGCGCCGCTTGTGCGGAGCCGAGGGGGGATCCTTGTGGCCCCAGCCGATGGCCTCGGCGGCCTTCTCGATGCACTCGCCGATGCCGGTGGCGTGCATCTTCATGCCCGTGACCAGGTTCGAACCCTCCTTGACGCAGTTCCGACGCCGGAACTCCATCGGATCCATCCCGATCTCCAGGGCCAGGCGGTTGATGCACTGTTCCAGGCCGCACTGCATCTCGGGCTGGCCGAAGCCGCGCATGGGGCCGCCCACGGGGTGGTTGGTGTAGACGCAGAAGCTGTCCGTGCGGACGTTGGGGACATCATAGGGTCCGCTGGAGGAGTAGCCGGCACCGCGGGTCATGTTGACCCCGTACTCGGCGTAGGCCCCGCCGTCCCAGTAGAACTTGTTGTCCATGGCGGTCAGGTTGCCCTCGGCGTCGCAGGCCATGGTGAAGTGGGCCACCAGGCCCTGTCGCACGAAGGTGGTGTAGAACTCCTCCTCGCGGGTCAGGCGCAGCTTGACCGGACGGCCGCGGACCTGCATGGCGATGGCCACCGCCAGGGCCTCCATGCTCACCCCGGCCTTGCAGCCGAAGCCGCCCCCCACGTAGGGGGCCACCACCTCCAGATCGGCCTGCGAGATGCCCAGGGCGCTGGCGATCAGGTTCCGCTGGGCGAACGGCGACTGCGAGCTGCCCCAGAGGGTGACGCGACCGCGCTCGTCCACCTTGGCGATGGCCACGTGAGGCTCGATGGGGACGTGCTGGACATGGGGAACGCGGAAGGAGTGGTGGACCACCGCGGCGGCCTCGGAGAGGGCCTTGTCCACGTCCCCCTTGCGGATCTTGAAGAGGTTGGGGATGTTGGTCCCCGGCTGGGGGAAGATGAAGTTGGCGACCTCATACGAGTCGAGCTCGGGGTGCAGCAGCTCGGCGTCCGGACGGACCCCGTCCTCCGGGTCCAGCACCGGGGGCAGGACTTCGTACTCCACGTGGATCAGGTCCAGGGCCCGCTCGGCGATCTCCTCGGTGACGGCAGCCACACCGGCCACCGGGTCGCCCACGAAGCGGGCCCGGTCGGTGCAGAAGATGTGCCGATCCTTGAGGTACAGGCCGATGAAGCCCGGGGTGCTCTGCCCGGTCACCACGGTCTTGACGCCAGGCAGGGCCAGGGCCCGGCTGGCGTCGATGCCCAGGATGCGGGCATGGGGGTGGGGGCTGCGCTTGATCCGGGCATACAGCATGTTCGGGCCGAACTGCAGATCATCCGCGAACAGGGCCTCGCCGGTCACTTTCTCGTGGGCGTCCAGTCGGGTCACGCTCTCGCCCACCGGGCGGGGGGCGGCGTTCTCCTGGTGC
>DCTU01000432.1 GCA_002329445.1 bacterium UBP9_UBA1432
CGTCTGTCTGTATTATGGAGGCGAGCTGGGAATGGAAGGTGGACCTGAGCCCGCCAGCCGCGCCCCCATGCGTTGGGACCTGGTCGGTGACGAGAATCCCACGCTCCAACTGCATCGACGTCTGCTGACCCTGCGCAGGAACTGCCCGGCTCTGCGGTGGGGGGACTTCCGCCGCCTGCACGCCGACGACCTGTTCGCCTTCCTGCGTCGGACCGGCTCGGCGCAAGAGACCGTCGTCGTGGTGGCCAACCCCGGGGAGCTTGAAAGGACCCGATTCGTTCAGTTGCGCGACAGCAGGATCCAGGACGTGACGGTCCTGCGGGACGCCCTGACCGGGCGGGAGTGGACGGCCTACGCGGGGGGGGTGGAGGTGTCGGTGCCGGCTCGAGAGGTCCTGATCCTGCAGCCCGACTGTTCGCCGACCCCCGGCGGGTATCATCGTTATCGGCGTCTGCCGTGAAGAATTCGCGTTTCTGAGGCAGGCGTTCCAGGAATTCCTGCACCGGTCGGGAACTTTCCGAAGCGTCGCCGCGTTTCTCTGTCCGGGCCCTGGAGCCCGACAGGGGGATCCGGGGCGTTTGCGGGAAAGGCTCCCGACATCCCTGGGATGAGGTCGTTTTCATGGCGCAAGAGGCTCTGTACGAACTGAAAGTGGTCGCAGGCAAGGACGCAGGGAAGGTGATCCCGCTCGAAGGCCCCAGCATCACGTTGGGTCGGAGCTCAGGAGGCTTCAATGCCGGCGCCAGCGCCATTCAGTTCGAGGAACCCAGCATTGCCCGGGTGCATGCCATCCTGCAGTGGAATGCCGAGGAACGCGTCTATACCTTCTCCAATCGCTCGCCCATCAGCCCGCTGATGGCCAATGGGACCCCGGCTGCCAGCGGTCGCCTGGTTCCTGGCCTGCGCCTGCAGATGGGCCAGTTGATCCTGGAGGTGGTCGGACGGGAAGGGAGCGCTCCCGCGGATTCGGACCCCCGCCTGGTCTCCGTCGTGCCGCCGGAGTCTGGTTTCCTGGGCGAGATGCCCGACGAGGAGAAGGCAAGACGTCCCGCCTGGCTGGTGCCCCAGACCCCGGATGCGGGCGCGGCAGAGCCCAGTCCGCCTCCAGCGCCGGCGCCTGAGTCCCGGCCGCCCGAGACGGCCAGGAAGGCGCGCAAGAAGAAGGAGGCCGAGGAGACTGCCGCACCCTCGGAGCCGGCTCCCAAGCCGTCCCCCAAGCCCGAGCCCGTGTCTGCTTCCGCCAGCGCGGCCGAGCCCCCCGCCTTCGAGGCTCCCAGCGAGTCCAAGCGGATGACCGGTTTCATCGAGGTGCTCAAGGGGAGTTCCAAAGGCAGGAAGTTCCAGGTCCTGGGAGAGACCTCCATCGGGCGCAGTCCGGATTGCGGGATTTTCCTTCCCGATTCCCAGGTCTCCCGGAAGCACTGCAGCCTGGTGATCGAAGGCGACCGCTTCATCCTGGTTCACGAGAGCAAGACCAGCACGACCAAGGTGGGTCGCACGGTGGTCCGCAGCCGTCAGCCTCTGCAGGATGAAGAGGAGATCACCCTGGCCGACCGCGTCGTCCTGCGCTGGAAGAAGAACTAGAGGCCCCTGGCTTGCGGCCCCAGGAAGGGCCTGGGGCCGGAGCGCCGATCCCGGCGAGGGGTGGAAGTCGTCCCCGTCTCCTCCCGCCAGGCCTCACGAGCCGATTGAAGACCGGCTCGATTCCTTTCCAGGGGCGAGAAAGGTCGTCGCCGTGAAGTCGGTCTACATCGTGTCCGCTGCCCGTACTGCCATCGGTTCATTCCTGGGAGGGCTCCGCGAGGTTCCTGCGCCGGCCCTGGGAGCCCTCTGCATCCAGGAGGCGCTTCAACGGGCTGGAGTTCTCGCCGAGCATGTGGATGAGGTCCTGATGGGTTGCGTGCTGCAGGCCGGGCTGGGGCAGGGCGCCGGAAGGCAGGCTGCCATCCAGGCCGGGATTCCTCAGACCACTCCGGCCTGGACGGTCAACCAGATCTGCGGCTCTGGCCTGAAGGCCGTGGCCCTGGCCTCCACCATGATCGCGGCCGGTGACGCCGAGTGCATCGTGGCGGGAGGCATGGAGAACATGTCTCGAGCCCCCTACGTCGCCAACTTCGTTCGGGAGGGGCGCAAGATGGGGCCCGTCGAGATGGTCGACGAGATGGTCTATGACGGTCTCACCGACGTGTTCTCGAACAAGCACATGGGGTTGACGGCTGAAGCCATCGCCGAGCGCTTCGCGCTGAGCCGAGAGGAGCAGGACGCCTTCGCTGCCGAGAGTCAGGCCCGGGTGGTCCGGGCCTGGGAAGCCGGAGCCTTCGAGGCCGAGATCGTCCCTGTGTCCATTCCCCAACGCAAAGGAGATCCGGTCGTGGTCCGGCGTGACGAGCACCCGCGCCCCGACACGACGGTGGCCACGCTGGCTCGCCTGCGTCCTGCCTTCAAGCCCGATGGCACGGTCACTGCGGGAAACGCCTCAGGGATCAACGACGGCGGAGCAGCCGTCCTGGTGGCCGGTGAGGATTTCGTCAAGCGCCACGATCTCAAGCCCCTGGCTCGGATCGCATCCCACGCCACCACCGCCCTGGACCCCTGGTTCATGGGCCTGGGTCCGATCGAGGCCACCCGCAAGGCCTTGACCCGTGCCGGCTGGAAGCTGGAAGACCTCGAGCGCGCGGAGCTCAATGAGGCCTTCGCCTCCCAGTCCCTGGCGGTGATGCGCGAGCTGGGGATCGACCCTGCCATCACCAACGTCAACGGCGGTGCCATCGCCCTGGGGCATCCGATTGGGGCCTCCGGTGCCCGCATCCTGGTGACCCTGCTTCACGAGCTGCAGCGCTCTGGAAAGACCCGAGGGTTGGCCTCGTTGTGCGTGGGCGGAGGCATGGGGACCGCCATGCTGGTCGAGCGGGTCTGAGCCTGAGCACTCCGAAGCCCCCTGGCGCCCGGACGTCCTGCAGGACCCCGGGCGCCTTCCTGTTCCCGGGCCCGGCTCGGTCCTTGGAGGGGCGCGCAATGCGCGGGGTTGACAGAAGTTTCTTGCTGTGGTTAGTTCTTGGACGAGAGGTTTTTGCTTAAGGTTTGCATTTAGACAGCATCGATTGCCAGATCCTGCGTCTTCTGCAAGAGAACGCACGGATTTCCAACACCGCCCTGGCCGAAGCCGTGGGTCTGAGCCCCAATCCCCTGGCGCAGCGTTTGAAGAAGCTGGAGGGGCGCGGGGTGATCCAGGGCTACACGGCTCGGATCGACCCCGAGCTGGTCGGCCGCGGCACGCTGGCCTTCGTCGGCATCAAGCAGGTGGATCATCAGACCGCGAGTCACCATCGCTTCCTCGAGGAGGTCGCCGGGTTGCCCGAGGTTCTGGAGGTCCACCACGTGGCCGGGGAGGAGGATTTCCTCCTGAAGGTGGCTGTGCGCGACATGCGGGCCTACGAGCACTTTCTTCTCGAGAGCCTGGCTCGCATCCCGGGATTGGACCGGGTGCGGACCACGTTCGTGTTGTCGACGCCCGTTTCGGGTGCGCCCCTGCCCATCGGCGGCGCGGAGGAGTAGTCCTGCGCGGTCCGCCGGGGCTTTCTCGGACGGATCGGAGGACCCCAAATGCCCGAAGCCATCACCTTTGGACTCGTGTGCTTCTCGTCGTTGCTGGTGATCATGGACCCTTTGACGGCGGCTCCGATCTTCGTGGGCCTGACCGAGGGAATGAGCGCGGACGAGCGGCGCAGACTGGCCATTCGAGCATGCCTGGTCTCGCTGGTGCTGATCGCCGTCTTCGCCGTGGCTGGCAGCGTGATCCTGAAGGTGTTCGGCATCACCATCCCCGCCTTGCGGATCGCCGGGGGCATGATCTTCGTGGGCATGGGGATGCAGATGCTGGCCGGGTCGGGACATGGCACCGAGGTGCAGCAAGGGAACGGGGTGGACCTGGCCGTCGTCCCCCTGGCCATGCCCTTGATCTGCGGACCCGGGGCCATCACGACCTCCATGATCCTGATGGGACAGGCCTCGACCTGGCCGACGCGGCTGGCCTTCGCCCTGGCTGTGCTGGCCGTGCTGGTCCTGACCGCCGTGGTGCTGGCCCTGGCCCCCCGGGCCGCGCGCTGGATGGGGAGCTCGGGGACCGAGGTCCTGACCCGGGTGATGGCCATGATCCTCATCGCTCTGGGGGTACAGTTCGTCCTGGATGGTCTGCGTCCGGTCCTGATGGAGGTCCTGGCCAGCTTCCGCTGAGGATTCCAAGGCCTGGCACCGACCCCCTGGGTCAGGTGCGTCGGTCCACGGTCCTCTGGATCTTGCCGGTGCGCTCGTTTCGCGGCAGGCCATCGGGTTCGAGGACCTCGACCTCGAGCGCGGCCAGCCATCCTTCCGCCAGGGCTTCGGGAAGCTCCGGGTTTTCGCCCAGGATGGCCTGGCGGATCTCGTCGCTGCGATCCGGGTCGCGGTGGTGCAGCCGCTCGGTTCGGATGGTCAGGACGTCCTTGGCGCCCGCGCGATCGGCCACGATCTGGAAGAGGTGGCTGACCCCTTGGACCTGGGAGAGGGCGGCCGCGATGGAGTCGGGGTAGATGCTGACCGTCCCGACCCGCAGGACGTCCCCCGTGCGCCCCTTGAGCTCGAAGAGCGGGGTGGTCCGCCCGCAGGGACACTGCTCGCGAACCCGGCGGCCGAGGTCCCCGGTGCGGTAGCGGATCAGCGGCATCAGGCGGCGCTTCAGGCAGGTGACCACGATTTCGCCGACCTCGCCTTCGGGGACGGGCCGGCCCGTCTCGGGATCCAGGATCTCCAGATACTGGTAGTCATACAGGAGGTGGTGCACCCCACCCGGCCTGAAGGGGCACTGGTAGCCGACGGGCCCGGCGTCCACCGAGGCATACCCGGCGCTGAGGACGACGTCTGCCCCCAGGCGCTCTCGGAGGTAGGTCTTGGCCTCGCGCGAGAGGTGTTCGCCTCCATAGAGGATCTTGGGGATCTTCAGATCCAGGCCGCGTCGTTCCACCGTCTCGGCGATCTGCACCAGGACGCTGGGGAGCCCGAGGATGGCGGTGGGACGGAAGAGTTCGACGTAGCGCATGACCTGGTTGAGTTCGGCGTTGCCGGCGATGGGCAGGCTGACGCAGCCCAGCTTCTCGAGGGCCTCGCTGGCTGCCAGGAAGCTGGTGTACAGGCTTCCGGCCATGAAGAGGTTGCCCACCGTGTCGCCCGACCCGATCCCGGCGATGCTGTAGATGGCCGCCATGGTGTCGGTGACCTCCTCCCACTCCTCATACGAGTAGAAGGAGAATTTCGGGGCCCCGGTCGAGCCTCCACTGGCGAAGACGTAGGCGCCCTGCAATGGGCCGGTCAAGAGGCCCAGGCCGGCAGGAGGAGTGTTCTGGCGGACCTCCTCGCCGGTCAGCAGGGGCAAGCGCTGGATATCGGAGGGATTCTGGATGGGGGTCGCATCCAGGCTGGACCGATAGAAGGGGGACAGGTCTCGGGCAAAGCGGACGAGGTCCACCAGTCGTTGGCTGCGGGTGGGAGCCTTGGCCCCAGGATCGACCTGGTCCGCGGCGTCAAAGCGCTCCGCGACCGATTCGATGCTGACCCAGCGCAGAAGCCGATCCAGTTGGAAGGAGCCATCGTGCGGCGAGCCGGCCTTGGACGAATGCATCCGGCCGATTTCGGTGATCCGGGTGGCGCCCAGGCCGACCAGGTCCGCTGAGAGGTCGCGAAGTGCTGGACCTCGGGCTCCGAGTCCGATGGATTGAAGGACTTCTCGATAGGGGGCCAGGGCCTCGAGAACCTCCGCCCAGCGGGTGTAGGGGTGGACCACCAGGGTTCGGTTCAGGGGGGAACCCAGCCGGTCGGTGGCCTGACGCCACAGAACCGTCCAGCGGGTGTCTCCCTCGGGGAACCAGGCCCGAGAGGCTCCAGTCAGTTCGCCAAAGCGGGTCAGCTCCCGTTCCCGCAGGATCTCCACCTGTTCGTCGCGGCTCAGTCGGGCGGGGGGCAGGCGGAGCGCCAGGTCGTCCAGGGCCTGCCTCAGGGCGGCAAGGAAGGCCTCGCCCCGGGGGCCGGAATCCTCCAGGAAGAGCATCTGGGGACTGCCGCATCCGCGCTGTTCCCACATCGCCACGTCGGTGGCCAGGGCCACGGCGGATTCGGTCAGGTCGGCCTGCTCCAGCCAGTCCCGGGTGATCACCGCCAGGGACATGCGCGGACCATAGGGGACCAGGCGGTTGCCGACGGGCAGGTCCCGCCCCCAGGCCTGGAGGGCCGTCTCGCCCCCCCAGACGACGGTGCCCTGACACCGAGCCTTGAAGCGCGCTTCCAGGTCCGTCTCGCCACCGCGGAAGGTCACGATGGCGAAGGAACCGGAAATCCGGCCCTCGCGATCCTGTTCGGCAAGCGTCTGTGCGAAGAGGAGCGGGAAGACCGGGTCGGCACTGGAGACCTTCAGGATGTTGGTGTTCTTGGTCAGCAGCCCGCGCAGCAGCGAATCCACCGCTCCCAGGAACACGTTCCCCGGTGAGACATGCAGCACCACGCCCAGGGGCAGGCCGCGGACGTACCCGTTGTACCCGGGTTTCCAGGTCCAGCGGTCCAACGGCTCCGGCATTCCCAGCTCGAAGCGCAGCATCTCCAGCAGGTTCTGCCTGGAGAGCAGTCGGCCCAGCTCGTCCAGGCCCCGCTCCACCATCTGCGGCGAGAAACCCACGACTTCGGGCAGATGGCGGATGGCCAGGCGTCGAGGGGCGTAGTCCGGGTCGCTCCACAGCCGTCCCACCCGGTCCAACAGGTCCAGGATGTGCCGGACCTCGACGGCGGGCAGGATGCCGCGCACGGCCTCGGCCCGGTCCAGCACCTCCTCCACGAAGCCCAGGTCGGGAGGCGACGGGAAGCTCTTGAGCTCACCGAAGAGATAGTGCTCCCAGGCCATCTACGACTTCTCCTTGCCGGTGGCCAGGCGCCCTTCGGGGTTGAAGCGCCAGACGTCGTCGTGGCGGGACTCGGCCAACCCGAATCCGGAGAGCCTGCCGGCGACGGCGGTGAAGGCTCCTGCGAAGGCGCATAGCAGGCTCAGGGCGCCGTATCCGATGGATTTTTCGTGGGCCTGCGTCAGGAGCGAGAAGAGCGGATCGAAGGAGGTGGGGACGACCATCGGCACCAGGACCCCGCACCCCGCGCCCAGCAGCCCGCCCAATCCGAATGCCGTCAAGAGGGGGGTCTCGGCCAGCGCGGTGAAGACCAGCCAGGCCATGACGCCGCCCGCAGCCAGGTAGGAGAGGATCTCCAGCGTCCCCAGGTTGGTCCAGACCAGTCTCCCGACCACCAGGTAGGAGGCCAGAAGCACCATCAAGGCCGTTGCACCGGCCCGGGAGGGTCTCTCCCTGCGGGGTGTTCCGGCCCGCAGGATCAGGGTTGCCAGAACGCCGATCAACCCCGCGGTGCAGGCGGCCAGCAGAGAGACCGCCGAAGGGATCAGCTCGAATCCCTGGCCCATGACCGCGCCCACGGTGGCTCCCGCCAGGAGACCTGCCAACAGGCGCCATCCGCCTCCGAACCGGATATACATGGTCACTCGACTCCTTCAGGGGAAAGGATGTCCAGGGCTGCCAGGGCGCAGCCCTTGTGGCGGGTCACCCCGCCGCGGCCCTCCAGGACGACCACCGGTGTGCTGCGGCCGCAGGGACACCCGGACTCCAGGTGCCCGACGTCGGTGGTCAGAAGCGAGAGGGCTGGAAAGGAGGACAGGTAGGGGGTCAACATGTGGAAGATCCCGGTCTGCCCTGGGGGAAGCAGTTCGAGAGTGCCGGGATCCCGCACCAGGACCCGCGAGTGGATCGGGACGTGCATCCGACCCGCCTCGCACTCGGTGTAGGGGACTCCGTGCTCGACCATCCCGTACAGGTCGCGGATGTGGTCCTGGGGGATTCCGAGGATCCGGGCCACCTCCGAGCGGAAGAGCGGCTTGGGGATTTCCCGATCTCCCAAAGTCTTCCAACCCCCGCCGGTCAGGACGTAGCTGCGAAGAGGAAAGCGCAGCGTGCGATTGCGCAAGCGGACGTAGTCCTGCAGGACCTCCCAGGCGTGGGCCGGGAATCCCAGCATGCGAAAGGCGCTGCCCTCCCGCTCGAAGCGCTCCAGGGCTTCAAGACAGGCCTCCCGGTCCAGGTGCCATCCTCCCTGGCCGTCCGGGCGGATCGCGTAGTGGACCTGACCGACCCGGGTCAGGCGCGTCAGGAGTTCGTCGGAGAAGGCGGTGCCCAGGTCCTTGGCCACGGCCGGGTCGTAGGTGAAGCACAGGTAGTTGGTGACCTCTCGGGAGGTCATCTTCAGGTCCCGATAGATGTTGTGGACGATTCGGCGGATCCGGCGCAGGGAACGAGCGTCCAGGTGGATGGCGCTGCGCTCGCCCCCCGTCCCGCTGGAGGTCAGCGTCAGGCGGACCTTCTCCGGGCTTCCGGTCAGAAGGTCGTTTCTCTTGAAGACCGTCACGAAGACGTAGGGGATTCGGGGCAGGTCCTCGACCCGACGGATGTCCCCCGGAGTCACGCCCGCCTGGAGGCAGCGCGCCCGGTACAGGGGGCATCCCAGGAAGTGGTGGGCGAAGTTCTCGTTCATCGCCTCCAGGAAGAATCCATCCTGGCGGGGACCGGCCGCATAGGCCGCACGCTGGGCAATCAGGCGGTCGGTGGCCCCTCGGTTGCGAGACAGGACCCGTCGGGCACGCCGCAGCACGCGAAGTTCCTCGCGGTCGAGAGGCGTTCTGGCGGTGGGGTCAGGCATCCACGAGCTCCTCCCAGAGTCGGCCGGTATAGAGTTTGAAGTATTCCAGGATGAAAGGCTTGGACTCCTCGGTCAGCTTGAGTCCTTTGAAGTGCAGGGGGACGAAGGTGCGCGATGCCACCAGGTAGTCCTCCCGACAGCCATCCTCGCACAAGCGGGCGGCCGGGAACCAGGCGCTGGGGATGAAGTAGGCCTGCCAGAGCTGAGCCTGCAGGACGGGATCGTAGGCCGAGGCCAGGATCTCGAGGTACTTGACATCCAGGGCTTCACAGGCGTTCCCAAGGGATTCCAGGACGTCCACCATGTCTCGTCCACCGGTGGTCATCCCCAGCAGGCTGGCGTGGCCGTCGATCGGTTGATGGTAGAGGAAGGCCTTCACCGAGCGGTCCTGGCTGGCCAGCATCAGGTTGGGCTCGTGCAGGGGGTAGAAGCCGAACGACAGTTGCCCTTCGTGGCGCAGCCGTTCGCGCTCGGCCTCGATCCCGCCGGGGAACTCTTCGGGTGGAACCTGCTCCAGGGTGACATGCTCGCCGGGCCGCGGCGAGAGTCGGACCGGCACGATCTCCGGCGGGTCCAGGTCCAGCCGGCTGGCGACGATCTGGTACAGGGTCTCGACCTGGTGGAAGAGGCGGGGCGGCCGGCGTCGGCAGGAGTAGCCGGCAGGACCGGGACAGACCTTGAACCCATGGGTCTCGTAGTCGCGGACCCGGCGCACGTTGGGGAAGATCCCCGTGTCGATGTAGCCCAGGCCGCGCAGGTCCGAATGGAAGGTCAGCGAGACGAAGGTTCGCACCACGGCGTACAGCAGGTCACACGGGCCATTCTCCACCAGCAGGCGTCGGTGACCCTCCTGGATCATGTGGGTCATGATCTTCTGCCCTCG
>DCTU01000281.1:0-9840 GCA_002329445.1 bacterium UBP9_UBA1432
GGCTTGGAGCTCACCCCACGGGGGGGCGGGGCGGGGTTCCCCGAGGGCTTCAGGAGTCCTCCAGGCGGCCCCTCAGCGCTTCAATCCCGCATCGGGGAGGTCGACCGCGCGAGTGGCCAGGTGCAGCTCGAACAGAGCCTCCAGATCGTGCAGGGCCGAGGCGGGCTCATATCCCTCGCGGAGGGGCGCGTACTTCAGGATGCGCAGCTCCTGGTCCAGCATCTCCAGGTTGAAGAAGGGCTCCAAGGCGTCGACCAGCCGGCGGACTCGAGGGTTGAAGAGGGCCCGGGCGTCCTTCTGGGTGATGTTCTGGATCAGGTAGCGCTCGTCGAACTCCTTCTCGCCGATCCGGACCTCGCGGGACAGGCCCAGTCTCCCCAGGATCCGGCTGGCCCGCCCTTCGCGGCGCAGGTGCAGATGGGCCGCCGGCAGGAGCTTCAAGGCGATTCGCAACTCGTCCGCGGCCAGGAACTCGAACTCGCAGACCAGGCCCTGCCACTCGCCCACCAGGCGGGCGCGGGGCAGCCGGTCGAAAGCGGCGGGGTCGACAGGAGGTTCCTCCGGGTGGCGAGGGCTCAAGAGCATGTTCAGGGAGAGCAGGAAACGCCGGGTCAGCAGGCTTTCGGTCACCTTGATGGGCATGTGGGCGCGAGGTCCGGTCTCCAGGGGTCCAGGACGCCCCGTGAGAGCGGAGGCCTCATTCCTCCTCGCCAGGCGGGGACAGGCGCTCCAGGTTGCCGTCGTCCTCGCGTTGATGGGCCATCGCCTGCATGAAGACCTCCTCGAAGTCCTCCACCAGATCCTTGACATGCATCAGGGACATGCGGGCTGCCGCGAGCTCTTCGAAGAGGGTCACCCCCTCGGCCGCGTCCTCCTCCACCAGGCGGGGCAGCACCTCGGTGTAGAGGCTTNNGAGACCATGATCTCGGCCAGCCGATAGGCGACCGACTCGCGGTCCTCCGGGCGCAGGCAGTCCTCGGCCTGGAGTCGGCGGTGCAGGACGCCGGTGATGGCCAGCTCCTGTTCTCCGGGTTGAAGGGGTGCGGGTCTTCCGTTGTCGGACATGCTCATTCCTCAGGCGCTCGGATGAAGCCAGCACGTTCGCCGGAGCGTCTTGCGAACCTGCGTCGCCTGCCCGGGCCTGTGGGAACCCAGGCGGAGGAGATCCCCCGGGGCCGTGGAACGGCCTCCAAAATCCTGGAGGTTGTCCCGATTTCCGCCCCCCGCCCCCTCTCCGCAGCCCTGTACGCCGAGGCCCGACAGCACATGCCGGGAGGCGTGTCCAGCCCGGTGCGCGCTTTTGCCGCGGTCGGAGGCGAGCCTCTGGTCTTCGCCTCCGGCGCCGGACCGTGGATCACGGACGTGGATGGCCACACCTACCTGGACCTGGTGGGTTCCTGGGGACCGCTGATCCTCGGCCACGCCCACCCCCAGGTCGTCGAGGCGGTCTGCCAGGCTGCCCGCCGGGGCCTCTCCTTCGGAGCCACCTGCCCCGACGAAATCGAGCTGGCCCGGGAGATTCGCGGAGCCTTTCCGGCCATGGATCTGGTCCGCCTGGTGTCCTCCGGAACAGAAGCCACCATGAGCGCCCTGCGCCTGGCGCGGGGATTCACGGGCCGGAGCCGTCTCGTGAAATTCGAGGGCTGCTACCACGGCCACTCGGATGGCCTGCTGGTCAAGGCCGGCTCGGGCGCGACCACCTTCGGGACCCCCGACTCCGCCGGTGTCCCGGCCGAGGTGGCCCGACACACGGTGACCCTGCCCTTCAACGACGCCGACGCCCTGGAACGGCTTCTGGCCAGCCCGGGTTCCGACATCGCCGCGGTGATCCTGGAACCGGTGGCCGGGAACATGGGATTGGTTCCCCCGGCCGAGGGATTCCTCCAGCGAGTGCGTGAACTGACCCGCCAACACGGAGCCCTGCTGGTCTTCGACGAGGTGATGACCGGGTTCCGTCTGGCCTTCGGCGGAGCCCAGGAGCTCTACGGGATCCGGCCAGACCTGACCTGCCTGGGCAAGATCGTCGGAGGCGGCATGCCGATCGGCGCCTACGGTGGACGTCGGGACGTCATGGAGCACGTGGCTCCGTTGGGTCCGGTGTACCAGGCGGGGACCCTCTCGGGCAATCCCCTCTCGGTGGCCGCTGGCCTGACCACCCTGCGCCTCCTGCGCCAGAACGCCGAAATCTATCGGCGCCTGGAAGAAGCCGGGGCCCGACTGGAGGCCGGCCTGCAGCAGAGTGCCCGGCGGCACGGCGTGCCCGTCCGGATGCAGCGGGTCGGGTCGATGTTGACCTGGTTCTTCACCGACCGACCGGTCCGCAACCTCTCCGAAGCCCGGACCTGTGACACCCGGGCCTTCGGTCGCTTCTTCCACGGGATGCTGGCTCGCGGTGTCTACCTCCCCCCCTCGCAGTTCGAGGCCGCCTTCCTGTCGGCAGCCCTGGGCGAAGCCGAGGTCGAGCAACTGATCGAGGCCGTCGATGGGACCCTGGCGGAGATGGCCCGCTCGTGAGCGATTCGTTCTTGTTGAACCCTCTGTTCAAAACCCTGGAGGAGGACCTGCGACAGGTCGAGACCTGCCTGGAGGGCATCCTGCAGAACAAGGGGGGCGCGGTTCGCCCGGCCGGGGAAGCCCTGTTCCGAGGAGGCGGCAAGAGGATCCGTCCGGCGCTGGTGTTGTGGTCATCGCAAATCCTGGGAGCCCGTCCCCAGGCGGCCCTCCCCATCGCGGCGGCCGTCGAGATGGTGCACGGGGCCTCGCTGCTGCACGACGACGTGATCGACCAGACGACGCTGCGACGCGGCCAGGACACGCTGAACGCCCTGCACGGGAACCGCTACACGGTGCTCCTGGGGGACTTCCTCCTGACCCAGGCCCTGGAGGCGGTCTGCGCGGTGGGCCAGGTCCGGCTGGTCCGGGTGGTCTCGAATGCCGTCGCTGAAATGACCTTGGGGCAGATCCTGGAACTTCAGCACCAGGGCGACATGCAGACCCGCACCGAGGACTACCTGCGCATCATCGACGGCAAGACGGCCTCGCTGATGGCGGCCGGCTGCATGCTGGGTGGAGTGCTGGCCGGAGCCGATGAGGCCCAGGTCCAGGCCCTGGGGATGTATGGACGTCACGTGGGGCTGGCCTTTCAGATCATCGACGATGTCCTGGACTATTGGGGAGACCCGGCCACGCTGGGGAAGCCCGTGGGTTCGGATCTGTCCGAACGAAAGTTCACGCTTCCCTTCCTGCTGGCTCTGGAGGGAGCCGATTCCATCCAGAGGGGACGACTGGCCCACCTTCTGGAAGGGCCGGTTCTGGGGGGAGAGGCTTTCGCCGAGATCCTGGCCCTCATGGAGGCCAAGGACTCGCGAACCCGCTCGCAGGAGATGGCTCGCGACCAGGCTCGGAAGGCCCTGGAGGCGTTGGACCGCTTGCCCGCGGGGAGGGCCCGCGAGGACCTTGCCCGGCTGCCCGGCGTCCTGACCCGAAGGGATCGCTGAAGCGGATCGTCCCACATACGGCCTTCCAGGGGCCGGGACTCTGCGCGAGATCATACCCCGCGCTCGGGCTGGCAAAGAGAATAATCCTTCAGACGAGGGGTCGGCCGCTGAACGGAGGCCCCGGGGAGCAGACCTGGAAATGCACAACGGCAACGGCGCATACATCGCCCTCTTCCTGGTGGCGGGAGCGATCTTCGTCCTGAGCGTGGTCACCCTGTCCCGGCTGCTGGCACCGTCGCGCCCCGGAGTGACCAAGCTGCGGCCCTACGAGTGCGGCGAGGTCCCGACCTCCGGCGCCTGGGTCCAGTACAACGTCCGCTACTACCTGTTCGCGATGGTCTTCGTCCTCTTCGACGTGGAGGCCGCCTTCCTGATCCCCTGGGCGGTGGCCTTCCGCACGATGATTGTGGACGGGAACCTGCTGCTGGCCGTGGCGGACATCGTGGTCTTCCTCGGAGTGCTGGGCTCGGCCCTGGCCTACGCCTGGAGAAAGGGGGCCCTGAAATGGGTCTGATGGATCGGATCCCGGCCTACGTCGACCGACTGCCCGGAGGCAGCGTGGTGATGGCCCCGGTGGACTGGGCCATCAACGAGGTCCAGGCCTCGTCGATGTGGTACATGCTTTTCGGACTGGCTTGCTGCGCCATCGAGTTGATGGCTACGGGGGCAGCCCGCTATGACTTCGACCGCCTGGGGATGATCTTCCGGGCCACCCCACGTCAGTCCGACCTGATGATCGTGGCGGGAACCCTGACCCTGAAGATGGCCCCGCGAGTGAAGCTCCTGCACGAACAGATGGCGGAACCCCGCTACGTGATCGCCATGGGCGGATGCACCACCTACGGAGGCCCCTTCTATCACGACGGGTACTCGGTGCTGAAGGGTGTGGACAAGATCATCCCGGTGGATGTCTTCATCGCCGGCTGCCCTCCCCGACCCGAGGCCCTGCTCAACGGCTGCCTGGCCATGCAGGAGAAGATCCGCAGGAACAAGCTGGGACAGCCTCGCGGTCCGGCCATCCACATCCCGCCCACGGCGGGCCGGTTCTCGCTCTCCACGGGAACGGCCGAAACCGAACGCGACCCGCAGATCCCCGGTTGAGACAAGGAGCGGCGATGAGCCCCGACGAGTTCCTCCCCATCCTCCAGGCCCGTTTTCCCCAGGTCGAGTTCCGACTGGACCCGCTCAACCCCCAGGCCCTGATCATGTCGGCTTCGGGGGTCCCGGAGGTCTTCGGCTGGTTGCGGGACGCCCCCGAGGCGGCCATGCAATACCTGGAGTTCAGCACGGCCGTAGACAGTCCCCCGGACTGCCTGTGCGTGGTGTATTCCCTGTATTCCTACACCCACCGCCATCGCCTGGCGTTGAAGGTGGATCTGCCCCGGCACGCCCCCACCATCCCCACGCTCTCCCATCTGTGGGAGAACGCCGACTGGAATGAACGGGAGATCTACGACCTGTTCGGGGTCTTCTTCAGCGGGCACGAGGACCTGCGCCGGTTGATGATGCCGGAGGACTGGGAAGGTCATCCGCTGCGCAAGGACTACAGCCACCCGAACCTGACCCCCCGCCCTGATTGACAGGATGATGCGATGATGAGACAGTTTCCAGCCAATCCCGACCTGACGGTCGAAGAGTTCGAGCTGAACATGGGCCCCCAGCACCCCTCCACCCACGGCGTGCTGCGCCTGGTGCTGACCATGGATGGCGAGAGGGTGGTCCGCTGCAAACCCGTGGTCGGCTACCTGCACCGTTCGATCGAGAAGATGGCCGAGAACCGCACCTACACCCAGGTCATCCCGGTCACCGACCGCCTGGACTACTGCACCTCGATGACCTCCAACTACGTGTACGTCATGGCGGTCGAGGATCTGGCCGACATCACGGTGCCCCCCCGAGCAGAGTATATCCGGGTGATCATGAGCGAGCTCAACCGCATCGCCTCCCACCTGCTGTGGTATGGCACCTTTGCCCTGGAGGTCGGGGCCACGACCCCCTTCATCTACGGGTTCCGGGACCGCGAGAAGGTGCTGGACCTCTTCGAGTCCACCTGCGGGGCCCGGTTGCTGTACAACTACCTCCGGATTGGCGGGGTTTCCAGGGATCTTCCCGAGGACTTCTGCGAGCGGATGCTGGCCTTCCTGGACGAGTGGGAGCCCCTGATCCGGGAATACGAGGACCTGCTGGACGAGAACCCCATCTTCTACAACCGGACCAAGAAGGTGGGCTTCCTCTCTGCCGAAAAGGCCCTGGCCTACGGGGTGAGCGGGCCCAACCTGCGCGCCTCGGGAATGGCTCGGGACGTCCGCCGCGAACACCCCTACGCGGTCTATCCCGAGTTGGAGTTCGACGTCCCCGTGCGCACCGAGGGGGACGTCTTCGCGCGCTATCGGATCCGCATGGAGGAGCTGCGCCAGAGCGCCCGGATCCTGCGGCAATGCGCCGAGAAGCTGCCCGGAGGACCCTACCTGGAGCCCCAACCGTTGCGCATGGTGCTTCCCGAAGGCGAGACCTACGTGCATCTGGAGTCTCCTCGGGGAGACATCGGCTGCTATCTGGTCTCGCAGGGCACCGACAAACCCTACCGGTGCAAGTTCCGGACCCCTTCATTCTGCCACATCGCGGTCTTCCAGCACCTGGTCCGCGACTGCCTGATCCCCGACATCATGGCCATCTGTGCCAGCTTCGACGTGGTGCTGCCGGAGACCGACCGTTAGCTTCAAGAGATTACGGGCCGCCCCTGGCGGCCGGGAACTGCAGGGACAAGCGTGGAGCCGATATTTGAACAGTTCGTCCGGGACCTGACCGGAGGCTTCCAGGTGCCTTTCTGGGCCCCGATGCTGGTCAGCCTGGGTCTGGTCCTGGCCTTCATCGCCTTGAACGCGATGTTCATGATCTGGCTGGAGCGGAAGATCTGCGGCCGGATCCAGCGGCGCATGGGGCCGATGCTGACCGGACCCAAGGCCTGGGCCCGCTTCTCGATGTGGACCGGGGGCTGGTTCCAGACGCCCTGCGACTCGGTCAAGCTCCTGCTCAAGGAAGACATCATCCCGGCCCAGGTCGACCGCTTCGGCTTCATGCTGGCGCCGGTCCTGGTCTTCATGGCTGCCCTGGCCGTGTACGTGCCGCTGCCGATCTCCAGCACCTCCTATGCCCAGTCGGCTCCCATCGTGGTGGCCGTGGCCGATCTGGACATCGGCCTGCTGTACGTCGTGGCCATCACCACCTTGACGATCCTGGCGATCCTCACGGCCGGTTGGGCTTCCAACAACAAATACAGCCTCCTGGGCGGGATGCGGGCCGGGGTCCAGATCCTCTCTTACGAGATCCCCATGCTCTTCGCCCTGATGGGACCGATGGTGCTGGCCGGTTCGCTGTCCTTGGGTGATCTGGTCCTGGTCCAGCACGCGGGGCTCTTCGGGGTGCCCCTCCTGGGATGGTTCCTGGTGCCCAGCTTCCTGGGGGCCGTGGTCTACCTGATCTGCGCGGTGGCTGAGACCAACCGCCCGCCCTTCGACATGCCCGAGGCCGAACAGGAGCTGGTGGCCGGCTTCAGCACCGAGTACACGGCCATGCGCTTCGCCATGTTCTACCTGGCGGAATTCTCGAACACCTTCGTGGTGTGCATGATCTTCACGGCCGTCTTCCTGGGGGGGTGGACCCTGCCCGGATTCATTCCCCCCTCGTCCCTGAACCTGGGCTTCTTCACCCTGCCCTATTTCGACCTTCTGGCCGGGATGGCCATCTTCTTCGCCAAGGCCTATGCCGTTGTGCTGTTGCTGATGTGGATCCGCTGGACCTTCCCGCGGCTGCGCCCCGACCACCTCATGACCTTCGGCTGGAAGTTCCTGCTGCCGCTCTCCTTCGTGAACCTCTTGGTCTGCATCGTCCTGGCGGCGATCCAGCAGATCTACTTTGGAGGCAACCCCGGATGATCTACGACCCCAACCCTGTGGCCTTCTGGTTGCTGGCGGCCATGGTGGCCGGCTGCGCCCTGGCCGTGGTCCGGGCCCGAAAGCTCTTCCACGCCGGCCTGGCCCTGGTGGGCACGCTCTTCGCCGTGGCCGGCCTGTACGGGCTTCTGCAGGCCTGGTTCCTGGCAGCCGTGCAGGTCCTGGTGTATGCGGGGGCCATCGCGATCATGCTCTTGTTCGCGATCATGCTGACCCACAACATGATGAACCCCGATCTGAAGAGCCTGACCACCCAACCCTGGACCGCCGCGGCCTTGTGCCTGATGCTGCTGGCCATCCTGCTGGGAGGCACGCTGAGTTCCACCTGGCAGACCGCTCCGGACACCACGCTGAGCCCCACCTGGACCCCGAAGTGCGGGTTCCAGGTCGCCGAGGCCATCCCCAGCGTCCAGGCCCTGGGCTTCCGCCTGCTGGACCCCTTCACGCTCCCCTTCGAGATGGTCTCGGTGCTGATCCTGGTGTCGCTGATCGGAGCCCTGGTGGTGGCCCGCAGGAACCCGGCCCTGCCGGAAGCCCCTGAAGGACGCGAGGAGAAGGCCCCATGAGCGCCATCGGACTGAACCACTTCCTGGCCCTGGGTGCCGTCCTGTTCTGCCTGGGCACCTACGGGGTGCTGACCCGGCGCAACGCCATCGCCGTCCTGTTGAGCCTGGAGTTGATGTTCAACGCGGTCAACCTGAACCTGGTGGCCTTCGCCCGCTTCATGCCCAACCTCGACGGGGTGGTCCTGGCGGTCTTCGTGATCGCCGTGGCCGCCGCCGAGGCCACCGTCGGGGTGGCCCTGGTCCTCTCGATCTACCGCAACTTCCGCCACATCGACCTGGACCAGGTCGATACGATGAAAGGCTAGCCCCGTGCACGAACAGGTCGCCGCTGCTGCCCTGGAGGGGGCCGCCGCCAACGTCTGGCTGGTCCCGCTGCTCCCCTTCCTGGCCTTCCTGATCATCTCGTTCCTGACCCGGCCCTGGGGACGGGTTTCGGCCGCCGTCTCGATCCTGGCCCTGACCGGTTCCCTGGGGGTCTCGGCCCAGGTCTTCTGGCAGCGCTTCACCCAGGACGGTCCGCCCATGCAGGTGGCCCTGCCCTGGATCACGCTGGCCCCGGATCACCCGCTGGGCACCATCGAGCTCGGGCTTCTGGTCGACAACCTCTCGGCCATGATGCTCTTGATGGTCTGCTTCGTGGGCCTGTGCATCCAGATCTACTCGACGGCCTACATCCAGACCGAGATCGCTCACTTCCCGACCCAGGGCTCGGCCTCGATGTCCCGCTTCTTCGGCTGGATGTCCCTGTTCACGTTCTCGATGCTGGGCCTGGTCCTGTCGCACAACCTGCTGGAGATCTACATCTTCTGGGAGCTGGTCGGCCTGTGTTCCTACCTGCTGATCGGCTTCTGGTACTTCAAGCACAGCGCCGCCGAGGCGTGCAAGAAGGCCTTCGTGGTCACCCGCTTCGGTGATCTGGGCTTCCTGATGGGCATCCTGATGCTGGGCGTCGCCCTGAAGGGATTTGATTTCCTGGGCCTGACCGAGAGGTTCGCCCAGGGGATCCCACAGGGCCTGACCGCAGGCTTCGTGGCCCTGGCCGCCGTCCTGATCTTCTGCGGCGCCATCGGCAAGAGTGCGCAGTTCCCCCTGCAGATCTGGCTGCCGGACGCCATGGAGGGCCCCACCCCGGTTTCCGCGCTGATCCACGCCGCCACGATGGTGGCGGCCGGCGTGTACCTGGTCGCCCGGCTCTTCCCCGTCTTCCACCCGGCCGGCCACGCCGGAGAGGCCGCCCTCATCGTCGCCTGGATCGGCGGGGTCACGGCCTTCCTGGCCGCCACCATCGCGGTGGTCCAGAACGACATCAAGCGCGTGCTGGCCTACTCGACCATCTCGCAGTTGGGGTTCATGATGGCCGGATTGGGCATGGGCGCCTACACCGCCGGCAGCTTCCACCTGATCACCCACGCCTTCTTCAAGTCGCTGCTCTTCCTGGGCTCGGGCGCCGTGATCGTGGCCTGCCACTCCAACGACCTGTGGCGGATGGGCGGCCTGCGCCGGCAGATGCCCTTCACCTGGTTCGCCTTCTTGATGGGCTGCCTGGCCCTGGCCGGGGTGCCCCCGCTGGCCGGCTTCTGGTCCAAGGACGAGATCCTGGGATACGTGCACGCCGCCCCGGGAGGGATGGCCCTGTACCTGCTCCTGACCTTCTCCGCCTTCCTGACGGCCTTCTACGTCACCCGGATGTACTTCCTGGCCTTTGAGGGGCCCTACCGGGGAGTCGAAAAGGCCCCCGCCGACCTGTCGGGCCCCGTCCCTCCCCCCTCGCTTCCGGCCCCCTTCCCCACCTCCCAGGCCCTGGGCGTGGCGCCGGAATGGACC
>DCTU01000281.1:9864-24576 GCA_002329445.1 bacterium UBP9_UBA1432
TGCCCCACGGCGGGCACCTCCCCCACGAGGTCAGTCCCTGGATGTGGGCTCCCCTGCTGGTCCTGGCCTTCTTTGCCGTCTTCCTGGGCTTCACCGGGGTCCCGACGGGCGTCGGCCTGGGTCTTCCCAACTTCTTCGAGGGTTTCATCCACCTGTCCGGTGAGGCCCACCCTCACGAGTTCCACTGGACCCCGATGCTTCTCAGCGTGGTCGTGGCCCTGGCCGGCATCGCCCTGGGGGCCGGGCTCTTCGCCGGCGACCCCGAGCGCGGCGAGCGCCGCCTGCGTTCCGGACTGGGGCGGGTCTGGCCCTTCCTGCAGCAGAAGTGGTACCTGGACCATCTCTGGGCCCGAGCGCTGGCCGGGACCATGTACGCCGGAGCCCGGGCGATGGCCTGGGTCGAAGCCAACCTGGTGGACCGCGCGGTCTTCGGTGTGGCCGCCAGCTTCCGCACTTGGGGGGACTGGCTGCGCGCGGAACACACCGGCAAGGTGCAGCACTATGCCCTGATGATCCTGCTGGCCCTGATCCTGCTGGCCGTGGGGATCGGCATGGTCGAACCCGGCTTCTTCACCAGCCGCCACTTCGTCCTCAACCTGCTGGAGGGCGGCCGGTGAGTCGACCCCAGCCAACCTCGACGACTCCGTCCGACCCCGTTCGACAAGGGACTTCGCATCCATGGACACGCTCGTAACCCAACTCGACCGGCTCCCCTTGCTGAGCCTGGTCACCCTGGCGCCCCTGGCCGGGGCCCTGATCATCCTGTGCCTTCCCGAGCGCTCGGTGCGCGCCATCCAGACGGTGGCGCTCCTGGCCACGGGCTTCTCGCTGGCCCTGGCCGGCTGGCTCTACGCCCGGATGAGCGCCTTCCCCGACGCCACCGGCTTCCTCTGGCAGGAGCTCCATCCCTGGCTGCCGGAGTTCGGCATGCAGTACCACCTGGGAGTGGACGGGTTGTCGATGCCGATGGTCCTGCTCTCCGGCATCATCTGCTTCACCGCAGCCTTCATCTCGCTGCAGATCGATTTCCGCCACAAGGAGTACTTCGCCCTGGCCCTGACGGCGATGACCGGGGTCTTCGGGGTCTTCACCTCGCTGGATCTCTTCTTGTTGATCCTGTTCTACGAGATGGCCAGCATCCCGATGTTCTTCCTGGTCGGGATCTGGGGGTCGGACAAGACCGGGGTGGGCAGGCCCATCCGCCGCCAGGACGCGGCCATGAAGCTCCTGCTCTATCTGCAGTTGGGCGGTGGCCTGGTCCTGCTGGGCATCTTCGGGCTGTACTTCCTGTCCGACTTGAAGACCTTCGACTATCCCGAGCTGCTGCGCGCCACCCTGGCCCGCGAGCACCAGTCCTGGCTCTTCCTGCTGATCTTCCTGGGTTTTGCCATCGAGGCGGGCCTGGTCCCCTTCCACACCTGGCTTCCCGACGGCCACTCCTCGGCCCCCACGGCGTTGTCCATGCTGCTGGCCGGGGTGCTGCTGAAGATGGGCGGCTACGGCATCCTGCGCGTGGCCGTGGGCCTGCTGCCCGAGGGAGCCCGGATCTGGCTTCCGCTGATCGGGGTCCTGGCGATCGTGAACATCCTGTATGGGGCCCTGTGCGCCCTGAGACAGACCGACATCAAGCTGATGATCGCCTACTCCTCGGTCAGCCACATGGGCATCGTCTTCCTGGGCACCTCCGGCATGGCCCTGCCCGGGGTCGGCACGGGGGCCCTCTTCGGCGCCACCGGAGCCGTCTTCCAGATGTTCTCGCACGGCGTGATCACCGCGCTCCTCTTCGGCCTGGCCGGAACGGTCTACCTGATCACCCACTCCCGCGACATGACGCGCTGGGGCGGACTGGCCAGCCGGATGCCGTGGCTGGCCACGGTCTACACCCTGGGCGCCCTGGGCTCGCTGGGTCTGCCCGGGATGTCAGGCTTCGCGGCGGAGTTGATGGTCTTCCTGGGGACCTGGCAGCAACGCCCGTTCCTGGCGGTCCTGGCCATCTGTGGGCTGGTGATCACCGCCACCTACCTGCTGCGCTCGGTGCAGTTCGCCTTCTATGGACCGCTGAATCCCCGGCTCGCCGAGGTCCGCGACGCCCTCCCCACCGAGAAGCTGCCTCTGGGCCTGCTGGCCTTGACCACCCTGGTCCTGGGCCTGGCGCCCCGCCTGCTGACCGACGTCACGACGCCGGCCCTGCGGGCCCTCCTCGAGCGGCTGGCTTCCTGACGCCGGCTGCGCTCCGAACCGACATCGACCGAAAAGAGAGACCGTCGTGACAAACGCGCTGACGATGCTGCAGGCCCTGGCCCCGGAGGTGGTGGTGGCCGCCACGGCCTTCCTGGTGATGGGCCTGGACCTGCGCCGCAATCCGAGCCCCCGCGCCCAGGCCACGGTTGCCATCTGGGGCCTTCTGGCCGGAGCCCTGGCCACCATCCCGGACTGGCTGGACACCGCCGCCAGCAACTCCGCCTTGACCCTGTGGGGTGGCATCTTCCTGGCCGACCCCCTGTCGGTGGTCTTCCGGGCCCTGGCCTGCGTCACCGGGGCACTGGTGCTGCTCTTCTCGATCGATCCGGTGGACGCCGAACGGCGGAATCCCGGAGACTTCGTCACCCTGGTCCCCTTCGTGGTCCTGGGGCTGATGCTGTCGGTCTCGACCGGCGAACTCCTGACCTTCTTCGTGGCCTTCGAGATCGTCTCGCTGCCCCTCTATCTGATGGCCGCCTGGAACAGGAACGAACGGGCCTCGGCGGAGGCCGGCATGAAGTATTTCGTCACCGGTTCGGTCTCGTCGGCGGTGATGCTGTACGGCATCAGCCTGGTCTTCGGGACCATGGGCACCACCTTCTTCAGCCAGATCGCCACGCGCTATGAGGCCCTGGCCGACCCGCCCCAGGCCTTCGTCCTGGGAAGCCTGATGATCCTGGCCGCCCTGGGCTTCAAGATCGCCGCCGCTCCTTTCCACATCTGGGCCCCGGACGTCTACCAGGGTGCCCCGCGACCCTCGGCGATGTTCATCTCCACCGCTCCCAAGGCCGCCATGGTGGCCGTCATGCTGCGCCTGTTCTGGGGCTCCCTGGCTTTGCAGGGCCGCGACTTCCGCCTGGCCGAAACCTGGATGGTGCTCCTGGCGGTCATGGCCATCCTCTCGATGTTCTGGGGGAACCTGGTCGCCCTGGCCCAGACCGACATCCGACGCCTGATGGCCTGCTCGGGCATCGCCCACATCGGCTACACCCTGCTGGGCGTCCTGGCCGCCTCTCGAGCCGGAGCCGAGCTGGAGGGCGCCGCGGCAGCCATCTACTACGTGGTGGTCTACAGCTTCGCAAACCTGGCGGCGTGGGGCGTGATCGTCCTGGTCGGGTGGCGCACCGGCAGCGACCGGATCGAGGACTATTCCGGCCTGGCCCGGCGCAGCCCGTTCCTGGCCTTCGCCCTGTTGATCTCGCTGCTGTCGCTGGCGGGGGCCCCGCCCCTGGCCGGATTCCTGGGCAAGTTCTACCTTTTCCGCGCTCTGTGGGAGGCCCAACCCGCCTGGTGGTGGATGGTCCTGATCGGCATCGTCAACTCGGTGATCTCGCTGTATTACTACTTCGGGATCCTCAAGCCCGTCTACTTCGGAGCGCCCCAGGACGAGGCCTCGGCCCTGGCCGTACCCTGGCGCTTCCGGGCCGGCCTCATGGTCTGCCTGGCCGTCCTCATGGTGCTGGGCCTCTTCCCCGAACTGACCCGCATGACCCTGGAGGCCGGCGCCGCGATCCTGGCCCAACAGGGAACGCCCTGAACCACGCCGCCTCCCACGAGGGCCGGCCCCAAGAGGCTCCCACCCAGGGAGGTGAGACCGGGACGCCGGAAGGCTCGAGCCCCTAGGAGTTCGGGCTCCCGGTCTCTTCGGGAAGCCGGGCGCCCATGCGGCGCAGGGCCTCCCGGGCCGCCGCTTCCAGCTCCTCACAGCCGCTTCCCAGCGCCGCCTGCAGAACCGGGTCGGCTCCCAGCCCCAGGACCTTGACGGCCTCGTGCAGGACGTCCAGCCGTTCGGCCCCGCCCCCCTGACAGCGGACGTAGCCGACCAGATCCGGCACCAGTTCGGCGCCGAACTTGCGTACCAGCCAGACGGCCACCTCGGGCGGAACCTCGCCCGAGGCCAGCACCTCTCGCCCCACCTCCAGCATCCGCTGGCGATAGCGCCCGGGGAAGCGGCGGAAGACCGCGCGGGTCAGCCGGAAGCGGGTCTGCGGGGCGCTACAGGCCTCGGCTGCGCCGGCCACGGGGGCCTCGAAGAGCCTGGGATTGGCCTCCATCATCAGATCGGCCGTCTCGTCGGCGGGATGCTCCCCCGAAGCGGGCCAGGCCAGGGTCAGGAACCAGCGGGCCTCACGGGCCAGGCCCTCGGGGTCTCGGGTCAGGAGCTCCTCCACCAGGTCCCGGCAACGCTGCCGGGCCTGCGGAGATTCGCAGGCAGCCTGTTGCAGTTGAGCGCGAAGGGTGTCGTCAGAAGCGGAAGAGGTTGACATGTCCTCCCGGTTCGAGGAAGCCCCGGACCTTCCCTGTGGAACCCGGGAGCCAGGCAGGGTTCCAGCCCCCGCTCAAGCGAAGCGGGGCCTCGTGAAAGAGCAGACAGTCGCCATCGTGGGAGGCGGTCCGGCCGGCCTGATGGCAGCCGAGGCCCTGAGCCAGCGCGGGCTCGGAGTTGACGTTTTCGACCGGATGCCCACGGTGGGCCGGAAGTTCCTCCTGGCGGGTCGAGGTGGCTTGAACCTGACGTCCGGCCAGCCCCTGGAGCTGTTCCTGGACCGATTCCAGCCCCCTTGCAGACAACTCCAGGCCGCGCTGCGATCCTTCGGTCCCGAAGCCATCCGCCACTGGGCCGCGGGCCTGGGCATCGAGACCTTCGTGGGCACCTCGGGGCGGGTCTTCCCCCTCGACATGAAGGCGGCTCCCCTGCTGCGCGCCTGGGTGAACCGCCTGCGGCGGGCCGGCGTCCGGTTCCACGCCCACCACCGATGGGCGGGCTGGAACCCGGGGCTGGAGCTGCACTTCGAGACGCCTGGAGGCCCCCGGCGCATCTGCCCGTCGGCCGCGATCCTGGCCGCCGGCGGGGCCAGTTGGAGCCGGCTGGGTTCCGACGGCGCCTGGGTCCCGCTGCTGGCCGACCGAGGCGTCGGAATCGCCCCCCTGCGCCCCGCCAACTGCGGCTTCGACGTCTCCTGGAGCCCGCACTTCCGCGAGCGCTTCGCCGGAGTCCCGGTCAAGTCGGTGGCCGCCCGAATCCCCGGAGGCGAACCTCGCCAAGGCGAATTCGTGATCACGGGCTTCGGGGTGGAGGGAAGCCTGATCTACTCGTTCTCAGCGGCCCTGCGAGACGAAATCGAGCGATCGGGCCAGGCCCGGCTGTTGCTGGACCTCCTTCCCGGCCGCGATCTCCCGCGCCTGGAGCGCGAACTGTCGGCTCCCCGGGGCTCGCGCTCGCTCTCCGAGCACCTGCGCCGACGCACGGGGATCCAGGGTGTCCAGGCGGGGCTGATCCGGGAACGGCTCTCCCCGGAGGATCTGGCCCGGCCCGAGAGGCTGGCCCGAGGTCTCAAGCAACTGCCCCTGGTGCTGACCGCCCCCCGCCCCCTGGACGAGGCGATCAGCACCGCCGGGGGGGTCCGTTTCGAAGAGTTGGACGAACACCTCATGCTGCGAGGGTTTCCCGGCCTCTTCTGCGCCGGGGAGATGCTGGACTGGGAGGCACCGACCGGAGGCTATCTCCTGACCGGGTGCCTGGCCACGGGGCGCCGGGCCGGAGAGGGGGCGGCCGACTGGCTGGAAGGCAGGTAGACCGGAGCCGAGGCCTCCCCCCCAAGAAAAGCGGCCCCACCTCCGAAGAGGCAGGGCCGCCTGGGGAATCCGGAGCGGCTGGCGGGCGTTCGGGCTACCAGCCGTAGAAGGACTCGGTCTGTCCGTCCCTCTCCATCGTGCGATACCAGGTGTTGCTGTGTTCCTGGCCGGCCTCGTTGCGCCAGGTGATCTTGATGTTGTAGGTCCGGCCCACGATGGCGCCGTCCGCCGTCAACTGGTTGTAGGCGTTGCCGGTATCGCTGTACCAGGTGTTGGACCAGCGTTCCGAGTAGTTGCCCTGCTCGAAGATCTCGATCCGGTTGACCCAGTAGCGGGTATCCCCATAGTAGGGATAGCCGCGGACAGTCAGGTTCCCGGTGGTCTCTCCTCCACCGCCTCCGCCGCCGCCACCGGTGGCGGGAGCCAGTTCGACCAGGACCGAGCGGGTGGTCCCGGCCAGGATGGTGACCTGTCCGACGGCGGTCTGGTGACCGATGCGGGTGACATAGACCAGGTGGTCTCCGGCGGGGATCCCGTCGATGCGGAACTCCCCGTTGGCGTCCGAGACCGCGGTGTGACCGCTGTCCACCATGATCTGGGCCCCCGACAGGGCGACGCCTGCGGTGCTCTGCACCAGGCCGGCCAACGACCCGGTGGAACCGGAGCCGGGGTTGGTCACGGTGACGGGTACCCGATTGCTGGGATAGCGGTTGACCATGACCACGAGGTTGCCGGCGGAGAGGCCTGCCGGAACGGTGAAGCGGATCCGGTTGGCCGCCCAGCTCAGGATGTTGGCGTTGGGGATGGCCACACCCTGGACCGCCACGACCCCGGTCGCCGCGTCGCCCAGGCCCGTCCCGACGACGTCAACGGTACTCCCGGCCGCCAGCGCCGTGGTGGACAGCGAGGTGATGCCTGGCAGCGGGCTGGGCGGAACCACGTTCAGGTTCAGCTCCGCCTCGGTCCAGGCGAAGACCCAGCAGCCGACCCGAGGCTGGAGGACCACCGAGGGCCCCGTGAGATCCTGGAGGACGTACTGGTCTCCCTGCTGGAAGTACAGGTAGCGGTAGATCCAGGCGGCGCCCGCCGTCAGGTCGTCCGTGGCGGCCTCTTCGACCACCCGGGTGGCACCGGCCTGACGCGTCACGGTCATCGACCGGGTCACCAGGTTGTTGACCGAGGGGCAACCCAGCAGGTTCCACCCCGCCTGCAGATGGGCCGTCGTGACCGCGCCGGTGTTGTCCGGCCCCACCACCGACACGGCGATGGGCTGATCCGCGTAGGCCCAGTAGGCGCGAGAGGTGTCCAGGGAGCCCGGGCTGTGGACCGGGTCGACGTAGACGTAGCCGGTTCCCTCGTAGGTGCACAACTGGTAGGTGAACCCGGAAGCCGAAGTCACCGATCCCAGGGGGAAGGAGATCAGGCTCCAACCGGCGGGAAGGTTGTAGTTGACCGTGCGGCCCAGGACCTCTTCACGCGACGCCTCCAGGGCCCGGCGGGCCATGGGCGGCAGGACTCCAGGAGGTCCGGGAGCCATGGCCGGCGAGAGCGGATCGACCACTCCCCCGCCACCGCCACCGCTGGGAGGTGGAATCGAGGGGATCTCGGCCATGCTGACGCCGCCGCCTCCCCCTCCTCCCCCACAACNNGGGAGGACCAGCCCCGCCGCCAGGAGCAGCAGGACCGCCACAACACGAAATGCCAGATGCGTGAACCTCAAGGCCATACCTCCAAAGGATGGGCCGGTCACCGGTCGGCCAGTCGTGACTGTCCGGGTCCCGAATCCGCGATTCCCCCAAGAAATTGTACGCATCCCTTGGGATTCCCTGGTTTCCGGATCATGAACTCCCCGTCCCGAGGGAGGATCCGGCGAGCCCACAGGCGTCAATCCCGAGGAGGCATGGCAGGAGGGCTCTCGTTGCCATGCCATCCGAGCTTCTGCTAGACTGGCCCCAGGGCCCCGGGGGCCTCCGGCCTGGAGCCAACACTGCCGACCCCCGGCGGCAGCGCGCCAGGGTCTGTGACAGGGATTCCTGGATGCGCAGGCACCAGATGCGCGCTGGTCGGCGCGCCTGGTGTGGGGAGCCTCTGGTTGCTGGAGTTGCTGACAACGTGAACATCGATGGGCTGAGGAGCCTGATGGCCCGAGCCTTCCGGAACCGATCGCTGGCCAGGATCAGCATCGCGCTTCTCGCCTTCGGGGCCCTGGTCCTGATCCTGACATTGGGAGACCTGCCCTCCTCCACCAAGATGGAGGTCGGCAATCCGGCTCCCCGCGACGTCAAGGCCACCAGCCGGGTCGAGGTCATCGACGAGGACAGCACCCGAGAGGCCCGCCGACGCGCCGCCGAACAGGTCCCGATCATCGAGACCTACAACCCCTTTGCCTCGAACCTCAGCGAAGAGAAGGTGATCGAGACCTTCCGTGGCATCGCCGAGATGGCGCGCTTGCGGGCCTCCGCCCGACCCGACCCGCAAGCACTGAAGACGCTGGAGGAGCGGCTGCCCCTGGACCTGGCGCCCAACACCCTGGCGACCCTCTCCAAGGCAGCGCCCCCCGCGCTCGAACAGTTGCAGAACACGACCTTCCACCTCCTGCGGGTGGTCCAGAAGGATGGAGTCCGCGAGGACACCCTGGGCCACGCCCGCCAGAGAATCCGCGAGGAAGCGGCTCAATTGACCTTCCTCTCGCCGGATTACCGCGAGGCCTCCGTCCAGATCGCCTCCAAGGCGCTGGTGCCCAACACCTTCCCCGATCTGGAGGCCACCAACCAGGCTCGTCGCGCGGCCGCCGAGAAGGTCGAACCCAGCAAGAGGGTGGTCCTGCCAGGCGAAATCGTCATTCGTGAAGGCGACATCGTGGGCGAGAAGGACCTTCCCATCCTCGAGGCCCTGGGTTTCTACAAGCCTCACCTCACCCTGCGCGGCCTGGTCTCCTACGGGCTGCTGGCCGCCCTCCTGGTCGCCCTGGTGGCCTCCTACGCGCGGATCCACGTGCCCCGGGTCTATCAGTCCAACATGCTGTTGTTGTTGTTGGCCATGGTGGTCCTGACCATCCTGGGAATCTCGCGCTACCTGACCACCATCTCGGTCTATCTGGCCCCCATCGCCACGGCCGCCATGCTGATCGGGATCCTGCTGGACGTCCGCCTGGCCCTCCTGGTCACGGCACTCTTGTCGATGTTCGTCGGCATCGACACCGGCAGCCTGCCCGCCGCGGCCGTGGCCCTGATGACCGGGACGGTGGCGGTCATGGCCGTCAACCGGGTGTGCCGCCGTTGGGATCTGGTCACGGCCTCCCTGCTGGTCTGGGGCACCAACATCCTGGCGGTCCTGGTCTTCAGCCTGCTGGGTCATGACGGCCTGGATGGAATCCTTCGTGACACCCTCTTCTTCGGCGGGCTGAACGGCCTGACCGCGGCTCTGGTGGCCATCGGAGCCTTGCCCTTCCTGGAGAGCTTCTTCGGCATCACGACGCACATCAAGCTCCTGGAGCTGTCCAACCCGTCCGAGCCCGTCCTGCACCGCCTGCTGACCGAGGCTCCGGGCACCTATCAACACTCGATCATGGTCGGGAACCTGGCCGAGGCCGCCGCCCAGGCCATCGGAGCCGACGCCCTGTTGTGCCGGGTTGGAGCCTACTACCACGACATCGGCAAGATCCGCCGACCCCGCTTCTTCGTCGAGAACCAGGTCGGCCAGGAGAACCCCCATGACCGCCTGGCTCCCTCGCTCTCCAGCCTGATCATCATCTCCCACGTGAAGGACGGGCTGGATCTGGCCCGCCAGTACCGCCTGCCCGAGATCCTGACCCAATTCATCCCCGAGCATCACGGGACCAACCTGGTCTCCTACTTCTACCACCAGGCGCGCTCCCGCTCGACCGAGCCGATCTTCGAAGAGGACTTCCGCTACCCCGGGCCCAAGCCTCAATCACGCGAGACCGCGGTGGTCATGCTCTGCGACGGCATCGAGGCCGCCTCCCGCACCCTGCCCTCGCCCACCGCCGAGAAACTCGAGGAGTTGATCCACAAGATGGTGGATCAGGCCGTGAAGGACGGGCAGCTCAACGAATGCGACCTCTCCTTGAAGGACCTCACCGACGTCAAGGAAGCCCTGGCCCGGACCCTGGCCTCGCACTATCATGGCCGGATCGAGTACCCCGACGCCTCGCAGTTGGCCCCATCGCGCAAGGCCAAGGTGACCCGGCTGGTGAAGAACGCATGACCTTCCCCGAGTCGGAACCCGACGACGCTCCGAGGGTGCAGGTGCGGGTCAGCCAGAGCGATCTGCCAGGCCAGAGCCGCCTGCCCCTGGGCTTCCTGCGCCGGGCGGCCCGCCTGGCGGTCGGCCAGGGGAACCCGCCGGGCCAGACCGGCCCGGTCGAGATCAGCCTGACCTTGACCGAAGACCGCCGGGTCCAGGAGCTCAACCGCGACTACCGAGGGCAGGACCGACCCACCGACGTGCTGTCCTTCTCGTTGTGGGAGGGGCAGGTCCCCCCGCCTCCTCCCCCCGGCCAGCCCCGCCTGCTGGGCGACGTGGTGATCAGCCTGGAGACCGCCCGACGCCAGGCCTCCGAGCAGGGGCACGACCTCCGGCGCGAGGTGGCCTGGCTCATCAGCCACGGCGTCCTGCACCTGCTGGGATACGACCATCCCGATCCCGAGTCGCGAAAGCGCATGAAGGACCTCGAGGACCGGGTCCTGGCCGCACTGGAAAGGGACGGAGCCCTGTGAGCTCGCGTTCCAGTCTGGTGGCCCGCCGACGTAGCGGAGGGGCGGCCCGCCGCCCCCGACCGGGAAACCCGCCGCCCCTGCCAGGGAAGAGCCGGAACATTCTGGACAGCATCCAGGTTGCTTTGGACGGAATCGTCTATGCCGTCCGACACGAACGCAACGTCAAGATCCACTTCGTGGCGGCGGTGGCCGTCCTGGTGGCCTGCCTGGTCCTGCCCCTGGACCCGATGGGGGTCCTGATGGTCCTGGGGGCTACCAGCCTGGTCCTGGTGGCCGAGTTGATCAACACCGCCATCGAATCGGTGGTGAACATGACCATCCAGGGACACCATCCCCTGGCCCGAATCGCCAAGGATGTCGCCGCGGCCGCCGTCCTGGTCTCTGCCTTCTTTTCCTTGGGAGTCGCCTGGCACGTCCTGCTTCCTGCCGTAGCTGGGGTGTCCTGGGAACTGCAGGGCTCGGGCTGGTCGCGGCTGGCCGGAGACCCCGTTCCCCTGTTCTGGTTGGCGGGAATCCTCCTGGCCCTGGGGCTGGTGGTGGCCCTGGCCGTCTCGCATCGCGGCCCCTTCCCTCCGGGCCGGCTGGTCCTGGGCCACGCCGCACTGGCCTTCGGGGTCTCGGCTGCGTTGCTCTCGGTCACCCGCGAGCCTCTGGCCGGTCTGCTGGCCATCCCCTTCGCGGCGATGGTCTCGCGTCGCCACGTCCACACGGGAATCCACGGCTGGCCCCAGGTTCTGGGGGGTGCGACCCTGGGCGTCGTGCTGAGCCTCTGCCTGCATCTGGCGGCCCGAAAGGTGGTCTCCTGATGGGCGCCTGGGGTCCCTGCGGGGCCACCGAGATCCAACTGGTCTGCGGGGTGACCGCCGCCATCCTGGTCTCAGGGCTCTTGGAAGCCGCCAGCACGGCCCTCTCACAGTTCAGCCAGTTGCGCCTGGCCGCCCTGGTCGAGGAGGGACGCGCGGACCTGCGCCCCCTCCAGGACCGTTGGGGAGTCCTGACCGCGGTGATGGGGGCCCAGGCGGTGGCCCTGATGCTGGTGGGCAGTCAGGCCACCATCCTGGCCTGGCGCGTCCACCCGGGGCCCTGGGCGCTTCTGGCGGCCCTGGCCCTGGCCGCACTGCTGATCGCGCTGGCCAGCCTGCTGGGACGCCTGGCCGCCCTGCGCCACCCCGAATCGATGTTCCTGCGCCTGGCCATGCCGCTGCGCCTGCTCAAGACCGTGTCCGGCCCCCTGTTGGCTCTGCTGGTGTGGGCCACCCGTCCCCTGACCCAGGGTTCGCCGTCGGCCGTCCCGGCCTCGCCCCTGGTGACCGAGGGCGACGTCCTGCAACTGGTGGAGGCCAGCAAGGCCCAAGGGGTCCTGGAACAGGGTGAGGCCGAGATGATCCACTCGATCATCGAGTTCGGCGACACCATCGCCCGGGAAGTCATGGTGCCGCGGGTCGACATCGCGGCGGTTCCGCTGGAGATGCCCCTGGAAGAGGTGGTGGACCGGATGATCGAGCGGGGCTTCTCGCGCCTGCCCGTCTTCCGCGACAGCATCGACCAGGTGGTCGGCCTGGTCTACAGCAAGGACCTGCTGGCCGCCGAGCGCCAGAACCGCACCGACACCCCCCTCCAGGACCTGATCCGCCCCGCCAAGTTCGTTCCAGGAAGCAAGACGGTCAACCTGATCCTTCGCGAGCTGCAGCAGGAGAAGGTGGCCATGGCCATCGTCGTCGATGAGTATGGCGGGACGGAAGGCCTTCTGACCATGGAGGACATCCTGGAGGAGATCGTCGGCGAGATCACCGACGAGTATGATCCCGAGAACCCTCCAACCGTCATCCGCGAGCAGAACGGATCGGCCCTGGTCGATGCCAAGATGATCCTGGAGGACGTGAACGCCACCCTGTCCTTGAGCCTTCCCGTCGACGAGTATGAGACCCTGGGCGGATACGTCTATGGCCTCCTGGGCCGGGTCCCGGCGCAAGGCGAATCGATCGAGGTGGACGGCCTGCGCCTGGAGGTGGCCGGGGTCGACCGACAGCGGATCACCAGCGTCCGGCTGAGCCACCTGGACCCTGACCCGGCCTGAGGATCACCCCCAGGACCCGAGCTCCCCCTCGTCGGCCCCCGGCAGCGGGAACTTGCGAAGGCCGTGGGCGGGCGTCACGATCGGTTCCTGCCCGCTCTGCAGCTCGATGCGCAGATCGGAGCGAACCCCGGCCCGAAGTTCGCGCTCGGCGTGAGGCCAGCCCCCCTCGACCAGGCGGTCGAAGTCCGGGCCCATCCGGGGGATCAGGCTGCTGGGGATCGAGACCAGCATGGTGAACCTGGGGGAGCCGTCGTGGGGACGAAACATATAGAGCAGGGACTCGCCGATGAATCCCGGCACGTACTTGCGTTCGGATCGCCAGGTGAAGACCTCGCCCGAGGCGACCGAGGCCTGATGGTTGCGCTGCATGCCCGGGTTATTCGGCCAACGGAGGACGCCAGACCTGCCGGGAGAAGTGCCGAGGGTGCCTGGACTTCTGAACATCTACATCGACGGCGCCTCCCTGGGGAATCCGGGGCCCGCTGGAATCGGCCTGGTGCTGCGCCCCGAAGGGGACCCGATCCAGGAGATCGCCGAGGCGATCGGCCGGGCCACAGGACACCAGGCGAACTATCGGGCCCTGCTGCGCGCCCTGCACCTGGCCCGCGATCTAGGCCACACCCAGGTGCACATCCACTCCGACAACCCCCTGATGGTGCGACAGATGCGCGGCGAATTCCGCGTGCGCGACCCCCTGCTGCGGCCCCTCTTCCGAGAGGCCATGAGACTGGCCCGCGAGCTGGATCTGCGCTTCAGCGAGGTGACCCGCGAGGCCAACCGCCAGGCCCACCAACTGGCCCAAGGGGCAGCACGCGATCAAGCTCCGGACGACCTCCCGCGCCGGGAGCCTCCCGGCCAGCCGGAAGAGGGCCGACGTGAAGCGGTCCAGCGCTCGGCGGGTGGGGTCGTCTACAAGAAGGAGGGGAGCACCCTGAAGGTCTGCCTGATTGCCAAGCGCGGCGGGCTGGTCTGGGCCCTGCCCAAGGGCCGGGTCAATCCGGGGGAAACCTCCGAAGAGGCTGCAGTCCGCGAAATCCTGGAGGAGACAGGCCACCTGGCAGCCATCGGTGAGCGGATCGACCAGATCGACTACGACTTCTACTGGAAGGAGAACCGGACCCTGTACCACAAAGTGGTCCTCTTCTACCTGATGCCCCTGGTACAGGAAGCGGCTGGACCTCGAGATGACGAAGCCGACGCCGTGGGCTGGTTCACCCTGGGGGAGGCCTGGCGCAAGCTGTCCTACCTCAACGAGAAGAAGGTCCTTCACCAGGCCCAACGGATCCTGCAGACGGCCAGGGCCTGACCGGGACCGGAGGCAAACCTCGAAGACAGCTTCGGATCGCCTCGCACAGGCAGGACAAACGGAAGGGCTTGCGCAGGATGGGGACCTCCAGCCCCCAATCGGAGGGGGGCTGGTCGATGCAGCCGGTCATCAGCAGGACCGGGATCTCAGGGAACCGCCGGACCATCTCCGAACACAGTTCCAGCCCCGTCAGGCGCGGCATGACGATATCGGTCAGGACCAGATCCACCGACTGCCCGCCATCCAGGATTCCCAGGGCCTCGCGACCATCGGCGGCCAGAATCACGGCGAAGCCTTGCCGCTTCAGCCCTGAGGCCAGGAGTTGACGTAAAGCCTCTTCGTCGTCCACCACCAGGAGACAGGCCGAGGCCTGACTCGCCTCCCCCGCAGCCATTGAAGTCTCCTTTCCACCGTCCAGGGTGGGATTCGACACGACACGACCAGACCTCCTGCAGACTCGGGCCCAGCTCGGAGAGGTTGGCGGGAGAAGCGATCCTGGTGTTCACGTGGGGTTCAACTCTGAGCCGGCCGGATTCCCTACAATGAAGGAGACCAGGGGTGGACGGACCAGTCGCCCCGAATACCGACCGAGGATGGCAGGCCATGGAGATTCGCAAGACCGACATCGCGGGATTGCCCCCCAGCATGGGCGCACCGGTCCAGGCGGACCGGGTGATGGCCCCGGCCGCTCCGGACCAGGCTGAGCCTCAGGATGCCTGGGCCCGCCTGGAGGACCTGCCTCCCACCCCCGTGGGATCCTATGTCCGGGCCCA
>DCTU01000202.1:0-4880 GCA_002329445.1 bacterium UBP9_UBA1432
GCTCCCTGGCCCAGGACGGCTCCCAGGAACTCCTGGAGGCGAGCAGAGGAGGGTCGTTCCAGCAGTTCGTCGGGTGGCCCCTTCTCGACGAGCAACCCCTCATCCATGAAGCAGAGCCGACTCGAAACGGCTCGGGCAAAGGCCAGATCATGGGTGACCGCCACCATGGTGGTGCCTTCCCGGGCGATCTCGGCCAGCAGCTCGTTGACGCCAGCCACCATCTCCACATCCAAGGCGCTGGTGACCTCGNNCCAGGGCCCGGGCGATGGCCACGCGTTGCTTCTGCCCGCCCGACAGCTCGGCTGGCCACGCCGAGCCGCGGTCTCCCAGGCCGACTCTTTCAAGCAGCCGCTCTGCCCGGGTCCGCGCCTCCCTCCTCGAGAGACCCAGCACGAAGCGAGGCCCCTCCTCGACGTTGCCCAGGGCCGTCAGGTGAGGGAAGAGGTTGAACTGCTGAAAGACCATGCCCATGTGGGTCCGATGATGAGCCGTCGCGGCCGGAGACATCCGCTTGTAGTCGACGAGCTCTCCCTGCCAGAGGATCTCGCCGGCATCGGGAGTCTCCAACAGGTTCAGGCAACGCAGAAGGGTGCTCTTGCCTGAACCCGATGGACCGATGATGCTGACGACCTCCCCCAGGCTCACTTCGAAGTCCACGCCCCGGAGGACCTCCGTGGGACCGAAGCTCTTGCACAGTCTCCTGACCTGGATTTCAAAAGCACTCATCGCACCCCTCCGCGGCGACCTCGAGAGCGACCCAGCCGGAGCTCGACGGACCGGACCGCGGCCGAAAGGCCCGTGATGAGGACCAGGTACAGGAGCGCTGCCAGGATGAAGGGCAGGAACGCCTGCCCGGTCTGGAAGACGATGTTCCGGGCCGAGTAGGTGAGCTCCACCAGGGTGATGGCCCCGACCAGCGAGGTGTCCTTGATCAGGACAACCATGTTGTTCCCCAACGAGGGGAGGGAATCACGAAAAGCTTGAGGCAGGATGATCCGGCGCAAGATGACCGACCGCACCATCCCCAGGGAAGCGGCGGCGTCCCACTGCCCCCGGTCTACCGCCAGGATGGCGCCGCGCAGGGTTTCCGCGTTGTAGGCGCCGGCGTTGACGACCAGGGCAGCCAGGGCTGCCCCAAAGGCCCCGACAAGCTCGACACCGGTCAGGTGGTTCACCAGGGTCGCCACCCCGAAGTAGGCCAGGAATAGCTGAACCAGCAGCGGAGTCCCTCGGACCAGAAGGATGTAGCCTGCCGCAGCAGCACGGAGAATCCTGCTCCGACTCACCGCGGCCAGGCCAGCCAAGGTCCCCGTGAGCAAGGCCAAAAGGGCGGTCAACAAGGACAGGCGCAGAGTGAGGAGGGCCCCCTGGCCAAGCAGGGAGAGCATGGATGGCACCTCTTCCGCAAACCGGGCCCTCCGTCCCGAAGCCAGGGGGCGCAAGTCGAGGGGAAGAAGGCTGACGTGCTCCGACCAGGCCTGGAGAAGCACTCCCAGATCCGGGTCCTGACCGACCCAGTGACGGTAGAGTTCGGAATAGGTCCCATCCTGGACCATGGACAGGAGGGCCAGATTCACTTGACGGACCAGTTCAGGGGATCCCTTGGGCGCAGCAATGGCGCAGGCCTCCCGGTAGAGGAGTCCTCCCCGGGGGACGATATCCACCGCCCGTCCCTGTTGGAGATAGAAGCCGCCGACGATGCGATCGGAGACGAAGGCATCCACCTTGTCGGTATTGCAGGCAGCAACGATTTCCGCCTCGCTGCCGAAAACCAGGATCCTCGCCTGGCCGAAGAGTTCGGGATGGTCGCGGATGTAGCGAGTATAGGTGGAATCCTCAGTGACCCCGACCCGGGCTCCCTTCAGACTGCCTCGTCCGCTGCGGACGAAGACCTGGGCCCCGCTCACATAGTAGGGCAAGGTGAAGTCCAGGGACTGCACCCGATCCGGCGTGATGGCCATCGAACCGCAGATCAGATCGAACTTCCCTGCCTGCAGTCCTGCCTGGATTCCTGCCCATTCTGCCTGGACCAGGACCGGCGTGCGTCCCATCCTCCGGGCCACCTCACGGGCCACGTCTGCGTCGAAACCGACCAGACGCCCTCGGGCATCGGTCGTCGAAAAAGGCTGAAAAGCTCCCGACATCGCCAGGGAAAGAGGTTCTTGAAGAGGCTCTTCAGCCCGGGCCTGCCCGAGAAGGGCGACAACTGCCAGGAAGAGCAGGAGGCTCCGAAAGACGGACATTCCTTCCCCGTTCCTGGTGGCACGAGCAAAAGTCCTGCCTGGACCGGAAATCGCCCGGTTGCGACAGGGCCCTGACGCTTGCCCGGGACCCCCTCAGGATGGGAGCGCTCGCCGGCAGACGACTTCAGGGCAGCAGGCCCGCCGCCTCCAGGCGCTCCAGGCCTGACAGGAACTCTCCGGACGCCCCCCACAGGGAGACCTGCGCCCAGGCCAGGGGGGTGTTGGCTCCGGGAACCCGGGCGCTGCCGGAAGGCAGGCGGCTGACGTGCTGCCAGGCCTCGGGGACTGCGGCCGCGGGGGCCGGCACCCCGTTGGACTTCAGGCCCCCCCCGGACCCGGTCACGCGGGCGTAGGCCCGGTTGAGGTTGCGGGTGGCCCCCGCCCAGGCGCGCTCCAGCAGGGCCCGCTCATCGCGGCTCGGCTGGCGCCCCTTCGTGGAATCCAGGATCTTCATGGCCTGCCGGACGTAGCCCCGAGCCAGGTCCGAGACCATGAACCACTCGGCCTCGCGATCCGGGGTCGACAGGCTGGCCCGGGCCGCGAAGACCGCCGGGTCGCTGGCATCCTTCGAGCCGAACTCGTCCAGGATGCGCTTCCACTCCAGGTTGATCCGCCCCTCGCGGTCGACGGCGATGTGGTAGTTCATCGTCAGGTAGCTGTCCGGCGAGCGGACCTCGGTGCCGTCCTTCAAGGTCAGGGTGAAAGGCGCGTAGCGGATCATGCCGTCCTCGCGAACCAGCGCCCGCTCCAGGGTTCCCAGCAGCTCCAGGTTCAGGGCGACATCCAGGCGAGGGTCGTCGGCCAGGGTGCCGCCGGAGGAGGCCAGGAAGACCAGGGACGAGTCCATCTCGCGGTGCCCTGGGCTCTCGGCCAGGAAGGTGCGGCGGACCCGGCGGCTTCCCGCCTCGATCCAGCGGTCCAGTTCGGCGGTGCGCCCCAGGAGGGCGCCGTGGGGCTGTTCCCGCAGGCGCCGGCGGACCCGGACCACCTCGGGATTCGCGTCATAGGCGGGATTGGCCATGAAGTCGCGGACCGAGGCCAGGCCACTGCGAATGGCCTCGGTGTCCCAGGTCAGGCCACCCGGGAAGGGCGTCTCCTCCCAGTTGCCCGCCGAGGGCGCGCTGGGGTAATCCAAGGCGACGAAGTAGGCCGTCAGGTTGGCGATGGCCTTCAGGATCCGGTCATCCACCGCCTGCGAGTCCGCGAACCCCCATGGCTCCTGGCGCACCATCCCGGCCGTCAGGGCCTGGGCCAACGCGCCCAGGGCCAGCCCGTGGGACTCCAGGCGCTGGTTGTTGAACCAGTCGGGGTCTCGCTGCAGGGTCTGAGGGTAGAAGATGTGGGCCACGCCCTCTTCGGGACCGCCCTGGCGATAGGTGTCGGGGTCGGCGATGGCTCGATCGAAGGCGGCCTGCTCGGTCGGGTTGGTGTAGAAGCGGGCCAGGGTCAACAAGGCACGGCGCCAGCCGGCGGGTTCGGCCTGTCGCTTGTATTCACCGGTCCGGACGGTGTCGGTCACCCACTGGCGCTCCGACATCTCGGGATTCTCCGAGCTGGAGACCCCGGAGGTGGAGGCCAGTCCGGTCTCGGGGTCGATCCTCAGGGCGAAGGTCCCCATCTGCCGGGCCTTCTCGAAGAGGTCTCGGAAGGAGGCCGCCCCGTAGGCCGGTTGCAGCAGATCCCCCAGCTCGTGGTTGTGCACCGGCACGCGGATCTCCCCGATCTGCCGGATCCGGGGTGGGTTCTCGGTGGCCTCCAGCACCGTGGCCAGGGTGTCCCGCAGGACGCGGGCCGAATCCGGGAAGGCGTTGAGCCTCTCGGGGGTCAACCGGGTGTCCAGGGTGCGCGTCGCGCCCGGACGGTCGGGGTCCGGAACGGACATGGTGGCGCGACCCAGCGACTCCTGGAGGTGCGACAGCCAGGCGGCGTCCTGCGGACCGAAGCTGCGGCCCTCCTCGACGATCCGGGTCAACCGTCCCAGGGCCTGGCGGGCGACCTCAACGGGTTCCTCCGCAGCGGGAGAAGCCAGGAGCGGGCCTGGAAGAGCCATCCAGAGCAGGGTCAGGACCAACCAGCGGATCAGGCGACTTGACATGTTCCCTCCGGGACAGCCCAGGTACCCCCGCCCCTCGGAGGGTCCCGGTCCGATGATGGACCTGTGCAGGAGCGCCCTCAGCGACCGGCGCCGGGATCCTCCAGGCCGGCTCGAACCAGCGTGTCCTTGTTCAGACAGCGCTCGAAGGCGGTGTGGACGTCCACCCGGCCTTCCTGGACCAGTTGGACCAGGTGCTGGTCCATGGTCTGCATCCCCTCCTTGGTGCCCATGTTGATGAAGGAGGGGATCTGGCTGGTCTTGGCCTCGCGGATCAACCCGGCGATCCCGAAGTTGACCAGCATGATCTCCTGGACCGCCAGGCGCCCCTGCTCGTCCGCGGTGCGCAGCAACTGCTGGGCCACGACTGCCTTGAGCGAACCCGACAGCATCGAGCGGATCTGCTCCTGCTCGTCGGCCGGGAAGACGTCGATGATCCGGTCCACGGTCTTGGCCGCCGAGTTGGTGTGCAGGGTTCCGAAGACAAGGTGACCGGTCTCGGCTGCGCGGATGGCCTCGGCGATGGTCTCCAGGTCGCGCATCTC
>DCTU01000202.1:4932-7113 GCA_002329445.1 bacterium UBP9_UBA1432
TGCACGTTGCGGTTCTGGTTGATGTGGTGGATCATCGCCGCCAGGGTCGTGGATTTTCCCGAGCCCGTCGGCCCCGTCACGATCACCAGGCCTTTCAGGAAGCCGGCAATTTCCTTGAGGATCTTGGGCAACCCCAACTCGTCCAGGGTCGGAATCACGGTGGGGATGATGCGGAAGACCCCCCCGATGCCCCGGTGCTGCAACAGGATGTTGACCCGGAAGCGGGCCATCCCCTCCACCTCGTAGGAGAGGTCGACGTTCCCTGTCTCCAGGAAGATCTGGCTGCGGGCCTCGTCCAGGATCGGCAGCAGGAGCTCCTCGAGGTCCTCGTTCTCCAGGGGGGTCTCGTCCATGAAGTGGATCATGCCCTGGAGGCGCATCGCCGGCGGGGCTCCGGACTCGAGGTGGAGGTCGGACCCTCCCGCCTCCACCACCTCCTTGAGGTAGGCATCCAATACCGGGTTGAGACTCATACCACGCCTCCGACGATCCTGGCGAAGGAACTCTTGTCATGGGCCAGGTCCAGGGCATCCTGCCCGGCGACGATGGCCCTCTCGACCAGTTCCACCAGGGACTGATCCATCAGGCGCATCCCGTAGCGATGCCCCGTCTGGATCGCCGAGTTGATCTGGTGCATCTTGGCATCGCGAATCATGCTGCCGATCGCGCCGGTGTTGATCATCACCTCGACGGCCACCGCCCGCCCCTTCCCGTCCAGCCGTGGGACCAACTGCTGGGAGATGACCCCTCGCAGCGAGTCCCCCAGCATGGTCCGGATCTGGGATTGCTGGGAGGCCGGGAAGACGTTGATGATCCGGTTGACGGTCTGGGAGGCCGAGACGGTGTTCAGGGTGCCCAGGACCAGATGCCCCGTCTCCGAGGCCGTGATGGCCAGGGACATCGTCTCGAGGTCGCGCAGCTCCCCCACCAGGATGACGTCGGGGTCCTCACGCAGGGCAGCCCGGAGGGCCGAGCTGAAGTTGATGACGTGGGTGCCCACCTGGCGCTGGACTACCATGCACTTCTTGATGGGGTGCACGAACTCGACGGGGTCCTCAATGGTGATCACGTGCAGAGGTCGGGACTTGTTGACGTAGTCGATCAGCGCGGCCAGGGTCGTGGTCTTGCCCGAACCGGTCGGCCCTGTGACCAGGAGCAGGCCCTGGTGGAAGTCCATCAGCCGGGTGATCTCCTGGGGCAGCCCCAGGACGCTGGTGGTCGGGATCTCGATGGGGATCGCCCGCAGGACCAGGCTGGGACCATGCCGCTGGTAGAAGGCGTTGCCTCGAAAGCGCCGAGGACCGAAGCCGGGCAGGTCCACCTGGTAGGCGAAGTCCTGGTTCTGCTCGACGGCCAGGCGCTCGGCGTCCTGCTCGCTCAGGACCATGTCCAGGGCCAGTTGCGCCTCCTCGAGGGTGGTCTCGGGATGGTCGGTCTGATGGAGGCGACCGTGGATCCGGTAGGTCGGTCGATGCCCGGTGGCGACAAGCAGGTCCGAGCCTTGCTTGCGGAGCAGCTCCAAGAGCAGGGTATTGATGTTCATTGCCACCAGGATTCCTCCCACCAGGCACGACGTCCCGGGTCCGGCGACCTGGACCTTCCCTTCCCATGTCGGGAACAGGGCGCAAGCCGGAATGCGGGACACCGGGCAGAACTTCTTCGCCCTTCGACCGATCTGTTCGAAGGCCTTCCGGGAGTGACGACGAACAGGGGCCGAGTTCCCGGATCTCAAGACGGCTTCGTGCTGGTTTCCCCGGGTCTTCCCCAAACGCGCGGTGCGCGAGAACAGGAGAGAATCGACTTGTCTGCCAACCGGCTGCTTTCTTCGGACCTGCACATGGGGTCCCCCATCTACAGCTCCAGCGGGGAGAAGATCGGACGACTGCGTTTCACGGTTTCCGACCCGGACCCCCCGTTTGCGGTCCGTCAATTGATCATCGAAAAGGGCATGCTGCTGCAGCGGGATGCCGCCGTCCCGGTCGAAGCCGTCCTGGCCTCCGAGAAGAGCGGAATCCGCCTGAGCCTGACCAGCGCCCAGGCCTTGGAGCTTCCCGAGTTCACCGAGGGCCGCTTCTTCCAGGGCCCGAGGGAAGGCATGCGCGAAGGCCACCGCGACAGCCCGCGGGATTTCCACCGCGAAGGCGGCCCGTCCGGAGCGGGCAAGCGCGGGCGTCGCCAGGG
>DCTU01000391.1 GCA_002329445.1 bacterium UBP9_UBA1432
TCGCAGGGCCGCCGTCAGGCCCGAGCCCGTGATCGGGATCGCCACGGCCGAACCGACGGCCAGCAGAGCCCGCACGGCCAGCATCATCGGGGGGGCGTCCAGGCCTCGCTGTCCCAGGAGCGCCGCGAACTGCCCGAAGGCCAGGACCGTCAGCATGGCCAGCAACCACTGCAGCCACCAGGGGGCGTCGCGGAGCTCCTCGACCAGGTGGGGGCCCAGCAGCGGGCCTGGACGGGCCCTCTGCCAGGCCAGCAGGGCCACCAGGGTCTGGGCGGCCAGGGCTGGCAGGAGCAGCGCAGTGGTCTTGAAGGGGAGGCCCAGCCAGGTCTGGATCAGCAGTCCGAAAAGCAGGACCAGGAGCAGGCAGAAGACCGGAAGGGGCCAGAGCCTCCTGGCGGGTGGCCGAGGCGCCTCCACCAGGCTGCTCACGTCCACCACCTTGTCCACCTTCAGCCCGCGGAGATTCATCTCGGCGTAGAAGTCGTACAGGGACGCGGCCTCGACCGTGCCTTCCTCGAACTTCCCATCCCAGGTCCGCGCCTTGAAGCGGAAGTGCGGCATCCCCAGGTCCCCGGTTCAGGGCGCAGCAGGGCCCTGGGTGCCTTGACCCAGGCGCGCCAACTCCGCCAGCACCTCCTGGGCGTGGCCGTCCACCTTCACCTTCCTCCAGACCCTGGCCACCCGGCCGGAGGGGTCCACCAGGAAGGTGGATCTCTCGATGCCCATCTTCTTGACCCCGAAGGCGCTCTTCTCGCGCAACGCCCCATAGAGCTCGGCCACCGAGTGGTCGGGATCGGCCAGGAGCCGGAAGTTCAGGTCGTGCCGGTCGCGGAAGCGGGCGTGGCTGTCCACCCCGTCGGGGCTGATCCCCAGCACGACGGCCCCGGCAGCCTGGAACTCCGGGTGGGCGTCGCGGAACCCGGCGGCCTGGCGGGTGCATCCCGGGGTGTTGTCCCGGGGGTAGAAGTACAGGACGACCGGGTGGCCCGCCAGGTCGGCCAGGCGGACCTGGGTCCCGTCGTCGGCCGGCAGGGTGAAGTCGGGAGCCCTGTCGCCTTCCTCGACCTGGGGGTCGCTCATGGGTTGCCTCCAAGCTCGCGGTGTTCCCGGATCTTCGCATTCGGGCCGGTGAGCCCCTCCACCTCGGAACCGCGCAGCCATTCCAGGCAGTCCTCGACGACCTGCTCCATCGGACCCTCCACCCTGCCGCACTCGGGCAGCGAGCCCAGGAAGGCCCGGCCGTAGGACCTGCTCAGCAGGCGTCCGTCCAGGACCAGGACGACCCCGCGATCCGCAGCCGTGCGGATCAGCCGCCCGAAGCCCTGGCGGAATTTCACGACCGCCAGGGGGAGGTGGTACCTCGAGAAGGGGTTTTCGCCGGCTTCCGAGAGGCGGTTCGAGCGCGCCTGGTGGACCGGGTCGCTGGGCACCCGGAAGGGCAGGCGGGACATCACCACGCAGCTCAGCGCTTCGCCTGGGACATCCACCCCCTCCCAGAACGAGTCGGTGCCCAGCAGGACCGCCCGTTTTCGGGTCCGGAAGCGGTTGAGCAGGATCGAGCGATCCGCTCGCCCCTGACAGAGGATCTCGATGCCCGCTTCGGCCAGCGCGCTTCCCAGAAGCGCCTCCAGGTCCCGCAGCATGCGCCACGAGGTGACCAGCAGGAAGGTTCGACCTCCCAGTCCCCGGACCAGGTCGAGCAGGCCGGGCGCGACCCTCCGGGCGAAGTCCGCAGAGCCCGGGTCGGGCAGACCTCGGGCCACGGCCAGCAAGGCCTGGCTGCGGAAGTCGAAGGGGCTGGCCACCACCAGCGTCTTGAGGCGTTCCTGGTGGGCCTCCAGGCCCACCCGGCTTTGAAGGAAGTTCATGCTGCCGCGAACGGTCAAGGTGGCCGAGGTCAGGATGGCCGTGCGCACCTTGGCGAAGAGGAGCTCGGAGAGCTGGGGCCCGACATCCAGGGGGACGGCGCCCAGGCCGGCGTCCCGGGTGGAGGCCTCGGCCCAGTGGACCCTCTGCAGCGAGTCGGGGGTGAGGCAGCGCTCCAGGCTCTGGCGGATCGACTCCAGGCGCTGCGCGAAGGCCTGGGTCTCGAGCTTCAGGCCCTGCCCGGCCTCCCAGTCCGCCGCCTCGCCCAGGCCTTCGGCGATCTCGCGCAGGCTTCCCGCGGCCTCCCGGAGGCGCTCGTGGAGGCACTGTCCGGCGCGGCGCACCTGCTCTCCCGGAGCGCTTTCGAACCAGGCCTCGTCCACGGGGATCTTCTCGACCTCCGGAGGGATCCGTTCGGCCAGCAGGCCCAGCATCTCCTCGGCGGCGCCCCCCAGGGCGGGCAGGGGGGACAGCAGTCCCTGGTCCACCCGGTCCATGAGCTGTCGGCGAGACTCCGGGTCCAAGGGGGCGCTTGTCAGGGCCAGGCGCAGCCCCGCCAGGAAGCCTCCCTCCTCGGTCAGGGCCCGGGGGCGGTAGAGCTGTTGAAGGAAGCGGAAGAAATCGCTCCGCAGGAAGCGGTCGCCCAGGTGGTCGGTGGCGGTCTCCTCCAGGTGATGGGCCTCGTCCAGGACGAGCCGCTCCAGGCCGGGGAGGATCCCAGGAGCTCCATCCCGCCGCAGGGCCAGATCCGAGAGCAGCAGGGCATGGTTGGTCAGGATCAGGTCGGCCCCCTCCAGGGCCCGGCGCTCGCGGAAGAAGAAGCAGCGCTCGAAGAAGGGGCAGCGCTGACGGCCGCAGGCCATCGAGTCGCAGGCCAGGCGGGCCCACAAGCCCTCCTCCAGGGGGACCTCCGAGCGCAGTCCGCCTCCGCCGTCGGCCAGGTGCGCTTTCACCTCGGCCAGCAGGCGGTCCTCGTGGGGGGTCAGCTCGCCGCTTCGGGGAAGGCCCTGCACCCGGCGCAGGCACAGGTAGTTGCTCCAACCTCGGGCCTGCACGGCCCGGAAGACCAGCCCCAGGGGGCCCTGCAGGCGGGGGACGTCGACGTCCAGGATCTGCTGCTGCAGGTTCAGGGTACGCGAGGCCACCACCACCGGTCCTTCGCCACCCCCGGCTCGCCACAGCAGGGCGGGGATCAGGTAGGCCAGGGACTTCCCGGTTCCGGTTCCGGCCTCGGCCAGCAGGATCCCCTCGGTCTCGAAGGCCTCGGCCACGGCCCGGGCCATCTCCACCTGCCCGGGGCGTTCCTCGAAGCCGGTGATGCGCGGAAGGCGCTCGCGGAAGAAGGTCTCGACCCGGGCGCTCAGCGAGGGGGACATGGGTCGAGNNGCGGAGAAGTCGGGCCGGGCCCGCACCCGGAAGGCCGGGCCAGACCCGGGCAGTTGAGCGTGGATCCGTGATCGGTGTCGGTGTCGTCGGCTATGGCTATTGGGGGCCCAACCTGGTCCGCAACCTGCATGCCCATCCGCAGGTCCGGCTGGTGGCCGTCTGCGACCTGGATCCCGCCCGCCTGGACCTGGTGCGCCGGGACTATCCGGCCGTGCGGACCACGACAAGCGCCAGGGATCTGCTGGCCGATCCCGCGATCCAGGCCGTGGTGATCTGCACCCGGGCGGAGAGCCACGCCGAGCTGGCCCTGGCCTCCCTGCGCTCGGGTCGGCATGTCCTGGTGGAAAAGCCCCTGGCCGCCAGCGGGGAGGAGGCCAGCCGCCTGGTGGACGAGGCCCGACGTCGCGATCTGCTGCTGATGGTCGACCACACCTTCGTCTTCTCGCCGGCGGTGCGCAAGATCCGGGACCTGCTCCTGGCAGGCGATCTGGGCCGCCGGGTCCACTACTACGACTCGGTGCGGGTCAACCTGGGGCCCTTCCGTCACGACGTGAATGCCCTGTGGGACCTGGCGGTGCACGATCTGTCGATCCTGGACTACGTCTTCCCACACCCGCCGCTGGAGGTCTCCTGCATCGGGGTCTCGCACATGGAGGGGCAGCCCGAGAACCTGGCCTACCTGACCTGCTGGTATCCCGACAACCTGCTGGCCCACATCCACGTGAACTGGCTGGCCCCGGTCAAGCTGCGCCGCACCCTGATCGGCGGAGACCAGAAGATGCTGGTCTTCGACGACCTCGAGCCCAGCGAGAAGCTGAAGGTCTACGACAAGGGGATCACGGTGACCAGCAACGGAGGCGGACGGGACGCCCTGATGGTCGACGACCGCTCGGGGGACATGTGGGCCCCCAAGCTCTCCAACCGCGAGGCCCTGGCCCTGGAGGTGGACGAGTTCGTGGCCGCCATCGCCCGGGGAGCCCGGTTCCCCGCCGATGGAGAAGCCGGCCTGAGGGTGGTCCGGGTCCTGGAGGCGGCCTCGCGCTCGATGCGGAGTCGAGGATTGCCGGTCACCTTGGACCCGGGTCTCGTCCCCCTGGGGAATCCCTGAACCGGAGGCCGCCATGCCCATCATTGACTGCCGGATCGCTCCCGGCGCCCGGATCCACCATCCCGAACTGGTCAACCTCTATGGCTGCACCATCGGGGCCGACAGCCGGGTCGGGCCCTTCGTCGAGATCCAGAAGAACGCCACGGTGGGACGCCTGTGCAAGATCTCCTCGCACGCCTTCCTGTGCGAGGGGGTGACCCTGGAGGACGAGGTCTTCGTCGGGCACGGGGCCGTCTTCGTCAACGATCGCTACCCTCGAGCCACCAATGAATCCGGCGAGCTGGGCACCGAGGCCGACTGGATCCTGGAGCCGATCCGGGTCTGCCGCCGGGCCTCGATCGGCAGCAACGCCACGATCCTGGCAGGCGTCACCGTGGGGGAGGGCGCCCTGGTCGGGGCCGGCGCGGTGGTGACCCGGGATGTCCCGCCGCACGCCGTGGTGGTGGGGGTCCCCGCCCGGGTGGTCGGGGATGCCCGGGACCTGCCGAAGCACTCAAAGCCAGCGCCATTGTGCCGGGTCCCATCGACCGGGCTGGCCTTCGAGGAGGGGGTGCAGGAAGCCGCGGACGGCCTCGGTGACCTCGGCCAGGCTGCGCCAGGGGAGCCGGTCCTCTTCGGCCATGGCGGCGTAGGGAGCCTTCCAGGACGTCGGCGGATCCGGGAAGCGGTCGGGAAGGGCATGGGTTCCGCGGGCGGCGAAAAGGCGCTCGATGGCGCCCCGGAGGGTCTCAGCCTCGAGTACCCGGCTGGTGGCCAGGAGCGCCAGATCGGGGAGGTCCTTCACGCGGCTGTTCTCGCGGGCTCGGAGCAGGGTGAAGGCGTGCAGTTTCTCGGCGATGTGCACCTCGAGGGGATAGACCCAGAAGTCGATCGGGTCGACGCCCGCGAACTCCAGGAAGGTGGGGGCGGAGA
>DCTU01000231.1 GCA_002329445.1 bacterium UBP9_UBA1432
TAGATGCCCATCGAGGCCAGGTTGCCCTTGTCCCGCTCCTTGGGCTTCTCGTAGAACTCGGTGATGCGGCCTTCGCCGTCCACGACCATGATGCCGAAGCGATGGGTCTCCTCCAGGGGAACCGGCATCACGGCCACCGTCAGGTCGGCCCCCCGGTCCAGGTGGGCCTGGATCATGGGGGCGTAGTCCATCTTGTAGATGTGGTCGCCCGAGAGGATCACCACCAGGTCGGCCTGGTTGTCGCGCAGGAAGCCGAGGTTCTGGTAGATCGCATCGGCCGTCCCGGCGTACCAGTGCTGACCACCTCGTTCCTGGTAGGGAGGCAGGATGCGCACCCCACCCCGAGCCCGGTCCAAGTTCCAGGGCTTGCCGATCCCGATGTGGTCGGCCAGGCTGTGGGGACGGTACTGGGTCAACACCCCGACGGTGTAGATCCCGCTGTTGACGCAGTTGGAGAGGGTGAAGTCGATGATCCGGAACTTCCCGGCGAAGGGCACCGCGGGCTTGGCCCGCTTCTCGGAGAGGACCGTCAGACGCGACCCCTCTCCGCCGGCGAGGAGCATGGCAACTGTTCTCATGGGTGTCTTCTTTGCGATGGGAGCCCTGAGCGCCTGCCGAGGCCCCTCAGGATCCCGAACAGATTCCCGCACCGCCCCAGGCAGGAGGAGGAGTCTGGAGCGGGAAGAGGGCGGGTCCGGGGATCGCCGCCGCCGCACATCGGGGGCGCGCCTCTCCGCCCACGCCGCGACGGGGGCACAGTGGCAGTCTTGGGAGTCGACCCTTGCGGAGGAGGAGCGCGGTGGAGATCGCCAACCAGCACCCGTCGCCTGCCGGGGCTCCGCTCAGGGTTTTTCCCCGATTCCTGGCCTCCTTTCTCCCCCCTCAGCCGGGCCACCCCTCGCCCCCGGGAGTCCGTGCGCTGCGCCCCAGCGCCCCGGACGTGGCCCGCTCCACCGCCGGGAAGGCCGTGCCCTGGGGTGTGGCCCCGGCCCCAAGAGTGAGATGACTGAAAAACTCAAATCCCTGCTTCCCCCTCATCCCTTCCACCTCCCCGCCGGCCTGGCGACCCGCCTGGCCGAGACCCTGGGGCTTTCCGCCGAGCAGTTGATGCTGGAACTGATCCCGGTGGCCCGCTCCTACGCCCGCCCCCCGGTCTCCCGCTTCCAGGTGGGCGCCGTGGCCCGAGGCCGGAGCGGGGATCTCTATCTGGGGGTGAACCTGGAGTTTCCAGGCCAATCCCTGATCCAGACCGTGCATGCCGAGCAGTGTGCCGTGAGCAACGCCATGTCCCACGGCGAGAAGGGCCTGGAAGCCCTGGCCGTCTCCTCCGAGCCCTGCGGTTTCTGCCGGCAACTGCTCAACGAGCTGGCGGACGGCGGCCGCCTGACGGTGCTGATCCCCTCCCAGGCGCCCATCCCGCTGGCCGAACTGCTGCCGCGCTCGTTTGGCCCGGGCGATCTGGGCATCGAGGACCGGCTTCTGGCCCAGACCGTCGAGCCGCTGGAGATTCCCCCGGAAGCCCCCGGCCTGATCCGCGAGGCCTTCCTGGCAGCCAACCGCTCGTATGCCCCCTACTCTCGGGCCGCCGCGGGTCTCGCGCTGCGCACCGTCGACGGGAAGCTCTTCACGGGTGCCTACGCCGAGAACGCCGCCTTCAACCCCAGCACCTCGCCCCTGCACGCGGCTTTGATCCAGATGGTCGGCCAGGGTCGGGACTTCGGCGAGATTGTGGAAGCCGTCCTGGTCGAGCCGGAATCGGCCCAGGTGAGCCAGATCGGCGTCACCCGCCTCCTGCTCGAGCAGGTGGCTCCCCAGGCCAGCCTCACCGTGCACCTGGCCCGGACCTGAGCCGGGCCCCCTTGCAGGCCGGCTTCCGCGGGTGCCGGCCTGCAAGGGCGTTCATCGTCTGTTCACGTCCCCGAAACCTCCTGTTCACGCGCCGGCAAGGAGACGTTCACCGCACCGCTCCAGACTGGAAGTCAGGAGGTGCGCGCGATGTCACAACTGCAGGAGATTCTGGAAGAGCGCTTTGGCCTGAGCGGATTCCGTCCCGGACAGAGGCCGGTGATCGAAGCCGTCCTGGAAGGCCGGGACGTCCTGGCGCAGTGGCCCACAGGGGCCGGGAAGTCCCTGGCCTTCCAGTTGCCGGCCATGCTGGCGCCCCATCCCACCCTGGTGGTCTCGCCCCTGGTCGCCCTGATGCACGACCAGGTCCAGCGGATGCGCCAGATGGGCCTGGAGGGGGCCGCCAGCATCTCGGCCCACAGTCCCCCGCAGCAGAACCTCCAGACCCTTCGTGATCTACAGCAGGGCCGGGCCCGACTGGTCTACGTGGCCCCCGAGCGCTTCTCGGCTCCCGGATTCCTGCAGGCCCTCCAGGGGCTCTCGTTCTCGCTCCTGGCGGTGGATGAGGCCCACTGCATCACCCAGTGGGGGCACGACTTCCGGCCGGACTACCTGCGGCTGGGCCAGGCCGTGACGGCCCTGCGCCCGCGCTCGGTCCTGGCCCTGACCGCCAGCGCCACCCCGGCCATCCGCCAGCAGATCGCCCGTCGGCTGGAGATGCGTCAGCCCCAGGTCTTCGTGCTGCCGCTGGACCGTCCCAACCTGCACCTGGAGGCTTTGGAGGTGCACCACCAGACCCGCCGGCAGGTCCTCCTGAGCCACCTGGGCCGCCGCGGGGCCCTGCCGGCGGTCATCTACACCAGCCGACGACAGGATGCCCAGGAGGTGGCCGCCTTCCTGCTGGCCAGCGGAATCCTCAGCGAGTGCTACCACGCAGGGCTCTCGGCGGAGAGACGACGCCTGGCCCAGGAACGCTTCCTGGCCGGAGAGGTGGCCGTGATGGTGGCCACGGTGGCCTTCGGCATGGGCATCGACAAGGCCGACGTGCGCTCGGTGGTCCACCTGGCTCCCCCCCCTTCACTGGAAGCCTACTACCAGGAAGC
>DCTU01000443.1 GCA_002329445.1 bacterium UBP9_UBA1432
TGCCGTCGAGAAGGGCCACTACTTCGCCCGGCCCCACAACCGCTTCTGGCCCGCCTTCTCGCGCTCGCGGCTCAGCCGGCCCCTGCGGGAGGCGCTGGGAATCGAGCGGGTCGAACCCCATCACGACGTCGAGTTCCCCCGCTTCGGGCTGGGCCTGACCGACGTGGTCAAGCGCCCCACCGCCAAGGCCAGCGAACTGACGCCCGAGGACTATCGCACCTGGGCCCCACGCCTGTCCGAGCGGCTGGCCAGGCATCCTGCCCGGATCGTCTGTTTCCAGGGTCTGACCGGTTATCGAGCCTTCCTGGAGCACGCCCTGGGGCAGAAGCCGCGTCGGGTCCTGACGGGAATACAGGAGCTGACCCTGGCCGGCGCGGAGGTCTGGGTGCTTCCCAACCCCAGCGGGGCCAACGCCCACGCCCGCCTGGAGGATCTCGTCGCCTGGCAGGACCTCCTGGCCGGGGCCCTGGGCCGAGGATCCGGCCGAGGAGGACCACGAGACCCATGAGACATCCCTTTGCCCGAGCCCACACGTGGCGCCTCCTGCTTCTCCCCCTCCTGGCGCTTCTCCTCACGGCCGGCGCCTGGCAGGTGCTCCCGGCTCAAGACTTCACAGAGGCCTTCCGGCGAACCCGGGGTTGGAGCGGGGCGGACGGGACCTACTCGGTGCCGCTTCCCGACGGGCGCACCCTCTGGCTCTTCGGCGACACCTTCTTCGGAAGGGTCCTGCCCGGGGGGAAGCGCTCACCCGAGACCTTCATGGCGCGCAACTCGATCGCCCTGCAACCGGGAAGGGCCCCCCGCGACCTGCAGTTCTTCGCCGAACCCTTCTACATCGAGCGCCCCGGGCGGCACGACGAGTGGTTCTGGCCCTATCACGGCGTGGCCCTGGACTCGAAGAGGGTCCAGGTCCTGCTAGGCAGGTTCCAGGCCGTCCCCCGGGACGACGCCTTCGGCTTTCGCCAGGTGGGGTTGGATCTGGCCGTCCTGCGCCTGGACCCGAGTCCTCGAACCGAGAGCCTGACCCGGGTCCCCCACTTCCGCTCCGCCTCGGATTCGGTGACCGCCTGGGGCAACGCCCTGGTCCTGGATGGCCCCTGGGTCCTGATCTACGGGGTTCGGGATTCCCAGGGCGACCCCGGCGGGAAGAGCCTGCTGTTGGCCCGGGCCCCCCGGGGCCACCTGGCCCGGTTCGGCACCTGGCGCTTCTTCACGGGGACGGGGTGGAGCCGGGATCCCGAAGAGGCCGCGGGCCTGGCCGAGGACGTCTCCAACGAGCTCTCGGTCCATCGCGACCCGAGCGGCGACTGGGTGCTGGTCAGCGGCCCGGCGGACCTGTCCTCGCAGGTGCTGCTGCGCACGGCGCCTGCCCCGCACGGGCCCTGGAGCCTGGCCCAGAAACTCCTGACGGCTCCCGAGGCGGCCGACGGGGTCTTCGCCTACAACGCCAAGGCCCACCCTTCCCTGTCGGGTCCCGGCGGACTGCTGATCTCCTACAACCTCAACGCCCTGGACCCCGAGCGGGTGGTCCGGGACGCCGACCTCTATCGCCCCCGCTTCATCCGGGTCAGGCTGGAGCCCGGTAGGGGTTGCCTTCCTGAACCGCGAAGGGCCGGGGCCATTCCCAGACTCGAAGGGGGCCCCCTATGACCGAAGTCCAGACCCGCAACTGGCAGCGCTTCCAGGAGCTGTTCTACGAGGATCCCGGCACCGGCCTGGCCCTGGACGTCAGCCGGATGAACCTCGACGAGGACTTCCTTGGCCAGATGGAAGAGCCCATGCAGCGGGCCCTGGCCTCCATGGAGGAGCTGGAGAAGGGCGCCCTGGCCAACCCCGACGAGAACCGGATGGTCGGGCACTACTGGCTGCGCGCGCCGGAGCTGGCCCCGACTCCTGAGATCACCGAAGAGATCCGCAGCACCCTGACCCGGATCCGACACTTCGCGTCGCTGGTCCACGACGGGAGGCTCCGCCCCGAGCGGGCCGAGCGCTTCACCCGGATCCTCTCGATCGGCATCGGCGGCTCGGCCCTGGGGCCCCAATTCGTGGCCTCTGCCCTGGCCTCACCGGACGACCCCATGCAGATCCACTTCTTCGACAACACGGATCCGGACGGCATGGACCGGGTTCTGGACGAGATCGGAGGCGATCTGCATCGGACGCTGACCGTGGTGATCTCCAAGTCGGGCGGGACCAAGGAGACCAGGAACGGCATGCTGGAAGCCCAGAACGCCTACGACCGGGCGGGCCTGCGCTTCGGCCTGCACGCCGTGGCCGTCACCGGAGCAGGCAGCCAACTGGACCGTTATGCCCAGGTCCACGGCTGGCTGGAGAGGTTCCCGATGTGGGATTGGGTCGGTGGGCGCACCTCCGAACTCTCGGCGGTGGGGCTTCTGCCCGCGGCCTTGCAGGGCTTCCAGGTGGAGGCGATCCTGGAGGGCGCCGCGGCGGCAGACCGCCTGACCCGCAACCGGGACATCCGCCAGAATCCGGCTGCCCTCCTGGCCCTATCCTGGCATCGCGCCACCCACGGCCGGGGCGAGAAGGACATGGTGGTCCTCCCCTACTGTGACCGGCTGGAGCTCTTCTCGCGCTACCTCCAACAACTGGTGATGGAGTCCCTGGGCAAGGAGACCGACCTGGAGGGGCGGACGGTCCACCAGGGGATCGCCGTCTACGGCAACAAGGGCAGCACCGACCAGCACGCCTACGTCCAGCAACTGCGCGATGGGATCGACAATTTCTTCGCCACCTTCCTGGTGGTGCTGAAGAACCGCGAGCGCTCCTCGATGGAGGTGGAGGACGGGATCACCACGGGGGACTTCCTCTCCGGCTTCTGGCAGGGAACCCGGGAGGCCCTCTCCGAGAAGGGGCGGCTCTCGCTGACGGTCACGATTCCCGAGGTCAACCCCTTCACCTTGGGCATGCTGGTCGCCCTGTATGAGCGGGCCGTCGGGTTGTACGCCTCGCTGGTGGGCATCAACGCCTACCACCAGCCGGGGGTTGAGGCCGGCAAGCTGGCCGCCGGAGCGGTGCTGGCCCTGCAGCAGGAGATGGTGACGCTGCTACAGGCCGCCAAGAGCCCCATGACCTGCGAGGAGATGGCCCGTGCCCTGGGCCACCCCGAGCAGGTCGAGACGGTCTTCCACGTGGCCCGCCACCTGGCGGCCAACGCCCGCGAGGGCGTGGTGGCCGAGGGTCAGGGCCTGGGCGCGCGCTACGCGATCGACCCGCGCCGGGCTTGACGCGCGGGCAGGATCGTTCGACCGGGCCCGGAAGACCCGGCGGTGCGCATCCTCGCCCTCATCGTGCTCTTCCTTCTATCCATGCTGCCCGCTGACGCCGCCGGCTGGAGCCGGCACGAGAACCGGGATCTGGTCCAGGACTCGCGGCCCGGTTGGGCCGTCGAGACTCCCGAGGACTGGCTCCGCATTCCCGACGTCAGGCCCGCCTGGCCGCTGGGTGGAGGCTTTCGCGACCCTTCAGGCCACCTGGGAGTGGTGATCACGTGGTTGGAGGAGGTTCCCGGCGGGGAGATCGAAGGTCTGATGGAGCGGGGATTCCAGGAGGAGCCCGGGCGGGTGGCCGGTCACCCCGCGCGCCTCTTCCGCCGCACCGGACCGGAGGGGATTCAGCGCCTGGTCTACCTGAGGATGCCTTCCGGCTCCTACCGGGTCACGCTCTTCGCCACGGCCGGCCACGAGGAGACCCTGGAGAAGGTCCTGGGCAGCTTCCAGTTGCTGCGGGGCCAGTCCTTGAAGGAACAGGAGCCGTGGACCCTCCACGAGGATTCCCAAGCCGGGTACAGCCTCTCCCACCCGGCCAGGTGGACCCTCAAGAACGTTCCCCAGGGCTTCGAACTCCGAGAAGGCCCGGAGCTGGCCGTCCGAGCCTGGCTGCGTCCCATCCCCGAGACGCCGGGGGGCTCATTCCGGGGGTTCGCCCGGTCCGCGGGCCGGGCCACCATTCCCGGGGCCGTCTCCCTGGAGCGCTTCGAGCCCCTGGATGTGGGCGGGGTGACGGGCTACCTGGCCGTCTGGAAACTCCAGGATGGCGGCTACCACGGCCCGTCGATCTACCTTCCCCTGCCCGGGGGACGGCAGGCCCTGGAACTGGTCTTGCTGCTTCAGGAGGCCGACGAGTGCTTCTTCCGCCTGGTGAACTCGTTCCGCCCGGGGGAGCCGATGACCGCGCGCCCCTGAGCTGCGGGGTGCCGGCGAGCCTGCTTCTGGAGGAAACCTCCCGGGTCGCAGTGAGGTTGATCGACACAGGTCCTCATGATGGAGGCCCCGAAACCCGTTGCCCATGATCCACGACGTTCCACGATCCACGGCCTTCCGCTGGCTGATGGGGGCAGGCCGGCTGGTTTCGCGGCTGGCGGCCCGGCTTCGCCCTGTCCTGGACCTTTTCCCCGCCACCATGGCCGGGCTCTTCGTCCTGGGCCTGTGCGCCGCGGGGTTCTGGTATCTGGGCGTCCTGCACAAGGACGTGGTCCTCCTGCCGGCCACCCTGGTGCTGGCTCTGCTGGCCGTGGGGATGATCCTGGCCGTCGGCCTGGGCGCCGCCCTCACCGCCCGCGCCCTGCGACGCGCGCACTTCGACGACGCCTTCCTGCGCCTGGAAGCCAACTACGCGCGGCGGACCGGCATCCGTTGGCGGGCTCCCCTGCTCCCCTTCATCGAGCTGAGCTGGGAGTGGCTCACCCCACCCGAGGTCGAGGTACGCACCGTCTCGCGCTGGCGGCAGGTCTCCGAAGAGGTGCGACCGCGCCGGCGCTGCCTGGTGGACGGGCTCATCCGCCGAGTCCAGGTCCGCGACGTCCTGGGGATGGCCCGCGTGGTCTGGCGCTTCGAACGGCCCAGCCGGGTGATGATCCTTCCCGACCGGGGGCGACTGGACCAGACCACCGTCCTGCGCAGCCTGGTGGGTGGCGAGGACCACCCCGACCCCTTCGGGGACGCCCACGGTGACCGGGTGGAGATGCGCCAGTATGCCCCGGGCGACTCGGCCCGGAACATCCTGTGGAAGGTCTTCGCCCGCAACCGCCGCCTGATGGTGCGCATGCCCGAGCGGGCCCTGACCGCCCAGCCGCGCACCTGCGCCTACCTGGTGGCGGGCCCCTCGGACGAACCCAGCGCCGGCCTGGCCCGGGTGGTCCTGGAGCGACGCATGCTGGGGGAGGGTTGGCGGTTCGGAGCGGACGGCAGCCCGGGCTTCGCCGAGAACCTGGACAGCGCCCTGGAGATCCTCGCCCGCTCGGGCAATCCCGACACCGGCCCGCCGGGACTGGCCGCCTTCCTCAAGCGTGCCGAGACCGACGGGTACCAGAACTGCCTGGTCTTCCTGCCGGCCGCCAGCGGCGAGTGGCTGGAGGAGGTGCGCCGGGCGGTGGCCGGTTCCCGATTGGGCCTGACCTGGATGGTGGGCCTGGACGGGTTGCAGACCAGCCTGGAACGCCCACCACTGTGGAAGAGACTCTTGTTGCGCCCGGAACCGACCATGCCGGCCGATCCCCTGAGGCTGGCCGAGGCCCTGCAGAGCGCCCGCGCCCCGATGGTCCTGTGCGACCGCAAGGAGGGTCGGGTGGTGGCCGACGCCCGGCAGTATCTCAAGGTCCAGGCTCGGCCAGGCCGCGGAGGAGCCAGATGAAGCTCGACTGGAACCTGGCCCTCAAGCGCCTGGTGGGAGCCCTGGTCTGGGGGCTGGCCCTGGCCATCGGCGCCTGGAGCATCAGCGTCTCGACGGGGATCCTGGGCGGCTTCCTGGGAGGCTTTGCCGGATTCCTCTCGGGCCCGCTGCTGGCCAGGACCCGCCTGCGCACCCCGACCATCCTGATCGGAGGCTCGCTCCTGGGAGGCGTCGGGCTGTGGGTGGCGGGCCTGCCCACCCGCAGCCGGATCCTGGCGGGGTTCTTCGGCCCGGAACTGGCCTACGGCCTGGCCGATGGAACCACCTGGTTCCTGGGCGGACTCGTCCTGGTGGGGTGCCTGCACGCGGCCACCGTGCGCCATGCCTCGTTCATGGCCGTGGAGCTGGCGCTGGTCTGCCTGGCGCTGATCACCCCGCTCTCGGCCCACCGCGACGGATTCATCAGCCGTCCCCACTTCTTTGTGGACCCGCTCTGGTCCCAGGGCTGGGATCCCGTCCCCTTCCTGATGGCCGCCGGGGCCCTGACGGCAGCCACCCTCCTGGTTCTGTCGGTGGGACGCTTCAATCGGCGCAATACCCTGATCGACCTGGGTCTTCTGCTGATGCTGGGCTTCCTGGTGACGGTCCTGCCGCCCCTGAACCGACTTCAGCAACTGGCCCCCGAGCAGAAGCCCATGGGCCAGAACGGCCAGCAGGAGCAGGAGGGCAAGCCGCCTCCGCCNNCCGCCCCCTCCGATGGAGCAGGATCCGAACGGGAAGGAGAAGCCCCGCCAGAAGCCTCCTGAGCCCGAAGACAAGGGCGAGCAGGGCCAGCCCAAGCCCGTGGCCCTGGTCCTCTTCCACGACGACTTCACTCCCACCGACGGCTTCTACTACTTCCGCCAGAAGACCATGAGCATGTTCAACGGAGCCCGCCTGGTGCCTGATACGACGGGCCTGGCTGACCGGGACGTGCCCTCGCGCTTCCCGGCGGCGGGCCCCGAGGCCCAGCCCGGCGGAGTGGGCATCGTCCCCGAGCCCACCGACTCCAGCCTGACGCGGACCGTCCGGACCACCGTCAACCTGATCATCGCCCACCCCCTGCCGATCGGCCTGATCAACCCGACCCGCATGGAAGCCAGCGGGAACCCCGACCCCTACCACTTCGTCCGTGCCTACAAGGTCGAGTCCGCGGCCTTCATCGGAGATCTCTCGACATTGATGGGGCGCCGCGCCGGCAACCCCCTGTGGTCACGGCAAGTGTGGTCCCACTACACCCGGACCCCGGAGGATCCGCGCTATCGCAGGCTGGCTACCGAGATCGTGGGCCGCCTGCAGGAGCAGTATCGCGAGGACCCCCTGGCCCAGGCCGTGATGGTCAAGCTCTGGTTGGAGACCGAGGGGACCTACAGCCTCAGCCAGCGGATCCTGGACTCCGACGACGCGGTGGCCCGGTTCCTGTTCGGAGACAAGGTGGGCTACTGCGTGCACTTCGCCCACGCGGCCACCCACCTGGTGCGCTCGTTGGGGATTCCGGCGCGCGTGGCCACGGGCTACGCGGCGGATGCCCGCTACCGCTTCGAGGGGTCGGCCTTGCTGCTGCAGGACGCCAACTCGCACGCCTGGTGCGAGATCTACCTCGAAGGGGTGGGATGGGTCCCGCTGGACGTCTCTCCGCAGCGCACCGACGCGCGGCCTCCCCCGCCCCCCGACGCCGACCTGCAACGGATGCTGGGGCAACTGGCCCGCAAGGAGGCTCCCAGCCAGGAAGGCCGGCCCCAGGCCAAGCGCGATCTGAACGCACTGGCACGCAAGGCTCTGGCCGTCCTGGCCCGCGGGGCAGGCATCCTCCTGGTCCTGGGCATCCTGGCCGCCGGGGTCGGAAAGGTCGTCCGCCGACTCGGCCCCTACGTCGGTCCGGAGAGCACGCGGACCCTGCGCACCTTCCGGGCCGCCTTGGACTGCCTGGCCGACGTGGGCGTCCTCCGGCCCTTCGGAGACACCCGCGAGCGCTTTGCCCGGGATCAGGGAAATCGCTTCGAAGCCCTGGCCCCACTGACCGAATTCCGCATGCGCGAGGCCCTGGGAGATCCCCGGAACCCCAGCCCGCCGGAAGCTCGAGAGCTGCTCGAGCACTACCGCAACCTGGCCCGGCAGATCCGGCGGAGCACCCCCTTCTGGCGCCGCCTCCTGGGCCTGCTCAACCCCTTCTCCTGGCTCTTCGTCCGCTAGAGAACAAACCTCGGAGGTCCCCGGCTTGAATACCAGCACCATCCCGGCCAATCGCGGCACGCTCCTGGACCAGGCCTACGAACTGGCCCAGACCCTGGAGAGACGCCTGCAACACGCCATCCGCGGGCGGGAGGCGGTCATCGACCTGCTGCTGACCGCGCTCCTGGCGGACGGTCACGTCCTTCTGGAGGACTATCCGGGCTCGGGCAAGACGACCCTGGCCAAGGCCCTGGGGGACTCGATCGAGGACGACCAGCCCCACGACGAGATCGTCGCCTTCCGCCGGATCCAGTTCACGCCGGATCTCCTGCCTTCGGACATCACCGGCGTGACGGTCTTCGACCCCGACACGGGCTCGTTCAGCTTCCGTCCGGGCCCCCTCTTCGCCCACATCGTCCTGGCGGACGAGATCAATCGCACCTCGCCCAAGGTCCAGGCGGCCATGCTCGAGGCCATGGCCGAGAAGCAGGTGACCGTCGACAACGTCTCCCACCCCTTGGACGAGCTCTTCTTCGTGGTGGCCACCCAGAACCCGCGCGACCAGGCCGGCACCTACCCGCTGCCGGTGGCCCAGCACGACCGCTTCCTCTTCAAGATCCGCATGGACTACATCGAGAGGGAGGCCGAACTGGACGTCCTGCGCAGCGCCCGGGAGCGCCGGCAGGCCCCCGGCCAGGAACTGCCGCGGGTGAGCCGCTCGGCCGTGGTGCTGGCCCGCCGCACGGTCGAATCCTTCGTCCACGTGGACGAACGCATCCACACCTGCCTGGTGGACATGGCCCGCTCGATCCGCGAGTCGCCGCACGTCACCCAGGGCGTCTCGACGCGCAGCCTGGTGTTGATGCTGCCAGCCCTGCAGGCTTGCGCGTTGAAGCGAGGGCGGGACTACGTCACGGCGGAGGATGTGGCCTACCTGGCTCCCTTCGTCTTCGCCCACCGCATGGAACTGGCACCGGGAATCGACGACGCCTCGGAGGTGATCCGCGAGTGCACCCGCCCGGCCATGGAGATCCTGACCCGCTCGACCCTGAGATGAGTCGGCTGAACCACCCCGCACCGGCAGCCTGCCGGGTCAGAAGCCTCCGGACGCCCCCCAGGGCACCTGCTGCCTGGCGGGTTGCCCTGCTCTTCATGCTGATGTCGCTCGTGCTGGGAATCCTCACGCTGCCGGCCCTGGCCCGCGACCCGGCCGCGTCCTCCGACCCGCCCACGGCGGAGGAGATGGCGGGCCTGATCGACCGGCCAGAGAACCTGGTCGCCTGGCGGGAACTGGCGGATCGGGTCCTGGCCCGCGACCCCGAATCCTATGCGGGCCAGATCCTGATGGGCTTCGTGCTGCACCGCTCGGAAGGGGACCTCCCCCGAGCCCGCTTCCACCTCGAGAAGGGTCGAAAGCTGGCGTTGAGGGCCTCGGACCGGGGCATCTCGGAGGCCTTCCAGTTCTATGCCCTGGCCCTTTTCGAGTTGCGCCTGGTCCTGGCGGAGATGGACCGCTACCAGGACCAGTTGGCCATCCTGGAGGAGTTCGCCCGCCTGCGAGGAGGGCCCGTGGTGGCCGCCGAGTTCGCCTGGCCTTTGATGAAGCTGGACCGCGAGATCGAGGCCCGCGAGAAGCTCTCCCAGGCTTTTGGAAGTGGCGACCCGGTGGCCCGGATCGTCGCCTGGAACAGCCTGGGTGCCCTGGAGATGGAGTACGGCAACGCCCAGGCCTCCTACAACGCCTTCCAGAGCCTGCTGGCGGAGGCTCACCAGAACAACTGGCCGCTGGACTGCACCTATCTTCGCAACGCGGGAGAGGCCGCCCTGGCCCTGGGCAAGTACGACGAGGCCGAGCGCTACTTCCGGGAGGCCACCTCGGTCCCGTTCAATGACCAGACCTTCTCCAACCCCTACCTGGACCTGGCCGGGCTCTACCTGACCCAGGCCCGCTATCCCGAGGCCCTGGAGGCCACCCGCCGGATGCACCAGTGGGCACGGGCCATCAAGCCCTTCCTGTACCAGCAGTCCATGGCCGACACCCAGCAGATGACCGGCGAGCTGCTGCTGGAGCTGGGCTATGTCGAAGAGGGCCTGCACCAGTTGGACCTGCTGGTCCAGCGGCCCGACCGGAGGGGCGGAACCTCCGGCACCAAGGACCAGGCCGAGGCCGGGAACCTGGTGGTGTGGCGCTCGGCCCTGCTGGCCTGGCGCGAGCGCCTGTCCGAACGCATGGCCTCCGCGCGGGGCCTGGAATGGTGGCGACTGGCCTTCCAGCGCCTGCAGTTGGGCTTGAAGGCCCGCGCCGCCGGGCGTCGGGTCGCCGCCCTGGCGGTGGCCAACGACCGGATCCAGGGCAGCCTCCGCCCCTATTGGGCCGGCTCGATCTCGATGGGCGAATGGTTCCGTCCCGACCTGGTCGAGCTGTATGGACCGGGTGTGACCGCCGCCGCCCTCCAGCAGCTCCGGCAGAATCCCCCGGAGAAGCTCCCGCTGGAGGAGCCCTTCCTGGAAGCCATCGACGCCGAAGTCGCCGCCCTGTCCGGAGACCGCTCGACGGCCCTGCAGCACCTGGAACGGGCCTTGGGCAGTCTTCCGGCGTCCGAATCCCTGCTGCGGGCCCGCCTTCACGCCCGCGCCGGACAGCTTCTGGAGGAGCGCGGCGACCGCGCCCAGGCCCTGACCCATTTCCAGATGGCCATGCAGAAGGCCCCGGGGATGTTGCGGACGGTGCGCGCCCGGTTGCCCGTGACCCTTCAGGGCGACAACAACCCGACCATGCGCGAGGTGGCCCGAAACCTGGGGCGCTCTCCGCGATTCCGCGGGGTCGGCGACGGTCTCCCCCTGCAGCTCTCGCTGGCCGGGGACCGGCTGGAAGCCCTCCTGTTGGGAACCGACGGGAGCGTTCTGGCTCGCGCGGTCGCCCCGCTCCAGCAGGACCTGCACCAGTCCGCGGCGGACCTGGTCGAGGACCTGCACAGCCAGGCCTTCTCCCCCCAGATCGACCTCAGCCAGGTCGACCTCAACAGCCTGGACGGTTCGAACGCCTCGGGCTCGACCGCCAGCCAGAAGTTCCGAGAGATCTTCCGGACTCCCGGTCCCCACACCCGACACTCCATTCCCAGGGATCGGGTCGCTCGGATTGAAGACTCCTGTGCGATGGCGCGAATTCCCTGACCGCCACGCCCCGGGGAGCTGACGCGATGGACAGAGACGGGTTCCGATCCTTCAACCGATTCATGATCTGGATGTGGCACGCCGGCCTGGGCGGCCCCATGAACCTGACCCATCGCCTGACGGGCCGGATCATGGTCCTGGGAACGGTCGGCCGCAAGAGCGGCGAGATGCGCCGAACCCCCCTGAACTACTCGCCTTGCGGCGACTCGATCCTGGCCCTGGCGGGCTTCGGGGGGCGGACCGACTGGCTGAAGAATCTCCAGGCGCATCCCTTCGCCGAAGTCTGGCTTCCCGACGGCTCGTGGCTGGCCCGAGCCGAGGAGATCCAGGACCCCCAGGAGCGCCTGGACGCCATCCGCCGCGTGCTGAAGGACTCGGGCTTTGCCGCCAAGGTCTTCGCCGGAATCGATCCCCGGCGCTGTGACCAGGAGACCCTGCGCCGCCACACCGAGCCCTACCGCGCGGTGCGTCTGCGACTGCTGGAGCCGTTGCCCGAGCCCGAAGAGATGAAGGTGGGCCGCGCCGCCCGCACCGGCCTGGGCGTCGGTCTGGGGATCTCGCTGGCCTGGGCCTGGTTCAGCCGGAAGGATTAAGCCTGGGGCGCTTCCTCAGGTGCGTCCCGGACCGTCTCCGGAGACGCTGCAGGTGTCTGGTCGGCGGACTCCTGCGCGGAGGGGGAGCGCTCCGCCAGCATCCGGGCGGCCACTCCGACGGCCACGCCACTGGCAATTCCGACCCCGGCGCCCACCATGCCCCCCAGGATCCCACCCGCCACCGGCCCGTAACGTCGGGTTTCGAAGGTGTCCGAGACGTTCTGCATCTGCGGCGTGCCATCCCGCCCCAGGACCGGAGCCTCGCGGTAGACCGGAGAGCTTCCGTGGCTCCAGTCGTCGTGCCAGGGGTAGAAGAAGTCGTAGTGGTCCGAAGGGATCTCCCCCAGGTAGCGATGCTCGGTGACCGGGACGCTCCAGGTCCGCGAATGGACCTCCTGGGCAGCCATCTCGCGCCCTCCGGCCACCGCTCCCAGGACGGCCCCGGCTCCGGCCCCCACGACGGCCCCACCCAGGACGGCGTTGCCGGCCAGGTTGCGGACC
>DCTU01000321.1 GCA_002329445.1 bacterium UBP9_UBA1432
GAGCCCCAGCGGTTGCCGAGGTCCTGGACCTCAACCGCGGTCGGCTTCCCCTCCAGGCGGTCCTGCCAGGTGCGCACGCACCGGCGGAGCCACGCCTTGGCGTTCCGGGTGTACCAGCGGACGAAGTAGAAGCGGCCGCGGTGGGCCTGGTCGCAGCGAAGCTCGAACTGGCTGCCGCGCAGGCGCAGCGGAGAGGCCTCGGGGTCGTCCACCAGCAGCAGGCGTCTCCCCGCTGGACGAAGAGCGCTTTCGGGTCCAGTCCCTACCCGGCCAGGAGATCCCGCCTGGCCTCCACATCGGCCTTCGGCACCCCGCCCAGCAGGTGGGCCCGCACGTCGTGGGGCTCCGGCGGGGGCGCGTTGTCCGCGTAGCGGCGGATGTTCAGGTTGTAGTCGTTCTCGGCCAGGGTCTGGTGGGAGACCACCGCGGCGAAACCCGGGATGTCCCGGAACTGCCTGTAGGCGGAGACGATCTTCTGCAGGTGCTCGGGGTGCAGGTCGTTCTGGGCCCGCCCGGCGTGGAACTCGGCGTCGGCGTTGATGAACAGCACCCGGCCCCGGCGCTCCGGGGGCTTGCCGCCACGCGCCCTCATCACCAGGATGGCGGCGGGGATGCCGGTGCCGTAGAAGAGGTTGGGCGCGAGGCCAATCACCGCTTCCAGCAGGTCGTCCTCCAGGAAGCCGCGCCGGATTTCCCGCTCGGCGCCTCCCCGGAAGAGCACCCCGTGAGGCATGACGGTGGCCATCAGGCCCCCGGCCCGCAGCACCGAGAGCATGTGCTGGGCGAACATCAGGTCCGCCTTCTTGCCGCCCTCGGGGCACCAACCGTAGCGGAACCGCTCGGGGAAGCGCATCCCCTCCTGCGAGTAGTTCTGCGAGAAGGGCGGGTTGGTGATGACCCGGTCGAAGCGCATCAGCTCGCCGCGATCCAGGTGTTGGGGGTTGGCCAGCGTGTCCTCGTTGCGGAGGTCGGCGTCCATGATCCCGTGCAGGATCATGTTCATCTTGCAGATGGCCCAGACCCCGCCGTTGGACTCCTGCCCATACAGGGCCAGGTCCCGGGCGTTGCCGCCCCGCTCCTCGACGTAGTGCTGGGACTGGATCAGCATGCCGCCCGAGCCCGCGCAGGGGTCGTAAACCCGCATCCCCTCCCGGGGCTCCAGGAGCTCGACCATCAGGCGCACCACCGCCCGGGGCGTGTAGAACTCGCCGCCCTTCTTGCCCGCCGAGTCGGCGAAGTCGGCGATCAGGTACTCGTAGGCCGCCCCCAGCAGGTCGGGGAACTCGAAGTCCTCGTTGCGCAGTCGGTGCTTGCTGAAGTGCCGGATCAGGTCCCGCAGCTTCTTGTCCGGAATTCGCGACTGGCCGATCTTGCGGGAGAAGTCGATGTGGGTCAGCACCCCGCGCAACCCCTGGTTCTCTTCCTCCAGGGCCATCAGGGCCTTGTTCAGCTCGGTGGCCACGTCCTCGTGGACCTCGTCGCGCAGCCGCTCCCACCGGGCCCGGGGCGGCACGAAGAAGGTGTCGCGGTAGCGGGTCCGCTGGTCGGCCCGCTCTTCGGCTTCGGCCTGGCTTCGGCCGCGCTCCACCTGCCCCTGCACGACGCGACCTCTCCGCTCTTCGAAGACGTCCGAGCACCGCTTCAGGAACAGCATCCCGAAGATGTATTCCTTGAACTCGGAAGCGTCCATCTTGCCGCGCAGGATGTCGGCGGCAGCGAAGAGGTGCCGCTCGAGCTGGGGAAGGGTCAACCGGGCCATGGGTTCTCCTTGGCGGAGGGTGCTCAGGAATCCAGCCACGCCTCCGCAGGCGGAGGGGCTTCGTGGCCGGCAAACCGGCTCCTACGGCGGGCCAACGAAGTCTCCCCTGCTCGGCCAGGTCGGAGGTCGATCGGTCTGGGCCGAGAGGTGGTCTTCTCATTTCACAGGTCCAGGATGGCGTCGCGGAAGACCTGGAAACTCCTGGAACGGCTTCGAGCGGGATCGATGTGCGGTGCGATGGCCTGAGCCGCTTCGACTTTGCGGAGGCCCGAGCGGAAATAGCCCGCCCGCTGAAGCACCCGTTCGAAGGCTTCCCAGGTCCCACCAGAGATGGAGTCCGAGTCGCGGTACCCCGCCTTCTGGGGGATGTCCGCGGGGACGCGAGGCCACGCCGCTCGGACAGCCTCCCAGTCGCCAAAATACCAGGCCTCCAGTTCCTCGATGGCCAGGCGCGTGAGGATCGAGAACTGACCGTCCTTGGGGAAGGTTCGAGTCGAGAGTTGGGCTTGGGCCGCGATCTCTTCCAGTCTGGCCTTCAGGGCGTGGCAGTCGTCCTCGTCCCGATCCACGACAACCACGAGAACGTGGCCTGGAGTCACCCAGTGTCGATAGCCGGCCAGTCGCTCGGGCAGCTTCCTCAGCAGTCGCTGCTTGTTCCCGAACTCGACCACCTGGAAGCTCGCTCCGGCAGGCAGCAACCCCGGTGCGACGCACCTCAGGAACTCGGCCATGGAGCGTTCCTCGACCAGGAAGTCCACCCTGTGAAGCGCAGGGCGCGTGCTCAAGACGCCTCGCGCGTGCCCCTTTGAAGGGGCGCGTCAAAGCCGAAATGACCCTCCATCCAAAGTTCGCCAAGGCTCGCCCCGGACCGGATGAATTCGGGAATGCCCGGGATATCGGCAGCGCGGGTCACCAACGTGTGCCCCGCCTCATCTCGGTACAGCACCCGCACCTCCTCCTCGCGCAGGCCGTCCAGGAAATACGGCGAGTGGGTGGTCACCAGCAGTTGGCTGTGCTCTGAAGCGGCACGGCACTCTTCGGCCAGATCCCGAAGCAGGCGAGGGTGGAGGAAGTTCTCGGGTTCCTCGATCCCGATGAACTGGGGCGGATGCGGATCGTTCAGGACGACCAGATAAGCCAGCATCTTCAGGGTTCCGTCCGAGGCGAATCGGGACAGGATCGGTCGCTCGAAGGGGGCATCCTTCACCTGCAACAGCAGCCGTCCATCGGCCATGGGCTCGGCCAGCACCTTCTCCAGGCGAGGGACCCGCCTGCAGAGGAGCTGGAAGATCGCCTCAAGGCGGTCGGGGTGCTGTTCCTGGAGGAACTGCACCACGTTGGCCATGTTGTCCCCCGTGCGTGACAGGCGGTCTGAGGGCCCCACCGCGGGCTGTCCCCGAGTGTCGTCCACAGAGAGGTAGGACACGTACCAATCCGTGATGAAGTCTCGAAGGGCCGCGACACGAGGGTGGTCGGCAAGTTGGCCCAGGGCGTTGACGGCGATCAAGTCGGGCGACTTGAGCGAACCCTCCCGCCGTTCCTCCTGTTCATCCGGCGCCTCGCCGCTGATGGCCAGCCCCTTCCCTTCCCTGTAGTTCAGGAAGCGGAAGGGTTTGCCACCCCGACCTCGGGTCCACTGCAGCCACTCCTCTGCCACCACCGGTCCGCGGGGGCCCTCGTCCAGGGCCAGGTGGTAGGTGATCAGGGGGCGCTTGGGGCGCTCTCGGTATTTGAGCTCGATGACGATGGGCCCATCCGAGTCGCGGGTCTTCAGCTCGCGGGCCTTGCCCCTCCGGTCCCAGGCTGCGCGGAGCCCCGTCTGGAAGCATTCCGACAGGAAGCTGAAGACGTCAAAGAGAGTTGACTTGCCGCTGCCGTTGGGGCCCAGCAGTACGGTGAGCGGCGTCAGGTTCTTCAGCTCGACCGAGTGCAGGACCCGGTAGTTCTTGACCCGCAGGTACTCGATGCGTGGGCGTGAGCCGTCGCCCTCCGCGCGCCCCTGTGGATCTCGTCGGGTTGTCATGCACCGGCCTCCTCAAGGCCATTCCGGCTTCGGGCACCCCGGTTGGTGCGCGTCGGCACGGCCAGAAGTCAAGCCGGCCTTCGAGGC
>DCTU01000143.1 GCA_002329445.1 bacterium UBP9_UBA1432
CCACGAGATCGGCGGAGCCCCCGCCGTCATGAAGCACCTGGGGAACCTGGCCAAGCCCTGAAGACCAGGCCAATAATCCGAGGCGCAGCCTTCAGAACTGGCCGGGAGTCTTGAACTCCATGCCGCGCAGGGCGCCCAGGAACTCCTTGCGGGAGGCGGCATAGGAGGCCGGGTCCGCAGACAGGAGGAGGGTGTAGGTTCGCCCCAGGACCTCGGCCCGATAGGCGGCGACCCGGTTCCCGCCCCCCTCGCACTCGACCTCCAGGAAGGCTGGGTTCCCCCCCACCATCCGACTGGACACGGGCACCGAGCCGGGAAAGGTCTTGCTGACGGCCAGTGCCAGAGCCTGCGCAGCCTCCTTCTGGGTCGGGGGGTCCTTGAAGGTGTCCACGGGCAGCCGCAAGACCTGCACGAACACCCGAGCCGTTCCCGAGAGGCGGACCAGGGCCACCGGAACCTGGACATCGCCCTTCCTGGGCTCCGGAACCCAACCCGAGGGGATGGGCAGGACGAAGCCGTGGGTCAGGCTCTCGAAGGCGTCACCATCCAGAAGGTATCGATTCTCACGCACCTCGGGTTCCACCTCCGGCGCGGACGCGCGCACGCGTCCGGTGGGACGGGTCACCAGGACGTCCTGTCGCACGGGGCGCAGGCTCACCCGCTGCAGGCCGGCCGCAACCTGGGCCCGCAGGTCCTCTGGGACGCCGAGGTACAGGACGACGTCCTGCCCCCGATCCTCCACCTCCACGTCAGCGACCTGGCCCCTCCGCAGCGCCTCGCGCGCCGCCCGCGAGAACTGGCGGGCATCCCCTGCGCTGTCCCAGTGCGTGAACCACAGGGCGAAGTCTTCCTCCCCACGAGCGTAGACCCGCCAGGCATCGCCACCCCACCCCTCGGCGGGCGCCAGGCTGGCCGCGTAGCCCAGGTGCTGCTCGAGGAAGACGCTGGCCAGGAATTCACCGCCGACGTCCTCGGCCACCGAGGTGAACCCTCCCAACTGGTCAGGCAGGTTCAGAAGGACCCGCACCGGGACGTCCCGGCGCTCCAGGTAGCGCCTGGGATGCATGACCTGCTCGGTCGAAAGCGGCGGATCCTTGAACATCCGGGACACCAGTTCCCATCCACCGGCCTTGCGGACGTGCAGGAGCAGATCCATCCCCGCAGTGTAGGGGAAGACCAGTCGACGCCTGAAGTACAGGGGCGCCTCAGCCAGCTTGCCTTCCGAGACCTGGGCTGTGCGGGCCGCGGCGTCCCGTGAACCGAGGTTCTTGGTGGAGATCCCCGAAGCGCCCAAGGCGAAGTCCATCGAGACCAACTGCGCTTCCCCCTCCACCAGGCTCAGTCGCGCCAGGGACTCGTCAGCCCAGGACTCCTTCGACCGCGCCTGGTAGGCCTGCAGGTCGATGTGCTGGTCCTGCAGGGCGTGACACAGCTCGTGAACGGCCGTGACCTCCTCGACGGTGAACCCCTCGGCGAGAGCGTCGCCCTGGCCCACGACGCAGAAGTTCTTGGTCTTGGGGTCGTAGAGCCCACGAATCTGATCGGAGTACAGGTCGACCAGCAACGCCCGCAGGTCAAAGCCCGCGGGGACCAGGCCCAAGCGGTGCAGAAGACGGACCAGGGCTTTGTCATCCGCAGAAAGATCGCCCTGGCCGGCACCCTCCTGCATGCGAGCGCGCACGGCCTCCGGGGTCTGCATCTCCCAGGGGACCGCCGTCTTGAACTCCAACTGGCGGATCCGCTCGACCTGCTTGATCAAGCGGTCGAAGCGCTCGTCGGCTTGCGCGACGGGGGTGCAGAGAAGAACAGCCAGAGCTGAAGCCACGATCAAGCGAAGGGGAGACATGCCCAGAGCTTCCGGCTTCGCCCGGCCTGCTCCTGCGTCTCATCGCTCCACCCCCCCCTGGCGGGCTCCGGCGACTTCTGCCCACGGACGAGGCCATCCGGATCGGGTCTCGGGCCAATGGCGGAGCGGGCGCGCGCCCTCCAACCGACGACCGACGAGCCTGCCCGACACCGCCGCTTTCGGCAGGTTTTCGCAAGGCCTCGTGCAGAAGGCCGGGCGGCATGAAGGACTTCTTCGTGGACCTGCACGTGCACATCGGGCGCAACGGGCAGGGCCGTCCGGTGAAGATCACGGCCAGCGAGCGGCTGACCTTCGCGGCGGTGATCCGCGAGTGCCTGGTGCGCAAGGGTCTGGACATGGTGGGGATCGTGGACTGCGCCTGCACCGGCGTCCTCCAGGACATGCGCGTCCTGATCGATCAGGGCGAGCTGATGGAGTTGCCCGAGGGAGGGCTGCGCCACCGGGACCGGGTCACGGTGGTGGCCGGAGCCGAGGTCGAGGCCGTCGAGGAGTCGGGCGGGGTCTCCCACCACCTGTGCTTCTTTCCCTACCTGCGCAACCTGGCGGAGTTCTCCAAGGTCATGTCCCGCTACATCACCAACATGGAGCTCTCGTCGCAGCGCTGCGGGCTGCCGGCGCGGGAGCTGCAGGCCGTGACCCTGTCCACCGGGGGAATCCTGCTCCCGGCGCACGCCTTCACCCCCCACAAGAGCGCCTATGGCAACGCCTGTCAGCGCCTGGGCGACCTCTTCGGCCCCGGCCTGCAGGAGCTGCCCGCGCTGGAGCTGGGGCTCTCGGCCGACACCGCCCTGGCCGACCACCTCGCGGAGCTCGAAGGGCTGACCTATCTGTCCAACTCCGATGCCCACTCGCCCGAGAGGATCGGCCGGGAGTACAACGTGATCCGGATGCATGCGGCGAACTTCCGAGAGCTGGCCCTGGCCCTGCACCGGACGGCGGGGCGGGGCGTCGTGGCCAACTACGGGCTGGATCCGCGCCTGGGCCGCTACCACCGATCCTACTGCCTGGCCTGTCAGGCTCCCGTCCAGGTCCCGCCCCCGGCTCTGGCCTGCCCGGCCTGCGGGGCCACCGACAAGGATTTCGTCCGGGGCGTCCTGGACCGGGTCCTGTCCATTGCCGACCGCGACGCGCCGCACTCTCCGCCCCACCGCCCCCCCTACCACTACCAGGTTCCGTTGGCCTTCGTGCCCGGGCTGACGCGGGCCGGCCTGGATCGACTCCTCCAGCGCTTCGGCAGCGAGATGGCGGTCCTGCATCAGGCCCGGTCCGAAGAGATGCAGGCCCTGGTGGGCCGCCCGGTGACCCGCTCGATCATGCTGGCCCGTGAAGGTCGGCTGCCGTTGCAGACGGGCGGTGGGGGCCACTATGGCAGGGTCGCCAACCGACCTCCCACAGGCGAGCAGCTCCCGCTGTTCCCGGCAGAACCGGCTCAGGAGCTGAGCTGACGCAGGACGTCCTCGGGATAGCGCACGTGGTAGACCAGCGAAAGGTCGGGCCCGGTCAAGGTGCTGGCTTGAGGCAGAAGGTTCGGCTCTCCCAGGACCAGGTGGAAGTAGCGGCGCAGGCGGCGCCCCAGCGCCGTGTTGGCGGTCTGCACGTGATAGCGGACCGGCCGGAGGCCCTGGGCGTGCAGGGTCACCTCCTGCTGGGCCCGCCCCACGGAGGCCACAAGCAGGATCCGGGTGGTCGAGCGATGGCGCGCGCAGACCAGGAAACGAGGCGGTTCGGCTTCCCGCGTCTGCAGAAAGTCGGACAGACGCTGCAACAGGCCCAGGACGTGCAGTTCGACCCGGGTGAAGCGGAAGAAGGTTCTTTCGAAGCGCTGCATCTGCTGAAGCTCGAACATCTTCCGGTTCCGCCTCCTGCCCTCCTGGAGTCTGCCAGGCCCGATTCAGGGGCCTGGGAGCCGCACCGCCCCCGCCTTGCGCGGCGCCCGCTTCGAGACCGCGACCTTGCCTGCCACCTCCCGACTCAACGGAAACGAGCGGTCACCCGCCGAGACCAGCAGGGGGCCGTCGAACGGAGCCACCTGCTCGACGGTGATCTCCTGGCCCGGGCGCAGGCCCACCTCGACCAGGTAGTTCAGCAGCTCGACCGAGCCCTCCTTGACCTGCTCGATGGTCACCCGCTGGCCGGCCTGGACCGCCGCCAGGGGCCAGGTCTCCGGCTGGGGAGCGATGCCGCCCCGCCTGTCTGGAATCGGCTGGCCATGTGGGCAGGTGGCGGGATGCCCCAGAAACTCTTCCAGGGCGTCGGCCACCTCGTCCGAGAGAATGTGCTCCAGCTTGCAGGCCTGGTCGTAGGCGTGGGCCCAGGGAATCCCCAGGCGGTCCACCAGCAACCGCTCGGCCAGGCGATGCTTGCGGATCACGTTCAAGGCGATGCGCTCACCTTCGCGGCTGAGCGCGATGGCGCGCCTCTTCTTCAGGATCAGGCCCTTCTCATG
>DCTU01000160.1 GCA_002329445.1 bacterium UBP9_UBA1432
GCTCGGCCAACAGTTCGGAGACATTCACCGGCTTGTCCGACAGGACGGGAGTCGGCAGGGGCATCCGCGCGCTCATCCGGCCCGCGGCCGGGTCCCCCCAGGCCTCGATGCGGTCGTTCCGAGCCAGTCCGGAAGGCAGGTCGGGGAGGAGTTCGCGCAGTTCCCGGACTCGGGCCGTCAGCCGCAGAGGAGAATCCTCTGGACCGGGCAGGCTCAGGCGGGGGCCGGAGGCGGAAAGGAGCCGGTCGAGCTGGTCGGGGTCGCTGCAGAAGAGTCGGAGGTCCGGCCCTGTCCCAGGCATCAGCGCCGCCTGGACCGTCCGACCGGCGGAGTTCTCGACGGCCACCAGGTAGACCGGGGACGGTGCCGGCTCTTCAATGAAGCCCTGGCGCGAGTCGTAGGCCAGGCGATGGTCGGGCCCCCGGCACTCCAGGATGTAGTCTTCCCCTTGTCGCTGGTAGAAGGTCTGTCCGCCCTGGGGGCAGGAGACCACCTCCGAAAGGTGCTCGGGCCACGATCCGGTCTTCTCCCAGGAACTCTCCAAGCGGTCGACGGTCTGGGCCAGGTGGGCCCGGCAGGGACTGGGATGGGCGAGTGGCGGACCGGCGAGGAGGGCCACCAGCATCCGGTGGGAATCGCTGACCGTGGCCGGGGAGAGCCCGAAATCCTTCAGGAGTTCAGGACCTGGCCCGGGCAGGCGGCGCAAGGCCTCCAGCACGGCGGAGGGCTCCCCCTCAAGGACCATCGGAGTCTCCGCTGGAAGCAGCCTGGCAAAAGGTGAACGGTCGGCTCCCCATCGCCAGGCCAGCAGCCCCACCAGAGCCAGGACGAGGCCGGTTGCGCCCAGGACGCTCAGAACCCTCCACCAGCGCACCCGGCCTCGCCTGGGCGAAGGTCTGGGCGACCTGCGCACGAGGGGCCAGGGATCGCGAAGGCGGCGGCTCCTGGATTGAGGGAAGATCCGGTCAAGGCCCAGGCTCATGGGCGCAGGGTGCTCCAGACAAAAACCATGAGGCTGGAGGTTCCCTGTGCCGGCTTGAGTTTCCTTCGAGAATCGCTGGAGTCTTTCTCGATTCTGGTTATCGGGCGGCGCCCAGCTCGTTGTCCAGGGTCTGTTCGGGAACTCCCGGCCAGAATCGGGACCAGGTGACCAGGCCTCGGGTGCTGACGATGAACAGGTTCTGCCGCGGGCTGATCCCCGGGATGAACTCTCCGGCATAGTTCAGGGTCACCGAGCCATCTGCATCGTGCAGGACCAGCCAGTCGGGGAAACGGTCCGCCAGGGCCTGAGCAGGACCCGGGTCGGCGCCGACCACGGGGATCACCAGGAGCGTGGCGCCGTTCCTGGCTGCGGCCCCTGCGAGGCTGGATCCGGTCTGACCAGAGACGCTGCTGGCCTCTGGGAACCAGACCAGGACGGGGCCCCCGGTCCGGATGGCGGCCAGTGAGACCTGTCCGCCGTGAATCCGGGGAAGGTTGATCTCCGGCGCCGGATCACCGGGCCGGGCCGCCCAGGCCGTGGCCGGGGTCAGGAACAATGCCAGGAGAAGCGCCAGGGTCCGGATGTACCCGGTCATGCGATCACCTCCGGTCGGTGAGACCCTCGAAAGGGCTGGGAAGTTGCCGTTCGCATCCCTGCGCTTCGCCGGGGGACGGCAGCGTCCTGTGGCCCGGGTGGCTTGGGCCAAAGAGAGATGGGCGGCACCGAGCCCGGGGGGGGGAAGGCTCAGACCGCCCAAGAACAATCTCTTGAGACGGATATTAACTGACTGGTCAATCGGTGTCAAGGTCCNNCGGCATGTTCTTTCAAGTCATCTACGACGAGGACCTCGCGCAGGCCAGCTACCTGATCGGGTGCCAGGCCGCCGGCGAAGCCATCGCCATCGACCCCCGACGCGACGTCGACATCTATCTCCGCCTGGCCGACCACCACGGGTTGCGGCTGAGTGCCGTGACCGAGACCCACATCCACGCCGACTATCAGAGCGGAAGTCGTGAACTGGCGGAGCGCTCGGGAGCCACCCTGTACCTTTCGGACGAGGGCGACGCCGACTGGAAGTACGGGTTTCCGGGTGAGAAGCTGGTTCACGGCAGCGAGATCCAGTTGGGGAAGATCCGCATCCAGGCCGTGCACACCCCGGGCCATACCCCCGAGCATCTCTCGTTCCTGGTGACCGACGGAGCCGCCACCGACCTTCCCGGCTTCTTCCTGACCGGAGACTTCGTCTTCGTGGGCGACGTCGGCCGGCCGGACCTGCTGGACGAGGCCGCGGGCTTCGTCGATACTCGTTTTGGCGGGGCTCGTCAGCTCTTCGCCAGCCTGCGGGACCACTTCCTGACCTTGCCCGACTACGTCCAGGTGTGGCCGGCCCACGGGGCGGGAAGCGCCTGCGGCAAGGCCTTGGGGGCGGTCCCCCTGACCACCGTCGGCTACGAACGTCAGGTCGGCTGGTGGTCCCGGATGGTCCGCGAGGGCGACCTGGAGGGCTTCACCTCGACCCTGCTTGAGGGCCAGCCCGATGCGCCCCTCTACTTCGCTCGGATGAAGAGGACCAACAAGCTGGGCCCGGCCCTGCTGGGAGAGCGTTCCCCCATGCGGGTTTTCGCTCCGGCTGAATTGCGGGGGCGGGTGAATGAGGACCTGATCCTGTTGGATACCCGCCCGGTCGCTGAGCACCGCGCGGACCATGTGCCCGGCGCGCTCTTCGTGCCCGAGGGCAAGAAGTTCGCCACCAACGCCAGCTTCGCCGTCGATCCGGATGCCGACGTCCGTCCCATCGTGGTCCTGGCACGCGACCAGGCTCAGGCCTGCTGGATGCGGGACCGCCTGGCCTGGACGGGCATCGACAACGTCGTTGGCTACGTTTCCTCGCTGGAAGGGCTCACGGCGGGTCCCTTGCCCCTGGTCGCTGCGGGTGAACTGGCCCGGGTCCCGGATGCGTTCGTGCTGGACGTGCGCAACGCCAAC
>DCTU01000178.1 GCA_002329445.1 bacterium UBP9_UBA1432
CCAGGCGGCGTTCTCGAAGGCGATGGCCTGGGTCTGCTTGCAGATCTGGTAGGGATCCACCCCGCGAGCCTGGCACAGGGCGCGGGCCTCCTCCAGCGAGGCGATCCCGTATTCCGCCAGGGTCGACTGGATCCGCTCGATGCGGCGTTCGTAGCTTTCGAAGAGCTGGGCCATCTGGCGCACTTCCTTTCGCGCTCGGGTCTACTCCTGGCGGGGATCGATCACGCGGACGGCCTCGTCAAATCGGCCATACTGGCCGATCGACTTGCGGTAGGCCTCGTTGGCGTCCACGCCCTGCTTGATCAGGTCGACCATCGGGCCCAACCGCAGGAACTCATAGCCGATGATCTCGTCCTTCTCGTCCAGGCCCATCTTCAGGACGTAGCCCTCGGTCAGCTCGAGATAGCGCGGCCCCTTCTCGATCGTCGAGTACATGGTGGCGGTCATGCTGCGCAGGCCCTTGCCCAGGTCCTCCAGGCCCGCTCCCAGGGGCAAGCCTCCCTCCGAGAAGGCGGACTGGGTGCGGCCGTAGACGATCTGCAGGAAGAGCTCGCGCATGGCCGTGTTGATCGCGTCGCAGACCAGGTCGGTGTTCAGGGCCTCCAGGATGGTCTTCCCCGCCAGGATCTCGGCCGCCATGGCTGCCGAATGGGTCATCCCCGAGCATCCGATCGTCTCGATCAGGGCCTCCTGGATGACGCCTTCCTTGACGCCCAACGTCAGCTTGCAGGCGCCCTGCTGCGGGGCGCACCAGCCGATTCCGTGGGTGAAGCCGGAGATGTCCTGGATCTGCCGGGCCTTGGTCCAGAGGCCTTCCTGCGGGATGGGCGCCGGGCCGTGGTTGGCGCCCCTGGCCACGCAGGTCATGAGTTCAACCTCGTGCGTCCTGAGCATCTGCGATGCCCCCCCTCCCGATTGGCTTCGCCCCCCGCTGGATGGGGGGCGGGCTCCTCTGTCAAGGTTCCCGGAATGCGCCAGGCAGACCTGCCTGCGTCTGGAGGGCGATCCTCGTTCACTCCCCGCCGCCAGGGTGCCTGTAGAGGTGGACCTTCTCGAGGGTGACCAGGCCCTCGGTCAGCATCGGGTCGATGGCCACCAGATACTCGCGGATGCGGCTCTCGTCGTCCACCACCTCGATCACCACCGGCATGTTCGGCGAGGTGTCGATCATCTTGGCGGCGCGCACCACCGAATGCCGGCCGAAGCCCATCTGGCCGCGCAGGACCGTGGCGCCGGCCAGGCCCCTCTCCCGGGCCACCCGGACCAGGCGTTCGGACAGCAACTGGCCGCTCTCCGGGTCGCGATCGCAGTCCCCCACGAAGATCCGCAGCAGGGTGCCTTCTTCGGGCAGTTCCATCACCAGGGGGACCTCCTTGTCGATGCCGTTCACCTTCGGGGGTCTTCGCCCCAGGTCCTGAGGGCTCTCCGACTTCCGGTAGTAGATCACGCAGGCCCGCTCCAGGGTGACCAGGCTTCGGTGCAGCAGCGGGCGGACCTGGGTCAACCAGGCGGCGATGGCCTCGGCGCACTCCACCACCTCGATCACCATGGGCATCTCGTTGCTGGGCCGGAAGGGCTTGCGGAAAAGCAGCGGGCCGTCCAGCAGGAAGCCCGCCATTCCTCGGAACACGGTGGCCCCGGCCAGGCCCTGTCTCCAGGCCCGCTCGAGGAGGACCTCGTAGAGGGGGCGGTGGTGGTGCTGCTGGTAGTTCGTCAGCATGACCCGACACAGGACGTTCTCGCCCTGCAACCGCATGCCCGCGGTTTCGGGCTGCCTTTCTACCCCCGCCATGCCTGCGCTCCCATCACTCCCAGCCAGACCGCCAGGTAGCCCAGGACCGGGCTCAGGACGAAGTTCAGGCCGGCCAGCAGCCACTGGCCGTCCTGGAGCAAGGCGTGGTTCTCGTATTCGAAGGTCGAGAAGGTGGTGAAGGCCCCCAGGAAGCCGACCCCCAGCAGCAGGCGGAAGGGCTCGGGGTTGGGGATCCAGCGCTCAGCGGCCAGGGTGCCCACCAGGCCCAGGAGGAAGGAGCCGCTCACGTTGATGAAGACGGTCGCGAAAGGGAAGCGGGTGCCCAGGTGGGCGGTGGCCAGGATCCCCAGGAGATAGCGGGCGTTGGCTCCCAAAAAGCCCCCGGCCCCCACCAGCAGCATCTGCATCAGGCGCTCGTTCATCGTCTCCTCCAGGACAGTTCCTGTTGCGATCCCGGGGTCAGACCCGGAGGTAGGAGCCATCAGCCTGGAAGAGCGGTTCACGGCGAGCTCCATCGCCGGTGCCACCCGGAACTCGGGGGGCGGCACCAGGAAGGTTTCCGCAGTCGGCGGATTTCCTCCTCTCCCGGGCAGGCCACAGGATCGCCATGCCCATCAGCCTCGGTGGGGGCGGACGGCTCCACGTCCGGCGGCCGACTCCCCGCAAGGCGGGGCACAGGTGCACCCCGGACCCGGGGCGAAACCGATCTCGGGGCACGTCAGCACACCAGCGAAACGAGGCGCACAAGGCACATGGCGCGTCTGGCCTGGGCCACCGACATCCACCTGAACTTCCTCGGTCGCAAGCAGGTCCGGGCCTTCCTGGCCCGGATCGAGCAGCAGGCCTTCGATGCCCTGCTGGTCTCCGGCGATCTTTCGGACGGACGTCAACTGCCCGGCCACCTGCGCATGATCGAGGACCAGATCTCGAGGCCGGTCTACTTCGTCCTGGGAAATCACGACTACTATCACAGCTCCTTCGAGAAGATCCACGTCAAGCTGCGTCCCTATTGCCAGCCGGACCACCGCGTCCGTTTCCTGGGCAACGGCGAGGTGATTCCCGTGGGGGCCGACACGGTGCTGGTCGGAACCTCGGGCTGGGCGGACGGCCGATACGGCAGGTATGCCTCCTCGCAGGTCGTGCTCAACGATCACCTGCACATCCAGGACTTCGCGCGCTTGGGCTACGAGGGCCAGTCCTGGATCGGCGCGCTGGCCCGCAAGCTGGGCCTCCCCTGGTCGGCGCCTCCGGGCCTGGCCCAACGGCGACAGAAGATCCTGACCCTGATGAATCGTCTGGGCGATGCCGCGGCGGCCTACGTCGAGCTGGTCCTCTTCCGGGCGCTGGCCGGGGCCGGGACGGTCATCCTGCTGACCCACGTCCCGCCCTTCCCGGAGGCCTGCCTGCCCCAGGGCAAGCCTGCCAGGCCGACGATGCTGCCCTTCTATTCGTGCAAGGTCCTGGGCGACACCCTGCTGCGGATCGCCGAGCGCTTTCCCGGCAAGAAGCTCCTGGTCCTGTGCGGTCACACCCACGGACCGACCCGGGTGAAGATCCGTCCCAACCTGGAGGTGCGCGTCGGGGCGGCGGAATACCGCAAGCCCGACCTGGAGGATTTCCTCGAGGTCCATTGAGGCTGCTGGCCCCTCCGGCCTGTCGGATTCAGGCCGGGTGCGCCGACCGGGTCCAAGACGGAGGGGTCAGTCCTGGCCGCGCGGCGCCAGGAGCCCCTCCAGGCGACCCAGGAGGAGGTCCACCAGCACCGCCAGCAGGGCGGCAGGCACGGCGCCGGCCAGGATCAGCACGTTGTCGTTGAGATACAGACCCGTCAGGATGGGCTCGCCCAGGCCTCCGGCCCCGATGAAGGCCGCCAGGGTGGCCATCCCGACGGTGATCACCGCAGAGGTGCGCAGGCCGGCCATGATCGTGGGCACGGCCAGGGGCAGCTCCACCATCGTCAGGACCTGCCAGGGACGCATGCCCATTCCCCGGGCGGCTTCCAGGACCCCGGCGTCGACCCCGCGCAGGCCCGTCCAGGTGTTGCGCAGGATGGGCAGGACGGCATAGAGCGAGAGGGCCAGGACGGCCGTCCGTCCTCCCAGGCCCAGTCCGGGGACGGGA
>DCTU01000436.1 GCA_002329445.1 bacterium UBP9_UBA1432
GGCGGCCGACCCGAGGCCACCCCGATCCAGGCCCGAAAGGGCAAAAGTGGAGATATGGTTTTATTGGAATATTCGGGGTCAGAGGGGACAGCACTACTTACCATCTCTATATGAGAAATAGATGGCACCACATAGAGCAGTCCAGATTGATGTCACGAGACATCTTTCGAAGAGCAAACCAGTACATCTATGCCAAGAACAGCCCAACAAGTTGGGTCGACATCACTGGGAACGAACCAGAGTCTACCTCCATCTACCCCCCTCCCAGCATACATCCTCGTGAACGCTGGAACGCGGATCCTCCAAATTCCACATTATTGAATCCCGATCGCATACCAAAGCGCAGAATCACGATTCATCACCAAGGCAATTCCGGGAAGTATCTAAGCGACGATCCATTGCTGCAGCGCCAAGAAATTTTGGAAATTCAGCGAAAACAAATGAACAAAGATTTCGGAGATATTGGCTACAACTTCATCATTGACAAACATGGTAACATCTATGACGGGCGCGGGCTGTCTTATGTTCCGGCCCATATACAAGGAGATAATCCAGGGAATATCGGCATATTGATGCTCGGCTACTACGGCGACAGGCCAATCACAGCCGATTCCTACATATCATTGTGCCGCCTCCTGGATCACCTATCAAGTATCTATGGAATAGCATTAGACACAAACCATGTTGGCGGACACAGAGCGATGATGTCGAGGTGGGGCGACCGAACTGCAGATACCGAATGTCCGGGAGCTTACCTGAGCGACAAGATGGCAGAACTCGTCAAAAGATGTAATGAGCTCTCCAAGCATTGGCGTATTGTAAGGAGTATAGAGGATTGATCTCAATGTGGTCGCGCTATCGAATTATTATTCCAGTAATAACATTGTTGGCGTCCTTCTTGGTGATCTACGGATACATGCTTGAGCACAATATCACTATAGCCGGCATAGCAAGATCAATATTGCGGGAAATTCTTTATTGGTGGGGTGTTCGGCACGGTGACGATGTATGATCCAAGAGTCCTGCCCCACCCTTAGAGCATGGATCGTGAGCCATAACCCCCCCAAGGTTGGGAATGGTTGCTCTGAGTTTTACGATCAGTGGATCGTAAACAGGTATAACATCCCCATTCTTGGGGAGTTTCCTGCCTAAGGTTCGACCTCAACCTCCCCATGGATGGGGACCTTGATGCGCTCCACGAGAGGAGGCCTCGGCTCTGGCCGAGAAGTCTCCCTGGTGGGGCGCATCACCGTTTCCCTGCCCGATAGCCTGGAGGCCAGGCTCGACGAGGTGGCTCGAAAGCGCGGAGAGCCCGTGAGCCGGGTCGTCGCCATGGCGGTCGAGGCCTTTCTGGAGGGGCCGGTCCAACCGCCGGAGGCCGGCCCACTGCAGCCGATCATGCACTACCTGGCCGGACTCTCCAGCCACGTGGCGCAGCTTCGAAACAGCCTGGTCGAACTCGGCAACTGGAGCCCCGCCAGGCCGCCCTACGGGTGGCAGTTTCCTCCACCGCCCCCGTATCCTCCGCCCACCTGGGGAACGCCAGGAGAACAGGACCAGGCCGACACCACGGCGGAGCCGCCGGTATGATCGCTGCATACTCAGGTATGATAAAGCCGAAGTCCCGGCACTGGAGCTTGTCATGAAGAGGAAGCACTCCGGGCGCTACCGGGATTGGACTCAGCCCTGGTCCTCCCAGCACGGCACCCCGGAGGCCCTGTCCCCGGAGGCTTTGCGGACCCTGCAGGAGGCGGGCCGTCGGGTGTCCGACCAGGACGCTGACCGGCAGGCCCAGACCTCGCCGGTCCTCGAGAAGCGTCGGGAGCGCTGGTTGAAGGTGCGCGTCCACCGGGAGGCCCCTGACTGTCGCAGTCTGGAGACCAGGGCGGACGCCCTGCGCCACTTCTCCCAGACCTTCCGTGACAAGGTCGACGTCAACGACGCGCGTCTGATCCGCACCTTCATCTGGCAGTTCGTCGTCCGCGTCCTGGCTGGCCAGGAAAGGCCGATCCGGGGAAACCTCCGCTCCGTCTGGTACCGCGAACTGCGCTCCATCCTGCTCCGCCTCGGCCTGTTGCATCCCGAGGACGTGCCCGCAGACCCCGAGGCGGCGCAGTGCCGGATCTCCGTCGGCCGACGGATCGCCTCGCGTCCCCTGGGCACGGACCGGGGCAGGTATCTCCTGGACCTCCTCGAGGACGCCTTCCAGGAGATGTTCCTGGCCGGCTTCTTCCGCTACCAGGACCTTCAGGTCTACGACGCCCGGGAGAACTTCTGGAGTGTGGGGCGCAACCGGGGCAACATCATCATGTTCACCGAGAAAGAGGGCCTGTTCTGGCTCTGCAAGGAGTTCCAGGCCCGTTTTGACGTGACGATCCTGGCGTCTCGCGGATCTCCGATCTGGATCACCGTCGACTACCTGTCCCAGGTCCTGCGGCGTCGCGATTACTCCAACCTGCGCCTGGTCTGCCTGACGGACTACGATCCGTGGGGAGACGACATCGCCCGGCAGGCCCACGAGAAATTAAGCGATCCCGTCAACGGGTTCCGGAAGGTGAGCCTGAAGGTGCTCACCCAGCTCAACCTGTTCACGGAAGAGCGCCTTCACAAGTCCAAGCGCTACCTCCTGGCCGGCCACGAAAGCCCGGACGATCCGGTCCGGACCGTCGTCGAGTCCTGGGTGAAGCGCACCGGAGGTATTGCCGGGGAGCCCTACGGCATCCACGTCGACCACGCCGAGCCCTACCTGATCACCCAGGCCTTCGAGCGCTGGTTGAAGGAAGAGTCCCTGGTCGGTAGTTCCAGACGTCGTCAGCACTTGAGGATGAAACCCTGATGGGGCGCACGAAACGACAACTCGCCCGCGAACTGGCCCAGGAGCTGGACCTTTCCGAGGCCAAGGCCCTTCGCGTCATTCAACGTCTCCTGAGGAAACTCAGCGAGGACCTGGCCCGCACGGGCCGGATTGAGTTGCGCGGCTTCGGCAGCTTCCACACCGTGAAGCGCCCGGCCCAGACCCTGCGCAGCCCAAAGACCGGCCAACCGGTGTCGGTCCCGGAGTACCACTCGGTGATCTTCCGGGCCGGCGCCAGCCTGCGCAAGCGGCTGGGCCCGAAGCCGCCCAACCCGCCCCCACCGGCCAAGGCGCGGCGGAACCTGCACCAGCCGCCGGTCGGGTAGACCGGGGAGGTTGCCCTCCCCGGTCTACCCGACCCCAGCCGCCGGAACCACCGCCGACTGAAGAAACCTGATCCCAGCCCCCGCCGGAGGATGACCTGGCTTCAGTTTTTCCCATTGTTTCCTGCTCAAAAAAACTCGTGCTGAAGTGGAAACATGGTGGCGATCAAGGAGCACCCTGCTCCAGACTTTGTTCAAGTTCCTGGCCAGCCTGCCGAGTATTCGGGCCACCGATACTGTTGCAGGCGCATCGGATTCGAGGCTACGCAAGGCACACCAGCCCCCAGGTGACGCTGAGGCGGGTCTGGTTTCGAGGAAGGCGTGCCTGGCGGAGCGGAACTCAAGAAGGAGGCCATGGTTTGTTGATTCCCTCCCCAGCATCGCCTCCGGCAAGCGTCATGGCCGCCAATGGCGGAGCAGGCTCACCATCTCCTGCGCCGACCGTCGGGCGTGAACCGCTCCGGGTCAGGTTCGTCCTGCTCTTCCCCCCACCACTCCTCGCCGGGGTCCGCCTCGACCCATAGCAGGGTCAGCAAGCCCTCCGCCCCGATGGGCCGGGACTGCTCCCGAACCCGGGCCACGCCCCGATCGCTTTCGAGCCACTGCAGCGCGGCGACTTCCTTCCG
>DCTU01000376.1:0-9838 GCA_002329445.1 bacterium UBP9_UBA1432
GGCCTGGTCGCGGAGGGCTTCCGGGAAATCCTCGCTTCGAAGGTTGACGTTGAGCCCGATGCCGAGGAGGGCAAAGTCCACCCGATTCCCCAACAGGCGGCTTTCGGTGAGGATCCCGGCCAGTTTGCGTTCGCCCACGTAGACGTCGTTCGGCCAGCGCAGGCTGGCTGGCACACCCAGGGCTCGGGCAGCCCGGACGCAGGCCAGGCCGGCTGCCAGGCTCAGTCCTTCGACGCGGGCGGGTCGGAGGAGGACGGTGAACCACAGGCCTCCCGGGGGAGAGTGCCAGGACCGCCGGTGTTGACCCCGGCCGCCATCCTGGCGCTCGGCACGGAGGACCAGGCCGGCGGGGGCGCCTTCTCGGGCGCGNNGCTTTCGATGGGGCCTTTCAGGTGACGTCTGTGCTGCATCGGGTCTCCTGGATGGAAGTCGCTCCGGGTTCCCGGACTCCGGTTCGGCCTCCTTCAGGTATTCGAGAACCCTGGCGCCCGGTTCGGTTCCAGGAGGCGTCCTCCAGGAGGCGAAGAGGGCTCCCCCTGCCGATCCAGTGTGGCCCAGGGAGGGCCAGCCGCCGTTCCGGCGGTTGGAGGGCTTCCGGGATCGGTGGGGCAGGACTTGCCAACTTCGGATGGAGGATGGACATGAGCGTGTACAAGATGACCGAGATCGTGGGGACCTCGCCGGCCGGCCTGGAGCAGGCCATCCAGGAAGCCGTGGGGCGCGCTTCCAAGACCGTGCGCGACATCCACTGGTTCGAGGTCAAGGAGATTCGGGGGACCGTCAAGGAGGGGCAGGTGGGCGAGTATCAGGTCCGCCTGGCTGTCGGCTTCAAGCTGGACGACTGACGCGCTGGTCGGCCGGTCCATTCGGCCGGTTCGTGCCTGATCAGGTCGGAATCCCCCAAAGGGCCGATCCGGGAATCCCGGGTCGGCCTCTTCGTTGTTGGTGGGGGGCCGGCCCATACCCCCACCCGAGTCCCCACTTCGCCCCACCGACGCCGGTTTCAGCGGATTTCGCCTGGTGATTCCAGGGGTAGTGGGAACAACGGTTCGATCCACTACATGTGCCTCTTGCAGGGACGAAAAACCCCCGGAAGACCGGGATCTTTCGTTGACACTCGGGGGGCGCCGCGTTACTATCAGGGGGCGATGTGGAGCAAAGTGGTAGATAGTGGGGCGCTGTGGGGGTAGCGGGCTTCTGGGGCGCCTTCACGATGACCATCGACGACAAGGGGCGTCTGACGATCCCTTCTTCCTTTCGCAAGACTCTCGACGAGCAGATTGTGGTCCGGTGGAACAAGGACGATGGGACGGTAGAAATCTTTTCAGCCGAGGGTTGGGAGAATTTCTATCAGCATATCATGTCTTTGCCCTTCCTGGACAGCAGGGCCCAGTACATCCGAACCATGGTTGGTGCCAACGCCTTCAACGTCAGCATCGACAAGCAGGGCAGGGTCCTGATCCCCGGCGAGTTCAAGGAACGAGCCGGGATCCAGGGGGGGCAGGCCATCGTGACGGGGGCCATGGATCGGGTCAAGGTCTGGTCACCCGAGACCTGGGCGGCCGCCAAGTCCATGTGGGAGACGGAGGACTTCATTCATGATGTCGGCTCGAAGTGAAACCTTTGAGATCCGGGGCCTGGCCTATCCGGTCCGTTTCCAGATCCATCCGCCGCCCACGTTCCGTCGGATTCCACCGCGCAGTCGGGAACTCCCCGGCCCTGCGGTGCGGTCCCAACCGTTGCGGCTCGTTCCCGACCGCCCGGTCGAGAACGATGTCGGGAGTTGACTGACTTCAGCCACGTTCCGGTTCTGCTGGATGTGGCGGTGGACTACCTGCAGCCAAGCCCGGGGGGGCTGCTGGTCGACGGGACCCTGGGTGGGGGGGGACACAGCGAGGCCTTGCTCCGGCGGATGGGGCCGACGGGCCGTCTGGTCGGGATCGACCAGGACTCGGAGGCCCTGGACGCGGCAGGGCGACGCCTGGAGGGATATCCGGGGTTCATCGGGGTCCGGGGAAACTTCGCGGACCTGGATGTCCTCCTCGACCAACTCGGGCTTGGATTGGTGGACGGGGTCCTCCTGGACCTCGGAATCTCCAGCCACTTCGTAGACTCGGCGGAGCGAGGCTTCTCGATCCGTCGCGACGCCCCCCTCGACATGCGGATGGACCTCCGGGCGTCCACGAGTGCGGCCGATCTGGTCGAAGAACTGGACGAGGGCCGCCTGGAGAGCCTTCTGCGGGAGTACGGAGAGGAGCGGTACGCCCGCCGGATTGCCCGGCGGATCGTGTGGGAGAGGGAACAGGAACCGATCCGGACCACGGGGCGCCTGGCGCAGGTGGTCGAGCGCGCGGTTCCGCCTCCCGCCCGCCACGGCCGCATCCACCCCGCCACTCGGACCTTTCAGGCCTTGCGCATCGCAGTGAACGACGAACTGGGGGTGCTCCAGCGGGGGCTGGAGGCCGCGGTGAGCAGGCTGGCTCCGGGTGGCAGGTTGGTGGTGATCAGCTTCCACTCCCTGGAGGATCGCATCGTCAAGACGACGTTCCGGCGCCTGGCGGGCGAGTGCACCTGTCCGGCCCGGGTGCCCTTCTGTCAGTGTCAGCCGCTGCGGCTCCTCCGGGTCCTGACCCGGAAACCGGTGGAGCCGGATCCCATCGAGGTCGCGACCAACCCTCGGTCCCGCTCGGCTCGCCTTCGGGCAGCCCAACGCCTGCCCGAGGACGAGGACAAGTCAGAGATCCGCTCCAACCTGGAAGGAGGATGAGATGCAGAGTGCGTGCCCGGCCCAGGTGCCGGAAGTCCGCGGGGAGAGCCACCCCCGTCGCAGCCCTCAGCCGGTTGGCCCGGCGCCACGCCCTCGGTCCGAGCCTGCGCCTGCCTCACGAAGCCGCCTGTGGTCCCTTCCACTCCTGGCCTTCCTGGGCATCAGCGTGTGTGCCGTCCTGTTCCTGCTGCAGTTCTCCAGGATCGTCCAGGTCCAGTATGATCTGGCCTCCAAGACGGGGACGCGCGATCAGTTGTTGCGAGAGAACGCGGAGCTTCAGTTGCGGATCGAGCAGCTTTCGGCCTTGAACCGCGTCGAGCAGCAGGCGTTGCGGCTGGGGATGGTTCATCCCGAGAGCTGGCTGCTGCTGGAGCTGCCTCAACTGGCGCGGCAGGGGCTGGACGGAGAGATGGCTTCTGCCGGCTCCCATCGGGTCGCCAGGTAGGCCCAGCCTCGGCCGGGAGGCCCTGGCTCCCGTCATGGTCGAGGCACCGACAGCTCTTCTTGCGGGGTGGTTCTGCCCCGATGCGAAATTTGAGGTTCTGCTCGAGATGGAGAGAATGGCCGGCGGATGGACCACGGAGCTCAAAGGCCGGGTTGTGTCCGTTTTCTGGGGCCTGGTCTTCCTCTTCCTGATCCTCTCCGTGCGGATGTTCTATCTGCAGTACCTGGAGCGGGACTGGTACTATGCCAAGGCTCGCAACCAGCAGCAGTCCGACATCATCCTCCATGCCCGACGCGGCGAGATTCGGGATCGCAACGGGCTGGCCCTGGCCACCAGCGTGGCCCGTCAGTCGGTCTGCGTCGATCCGACGCAGGTGAGCGACATCGGGGCGACGGCGCGGGTCCTGGGCCACATCCTCAAGACCGACCCGGCCCATCTCTCGGGAGTCATGCGTCGAGGCGGGACCTTCCAGTGGATTCAACGGAAGGCTCCCGAGAAGGCCGTCGCCGAGATCGACCAGCTTCTGAAGCAGGGCCGGCTTCCCGGGGTCTTCTTCCAGATGGAGGAGACCGGCCGGCGCTTCTATCCCAAGGGGCGCCTGGCGGCCCACCTCCTGGGAGCGACGGGGATCGATGACCAGGGCCTGGATGGCATCGAGGCGGCCCACGAAGAGGTCCTGGGGGGCACTCCAGGACGGGTCCGAGCGGCCGTGGACAAGGACGGTTGGAGGATTCCCACGGAGAACGCCGTGGTCCAGGGTGTCAAGCCGGGCAAGCACCTGGTCCTGACCCTGGATGAGACCATCCAGTACATCGCAGAACGGGAGCTGGCCCGCCAGGTCAAGGAGTTCAAGGCCAAAGGGGGGATCTGTCTGGTGATGGACGTCCGGACCGCGGAAGTCCTGGCTTTGGCCATCCAGCCCGACTTCCCCGCAGACCGGTTCGCCGAGGTGGATCCTGCGCTTCGCCGGAACCGGGCCATCACCGATCCCTACGAGCCCGGTTCCACGTTCAAGGTCTTCCTGGCAGGAGCAGCCCTGCAGGCCGGGGTTCAACCCTCCAGCATGTTCCATTGTCCGGGAAACCTCGTGGTCGACGGCTGGACGATCCATAACGCCAACGACGGGTTGGTTTCGGGGGGCACCGAGTCCCTGACCGACATCATCGCCTACTCATTCAATACGGGCACGGCCTCGGTCGCTCTGAGCATCGGCCGGGAGAACCTGGGGCGGAGTCTGGAGGCTTTCGGCTTCGGGCATCCCACCGGGATCGGACTGCAAGGCGAGGAACCGGGGATTCTCTCCGACTATCACGACTGGGCCGCGATCGAAACGGCCACCATCTCCTTCGGTCAGGGCGTGGCCGTGACCCCTCTGCAACTGGTTTCCGGCATGCAGGCGGTGGCCAACGGCGGGGTCCGGATGCGGCCCCGCATCGTCAAGCAGATCATGGACGACCAGGGGCGCGTGCTGCAGAGCAGCGCGCCTGAGGAGCTCGGTCGTCCCCTCACTCCCGAGGCGGCTCGGCACCTTCGGGACATCCTGGAGAACGTCTGCACCCGGGGAACCGGAAAGAACGCCCGGGTTCCGGGCTATCTGGTGGCTGGAAAGACCGGGACGGCGCAGGTGGTTGAGAACGGAGTCTACTCGTCGGGGCGCTTCATCGCCTCCTTCCTGGGATTCGCGCCGGCCCGGGACCCCAGATTGGTGATGCTGGTCAAGATCGAGGAACCTGGGACCGTGTATTGGGGGGGCGTCGCGGCGGCCCCGGTCTTCAGTCGGGTGGCCGGGCAGGCCCTCTGGAAGATGGGTGTTCGACCCACCCCCGGCCTGGTGCAGAAGGCAGAGAACGAGTGATGGTGGCCGACGGTGGCCTCGGCCACCTCGGCGGCGCAAGGAGGACCTCATGGAAGAGCACAAGGAATCGGACAAGACTTTCGAAGAGGTGGCCGGCACCCGCCGGCGCGCTGCCGAGATCATGGTGGTGCCCCAGAGGGTCTCGCGGGCGACCCGCCAGGAGAGGACCCGCGGGGGCAGCACCCGGTGGGTCACGGCCCTGACGCCCAGGCCGGATTTTCGTCGCTTTACAAGAGGCATTCCTGTGATATAGTCGATTTTTGATCCGGCCCCGCCTCTGTCCAGAGGTCCGGGGCCGGACCTGCCAGGGAGCGGAACCCTGGTTCCCAGTCTTGTTTTTGACCGGTCCGGTGCAGCCCCGGACGTTGGAGGACGAGCTCATGAAGAGTCTGGCCGAGCTGGTGAGGGTCCTGGACGGGGCGCAGCTTCAAGGAGACCCCGGAATGACCGTCCGGGACCTGGCCTATGACTCCCGGGCGGTCGAGCCCGGGGACCTGTTCGTGTGCGTCGAGGGCTTTCGCTCAGACGGGCACCGCTTTGCTGCCGATGCCGTCCGGCGGGGCGCCGTGGCGCTGCTGGTGGAGCGCGAGCCCGAGGGGGTCGAGGGCGTGCCCCGGATCGTCGTCCCCGACTGCCGACAGGCCATGGCCATCCTGGCCGCCGAGATGATGGGGCGCCCGGCCGACCGGTTGTTGACCGTCGGAATCACCGGGACGAACGGCAAGACCACCACCTCCTACCTGGTCGAGGCGGTTCTGAAGGCCCGGGGGAATGACCCGGGTCTGCTGGGGACCATCGAGGCGCGCGTCGGAGGTTCCGTTCGTCGCCTGGCCAACACGACTCCGGAATCGCTGGATCTGCATCGCCTCTTCGCGGAGATCGAGCGTTCTGGCCAGGACAGCGTGGTCATGGAAGTCTCCTCCCATGCCCTGGCGCTGGATCGAACCTATGGGATTCCCTACGACATCGCGGTCTTCACCAACCTGACCCAGGACCACCTCGATTTCCACGGCACCATGGAGGATTATTTCCAGGCCAAGCTTCGCTTGTTCCACAAACTGGGGACCTGCCACCGCCGCCCCTGCACCCCCTACGCCGTGCTGAACCTGGACGATCCCTATGGGGAGCGCGTCCGGGCCAACCTGCGGGTTCCCTTCGTGACCTACGGCACCCGTGCGGACGCCCACGTCCGCGCCGAGGACATCGAGGCCGGTCCCGACGGCCTGTCCTACCGGCTGGTCACTCCACTGGGAGTGACCCGGGTGAACCTCCAGCTCTCGGGCCTGTTCAACCTGCACAACTCGCTGGCCGCGATCTCGGTGGGCCTGGCGCTGCGGATGGATCTGGGTCGCGTGGTTGCGGCGGTGGAATCCGTGTGGGGCGTTCCGGGTCGATTCCAACTGGTGCGCGAGGGCCAGGACTTCACGGTGGTCGTGGACTACGCGCACACGCCCGACGGGCTGGCCAGCCTCTTGAGGTCGGCTCGGGACATCACCTCCGGGCAGTTGACGGCCGTCTTTGGCTGCGGAGGTGATCGCGACCGCACCAAGCGTCCGCTCATGGGCGAGATCGGCGCCACCCTGGCCGACCGGGTGATCCTGACCACCGACAATCCCCGAACCGAGGATCCGCAGGACATCCTGGCCCAGATCCTGGAGGGAGCCCGGCGCGGGAATGCCCAGGTCGAGGTCCTCGGGGATCGGGCGGATGCCATCCGTCAGGCCATCCACGCGGCCAGGCCGGGAGACACCGTGGTGGTGGCCGGCAAAGGCCATGAGACCGCGCAGATCTTCCGGGATCGGACGATTCGCTTCGACGATGTCGAGTGTGCGGTCGAGGCCATCCGCTCGCGCCCTTTCCGACGAACTGACCGTCCCCCGGGGATGCGTCCCGTGGTCCGTTGGGACCTGCACCGGGTGCGAAGCGAGACCGAGATGGCTGTTGGCCTCCCAGGCTGATCCTCGTGTGTGCCTGGACCTTTGAAGAGATCCTTCGGGCCACCGGAGGGGTCCCCGGCCACGGTTGGTCGGGGACTCCGCTCTTCTCTGCCATCTGCACCGACACCCGCGACGTCCTGCCGGGGGCGCTCTTCGTGCCTTTGCGAGGGGAGCGCTTCGATGGCCACCAGTTCGTCCACCAGGCACTGGACTCAGGAGCCGCAGCCTCGCTGTGGGCTCGGGACGAAGTCCCTGCGGGGTTGCCGACGGATCGCCTGATCCGCGTCCACGACGGATTGCAGGCCTACCAGGCGCTGGGCCGGGAGAACCTGCTCCGCCTGGGGGTCCCCGTGCTGGCAGTCACAGGCTCGGTCGGCAAGACCACCACCAAGGATCTGCTGGCTTCCCTGCTGCGATCCCGCTTTCGCGTCCATTGCACGCGCCTGAACTACAACAACGAGGTCGGGGTGCCCCGGACGCTGCTGGAGCTGCAGTCGCATCACGAGATGGTCGTCCTGGAAATGGCCATGCGGGGACCCGGTCAGATCCGCGAGCTGGCCCGCCTGGCCCCGGCCCGGGTGGGGATCATCACCCATATCGGAGAATCGCACCTGGAGTTCCTGGGATCTCGCGAGGCCATCGCCGACGCCAAGGCCGAACTGCTCGAGGAGATGCCGACGTCGGGCCTGGCCATCCTTCCGCGCCACAGCCCCTTCTTCCAGCGGATGGCGGCTCGCGCCCGGGGGCCGGTGTTGACCTTCTCTGGCGAGGGTCCGGCGGACTGGACGGCTGTTCGGGTCCACCCCTTGGGCATGGAGGGCAGTGACATCGAGGTTCGCCATCCCGAGGGGACCTCCAGGGTGCGGTTCGGGCTGCCGGGACGCCACAACGTCTCCAACCTCCTGGCGGCGCTGGCTGCCGCTCGCGAATTCGGGTTGACCTGTGAGGAGGTGGCCGAGCCCCTGGCCAGCTTCCGGCCTTCCGGGCTGCGGACCGAGGTTCTGCGTCTGCCCGACGGGACCACCCTGCTCAACGATTCCTACAACGCGGCGCCTTCCTCGATGAGAGGAGCCCTGGAGGTCCTCTCAGGCGCGCCGGGTCGACGGGTGGCGGTTCTCGGCGACATGCTCGAGCTGGGGGCCGCCGAGGAGGACTTCCACCGCGAGATCGGCGAGGCCGTCGCCCGAACGGGGGTGGCCGTCCTGGTTGCGGTTGGAGACCGGAGCCGCGTTCTGGCCCGGGCCGCTCGGCTGGCCGGGGTGCCCACCGTCCACTGGACCCTGGAGCGCGAGGAGGCCTGGAGTCTTGTGCGGGCCGAGGTGCGCGCCGGGGACGCGGTGCTGATCAAGGCCTCGCGAGGAATCGGGCTGGACGTGATCGCCGAACGTCTGCGAGGAGTGCAAGAGCGATGACCGATCTTCCCTGGCGAGAGGCTGCCTGCGCCGGGCTTCTGGGGGTTGGCTTGACGGTCGCGGGCATGCCGGTCTATCTCGGATGGGCTCGCAACCACGGCTGGGGTCAGGTGATCCGGGCAGAGGGCCCCCAAGAGCACCGGCTCAAGGCGGGCACGCCGACCATGGGCGGTCTGGTCCTGCTCACGGCCGGCCTGGTGGCCGGCCTGTGGTGGCGCGAACCTTCCTGGGACCTGCTGGTCTTTCGTCTGGTCGTACTGCTCGGTGCGGCCCTGGGCATGCTGGACGACCTCAACAAGGTGCTCAAGAGGCGGAACCTGGGACTGCGCGCGCGGGACAAGCTCTTCGCGCAGGGGCTCCTGGGGCTGGGGTTGGGGGGGTGGCTGGTGGCTACCCGGCCCGAGCCGGGCCTCAGCGTGCCGCTGCTGGGGTTCGTCGCCGGGGCCTGGCTGGTCTGGCTGGCGGCGGTGCTGGTGACGACCAGCACCATGAACGCGGTGAACCTGACGGATGGCCTGGACGGTCTGGCGGGCGGGACCAGCGCGGTGGCCTTGTTGGCCTTCGGCGCCGTCTCGGCGGCTTCCGGGCACCCCGACCTGGCCGTGGCCGCAGTGGGCCTGGCCGGAGCCTGCCTGGGCTTCTTGTGGTTCAACTGCTTCCCGGCCCGGGTCTTCATGGGGGACACCGGCTCGCTGGGACTGGGTACCGCCCTGGCGGCACTGGCTCTGTTGACCGGGACGGAGTTCCTGTTGGTCCTGATCGGGGGCGTCTTCGTGGCAGAGGCGGCCTCGGTGATCCTGCAGGTCGCCTGGTTCAAGTCGACCGGAGGGCGTCGCATCCTGCGCATGAGTCCCCTGCACCATCATTTCGAGCTGGGGGGTCTTCACGAGGTCCAGGTCACCGTCCGCTTCATCCTGGTGGGCGTGATCCTGGCCGTGGCCGGTCTTCTGGCCCATCTGGGAGGAATTCGGTGAACTTCAAGGACGTGAGCGTCGCGGTCCTGGGCATGGGCCGCAGTGGGCTGGCTCTGGCCCGTGAGCTCTCCTGCCGGGGCGCTCGGGTCCTGCTCAGCGACAGCCGCCCTCGCGAGGCGTTGAGCTCGGCTCTGGAGGAGCTCGGCGAACTGCCGGTCGAGGTGGAGGTGGCGGGGCATTCGGACCGTGTGCTGCAGGTCGATCTGGTGGTCCTGAGTCCCGGCGTGTCGGTGCACCATCCCCTGGTGAAGGAGGCTTGCCGACGAGGGCTTCCCGTGATGGGGGAGGTGGAGATCGCCTGGCGACTGTCGGCGGTCCCCTTCATCGCAGTCACCGGGACCAACGGCAAGTCCACCACGGTCACCCTGATTGACCGGATTCTGGGAGATCGTTCGATCCTGGCGGGCAACATCGGCAATCCCCTGGTCGGCGAGGTGGCCCAGGCCCC
>DCTU01000376.1:10004-13502 GCA_002329445.1 bacterium UBP9_UBA1432
TTGGCGGACCTCCTGGAATCCCGCAACCTGCCCGGCTGGCTTCCCGGGTTCCCCGCCCCCGACCGGCCCGCGTGCCCGGAAGTCCTGCGTTTCTCGGCGAGAGGACCCGTCTTGAAGGGGGCCTGGTTTGCCGACGGGGCCCTCTGGTATCGCGATCGGTCTGGGACCGAGCGCCTCTTCGACTGGGGGTTCCCGGGCCTTCCCGGCCCGCACAACCTGGCCAACAGCCTGGCGGCGGTGGCCGTGGCGCGTTGGCTGGGGGTTCCTGCCGAGGCCATCCGTTCCGCCCTGGAGGCGCACACACCGCTGCATCATCGGATGGAGGAGGTGGGCCGACCAGGCGGAGTGCTCTTCGTGGACGACTCGAAGGGCACCAACCCCGGCTCGGTGCAGGCGGCCCTGGAGTCCTATCAGGCCCCCATCCTGTTGATCGCGGGGGGCAAGGACAAGGGAACCGACTTCTCCGAGCTGGGCCGCTGCATCGCGCGGCGCGCGCGCACCCTGCTCGTCCTGGGCGAGGCGGCCGATCGCCTGGCGGAAAGCGCCCGTGCCGCAGGCATGAGTCGCATCATCTGGTGTGGCTCTCTGCAGGAAGCGGTGGACGCCGCATGGAAAAATGCTCAACCCGGAGACGTGGTCTTGTTGTCGCCGGCCTGTGCGAGCTTCGACATGTTCCGCAATGCGGAAGAACGGGGAAGGCTCTTCGCGCAGGCTGTTCGACGGTTGGAGGAGACCCGTCCCGGCACTGCCGGTTGATCCTTTCGGGGACGAGACCCCGACTGAAAGGCCCATTCTGAGGGTCGGTCCGACGGAGGGTGCGACGACGTGAAACCCCTGCGTGATTCATTGGGACGGCCCATCTTCTGGGTCACCGTCATCCTGGGCATCCTGGGGGTGCTCTCGGTCTTTTCTGCCTCCGTCGTGATGGCCACTTCCACCAGCGACTTCAACCGCGATCCCTTCTTCTTCCTGAATCGCCAGTTGGGGGCCATGCTGGTGGGAATGATCGCCCTGTGCGTGGTGCGCCGGGTCGATCTGCTGCGCTGGCGGACCTTCCTCAGCCTGCCCACGATGTTCCTGATGCTGCTGGCGCTGGTGGCCGTGCTGCTGGTGGGCACCGAAGTCAATGGGGCCCGCCGCTGGTTCGTCCTGGGACCGGTTCAGTTCCAGGTGGCCGAGCTGGCCAAGCTGGTCGTGGTCTTCTATCTGGCGGATTACCTGGCTCGCCATCGAAACCACGTCCATAAGATCCTGTCGATCGCCCCGTCCTGGGGTTTGGTCCTCCTGGCCGCCTTCCTGATTGAACGGGAGCCCGACATGGGAACGGCCCTGATCATCGTGGCCACCATGATCGCCATGTTGTACGCTGCGGGGGCCAGTTGGCGGGACCTTGGCATCACGGGCCTTCTTGGAGTGCTGGCGATCGTCGGAATGACCCTCGCCGAGCCCTACCGGGTCGATCGCTGGAAGGTCTTCCTGGATCCCTTCGTCGATCCCCTGGATCAAGGTTATCAGGTGTGCAACTCGCTGATGGCCGTCGCTTCGGGTGGGATCTGGGGTCGCGGTTTCGGGTTCTCGAATCAGAAGTTCAACTACCTGCCCGAGCAACACACCGACTTCATCTTTGCGATCTTCAGCGAAGAGATGGGCCTGGTGGGGGCGCTGGGGCTTTTCCTGCTCTTCTGCATCCTGGGCTATTGCGGCTTGCGGCTGGCCGTCAACTGTCGCCGCCCCTATCTGTCGCTCCTGGCGGTCGGGATCACCTTCCAGGTCCTCATCCAGGCGTGGATCAACATCGCGGTCGTCACCGGCACCATCCCCAACAAGGGGCTCCCGCTGCCCTTCCTCTCCTACGGTGGCAGCTCGCTGGTGGTCACCCTGATGGGCATGGGCATCCTGCTCAACATCGCGGATCACACCAGTCGGCAATCCCGGTCCGCGCCGCGGGAGAACAGGTCGCGGCGCAGGATGAGGCGCGGGTCGACGCTGGCCACCTCCGACGAGGAGCAGGTTCGATCCGTCTCGACGGGTGAGTGGGAGGCCTCGGTGGCCCAGGCACGTCACGAGAAGGCCCGTTCAGGACTGCCCCAACCCGTGGTGGAACCCCGTCTGACCGGTCGCCTGCCCTTCCATCCCGCGGCCCGGGCCGAACGCGAGCGGCTGCGGCGCCGGCTCAAGAGGGTCCAGACGCTGGATTCCTGAAGGCCTTGGGCCGCTTGTTGGATTGGCAACATCTGGTTCGCCTCCGGCCCCGCCGCTTTGGATAGTCTGGGGGGCGGAACGGAAGGAACGGGCCCGCAGGAGGATGAAAATTCTCCAACCCGCCCCCAGGTCTCCCTGAGGAGCTCTTCCTGGGCCCTCCGGAGGGCAGGATTTCGCAGGATTCGACCGAAGCCACGGGCTTCCCCGTGACGGCCCGGAGGTCGGCGAGGCGTTGTTGGAGAGTCGCGGTACCACCATGCAGGAAGCCAAAGAGCGCGCTGGTCGCCGCAAGCCGGAAGGGGCCTTGCGGGTGGTGCTGGCGGGAGGGGGCACCGGAGGCCACCTGTACCCTGCCCTGGCCGTTGCCGAGCGCTTTCGCGAGGCCGGCGGGCGCGTGCTCTTCGTGGGGACTCCGGGCGGCCTGGGCGCGAAGGTCGTCCCCGACCATGGCTTCCCCATCGCCTTCGTCCGCGCGCGGGGTCTGGGGGGCGGACTGCTCGGAACCCTGAAGGCGGCATGCACGACCACCTGGGGACTGCTGCAGAGCCTGGTCCTGCTGCATCGGGAGCGCCCTCACCTGGTCGTGGGCAGCGGGGGCTACGTCTGTGTTCCAGTGGTCCTGGCGGCGGCCTTGCTTCGGATCCCCTCGATCCTGATGGAGCAGAACGCGATCCCTGGGAAGGCCATTCGTCTTCTGGCGCGCTTCGCCAGGAAGGTCTGCGTGAGCTTTCCAGGATGTCGGTTCGGGCTTCCCGAGGCCCGGATCGAGGTGACCGGGAATCCGATCCGCCAGGACATCGTCACACGAGACCGGATCCAGGCTCGCCACGACCTGGGTCTGCCTGTGGCCCGGCCCTGCCTGCTGGTGACCGGCGCCAGCCAGGGAGCCGCCAGCTTGAACCGCGCCGTCCTCCAGGCCCTGGACGCCTGGCAATCCAAGGAATGGACCGTCCTGCACCTGACCGGTCCCAAGCACCTGGACGAGGTCCTCTGCCGGACGGCGGGCCGGGTCGACCAAGGTCCTTTGGACTATCGGCCCATCGGATATCAGGAGGATATCGCCGAGCTGTACGCCGCGGCCGACCTGGTCGTCTGCCGGGCCGGGGCCACGACCCTGGCCGAGATCACCGCGCGTGGACTTCCCGCAGTCCTGGTTCCCTATCCCTTCGCGGCCGAGCGTCACCAGGATCACAACGCCGCCCTCCTGGCCGAGCGGGGGGCCGCGCGGATCCTCTCCGACGAGCAGGTCGAGGAAGGCCTTCAGGAGGTGGTGGCGGAACTCTTCGGCCATCCCGA
>DCTU01000346.1:0-682 GCA_002329445.1 bacterium UBP9_UBA1432
CCGGCCTGACGGTCTTCGCCGTCGCCTTCTTCCTGCCGTTGGAGTGGCCGCGCTTCATGAACGCGGTCCACGAGGCCCTGGCCCTCACCCGCTCGTATGCCCAGGAACACGTGCTGTTGTGCCTGGTTCCGGCGTTCTTCATCGCCGGAGCCATCGGGGCTTTCGTCAGCCAGGGAGCGGTCATGAAGTATCTTGGCCCCCAGGCGCCCAAGCCGCTGGCCTACGCCGTGGCCTCGGTCAGCGGCACCATCCTGGCCGTGTGCTCGTGCACAATCCTCCCCCTCTTTGCCGGCATCTGGCGCCGCGGGGCCGGCCTGGGTCCGGCCACGGCCTTCCTCTACTCGGGGCCGGCCATCAACGTCCTGGCCATCGTGCTGACGGCAGCCGTGCTGGGTCCGGAGATGGGCCTGGCCCGCGCGGTGGGGGCCGTGGGGTTTAGCGTCCTGATCGGCCTGGCCATGCACTGGATCTACCGCAAGGAGGAGTTGGAGCGAGCCCGGACCGCCCTGCAGATCCCCGAGGAGGAGGCAACGCGCTCCCTGTCCCGCACGGTCCTGTACTTTGCCTCCATGATCGGCATCCTGGTCTTCGCCAACTGGGGACGCCCCCAGGCCCAGGAGGGATTCTGGTTCCTGGTGTGGTCCTGGAAGTGGGCGCTGACCAGCGCCTTCGGCCTGGGCTT
>DCTU01000346.1:725-13369 GCA_002329445.1 bacterium UBP9_UBA1432
GCCCTGATCCCCTTCGCCGTCGCCAGTGTGGGCCTTTCCTTCATCCTGAGCACCGGAGAGCGCAGCGACGAGCTCGACGACTGGTTCTCGCAGTCCTGGGGCTTTGCCAGACAGATCGCCCCCTTGCTGCTGGCCGGCGTCCTGGTGGCCGGCTTCCTCCTGGGCCGCCCGGACCACGAGGGGCTGATCCCCAACGCCTGGGTGGCCACCCTGGTGGGGGGCAACTCGCTGGCCTCGAACTTCTTCGCCGCCATCTCAGGTGCGTTCATGTACTTCGCCACCCTCACCGAGGTGCCGATCCTCCAGGGGCTGATCGGCTCTGGAATGGGCAAGGGGCCCGCCCTGGCACTGCTCCTGGCGGGGCCCTCCCTGTCCTTGCCCAGCATGCTGGTGCTCCGCTCGGTGATGGGCACCGGAAAGACCCTCGTCTACACCGGTCTGGTGGTCCTTTTCGCGACTTTCACCGGCCTTGTCTTCGGGACGCTCTTCCCCTGAGCGCCCTCCATAACCGAAAGGAGAACAAAGTCAAGATGAAGACCCTGCAGATCCTGGGAACGGGATGCGCCAAGTGCCAGAGGCTGGCCGACAACGCCAAGGCGGCCGCCGAAGCGCTCGGCCTGGACTACCAGATCGTCAAGGTGACCAGCCTCCAGGAAATCGGCGAGTTCGGCGTGATGATGACGCCTGCCCTGGCGGTGGATGGAGACGTGCTGGTCTCGGGGCGCGTACCCGACGTCGAGACCCTCAAAGGGATGCTGGGCTGAGCCGCGCGCGATGACCGCCACGACTCGTTGGATCCTGGTGGCGGTGGTCCTCGCCGCCGCCGGGATCGCCCTGGGCTTCAATCGCTCCAGCCGGGGCCCTGCACCCGACCAGGCGGCGGAACACGCCTCGACCAACTCCTCCCACCTCCATGTGGCGACCACCATGACCCCTCCGACCGGGCTCCCCCGACTGTTGGACCTGGGTGCCGGCAAGTGCATCCCCTGCAAGGCCATGGCCCCCATCCTGGAAGAACTCGGACGGGACTACGCAGGCCGGATGGAAGTCGTCTTCCTGGACGTCTGGCAGGACCCCGAGGCCGGCCGGACCCACGGCGTCGAGGTGATCCCGACCCAGATCTTCCTTGACGGCGAGGGCAATGAATTGTTCCGCCATCAGGGCTTCCTCTCCAGAGAGGACATCCTGGGCCACTGGAAACGCCTGGGCTTCAACCTCGAGGAGGTCGGCTCTTGACCGAACTGATGACCTGGCTCTCCGCCTCCCTGCAAGGCGGAACAGCGCTGGCCCTGACGGGAGCCTTTCTTTGGGGGGTGGCCTCGATGGTCCTGAGCCCCTGCCATCTGGCCAGCATCCCCCTGCTGGTGGGCTTCGTGAACGGCCAGGGCAGGATCACGCCTGCGCGCGGCCTGGCCTTGTCCTCCTTGTTTGCCCTGGGGCTTCTGATCACCATCGGTCTGGTGGGCGCGCTGACCGCAGCGGCCGGGCGGATGGCAGGCGATCTGGGCTCGGGCGTCAACTACGCGCTGGCCCTGGTCTTCCTGGGGGTTGGCCTGCACCTGGTGGGCGTCCTGCCGTTCCGGGAGTTCCAGCCGGCCACCGTCCGATTCCGCCGACACGGGTTGCTGGCGGCGCTCCTGCTGGGCCTGGTCTTCGGCCTGGCCCTGGGACCCTGCACCTTCGCGTTCATGGCCCCGGTCCTGGGCGTCACCTTCCGGGCGGCAACCACCTCTCCGACCCTAGCGATCCTGCTGCTTGTGGCCTTCGGGATCGGCCACTGCAGCCTCATCATCGCCGCCGGCACGGCCGTGGGCAGGGTGCAGAGCTACCTGGACTGGAACCAGCGCTCCAACGGCACCACCAAACTCCGGGCGGTCTGCGGGGTGACCATGGTCCTGGCCGGCCTCTACCTGCTGGCGACGGCCTGAGCGGCCAGCCGATGGTGGCCCCGATCCTCAAGACAAACCACCGGTGTCCTGGAGTCTGGGGTCGGCCTGACGGCGGCTTGGGGGCGGAGCGGGCTTGCGCGCTGAACGCCAGGGCGTTTTCGCAGGCGCCTCCCGCGAAGGCTTGCGGCGCGCGGGGTGGGGCGGCGTGTCGAGTTGCTGCGCACGACGGGCCAAAGATGACGGGTTGTGCCTGTCCGTCGCTGCTGGCGGGCCGGGGCCGTCAGCCCTGGTCCAGCCGTGCCTGCAGGCTGCGGTAGTCGGTCTTGCCGGTCCCCAGCAGCGGGATGGCCTCCACCCGCTCGACCCGGCGAAGGTTGTGCAGGGCCGACAGGCCGGCCTCGCGCAGGGCCGCGTTGGCCCGCTCACGGTCCACGTCTCCGGTCGCGAAAAGCACCAGTTCCGGGCGTTCGCCCGAGGTGGCCACCACGGCCAGCGTGGGGCCGTCGTCGCCCGCAGGGAAGGCCTCCTGGAGCACCCCCTCGACGGCGGGCAGCGAGATCATCTCTCCACCCATCTTCACGAACCGCTTCAGGCGACCGCAGAAGGTGAAGACCCCGTCCGATCCACGGCGCACGAGATCCCCGGTGCGGTACCAGCGCTTGCCGGCATGCTCCACGAAGGGGTCGGGAGCCTCTCCCAGGTATCCGGGGAAGATCGTGGGGCCGCGCAGCAGCAACATCCCGCAGACGTCGTCGCCCACGGGCTCGCCCGTCTCGACGCTCACCAGGGCGTGCTCGAGGGATGCCAGGAGGCGGCCAAGGGTGTTGGGCCGCGGGTCCTCCGGCAGGTTCAGGGAGACCACCGGGGCGCACTCGGTGATCCCGTAGCCTTCCAGCACGATCGCCTCGGGGCAGAGCTCTGCGACCAGGTCGTAGAGCCTGGGCGGACAGGCCTCCGCGCCCGTCACCGCGAGCCGCAACGAGGACGCCTGCTCGTGCGTGGCCGCGCGCAGCACGCCCGTCAGGAAGGTGGGCGTGGCGAGCACCACGGTGGCGCGGTAGGATCCGAGGGTCTGGGCAAGGACCGGGCCTTCGGTCGGGTTGGGGTGATACACCGCGGGAAGCCCGGTGACCAGGGGCAGCACCACGTTGCCGGCGAGGCCGAAGGAGTGGAACGGCGGGAGCATGGCCAGCAGGCGATCTCGTCCCGAGACCGTCTTCTCGACGACCGAGAGGATGTCGCGCAGCTCGGCCAGGATGTTCGTGTGCGTCAGGGGGACGGCCTTGGGCAGGCTCTCCGAGCCGCTGGTGAAGAGGATGGCGGCCACCTCGGGCAACTCCGCGGACTCCAGCGAGCCCCACCAGAGGTAGCTCTGGAGGAGGGCACCCAGCTTCGTGGACCTCCCCAGCCCGGCGGCGAGGTCCTCCATGTAGACGAACCTCTCCTCGACGCCCGAGAGGTCCAGGCCCTGCTGCTTCAACTTCAAGACCAGGGGCCGGGCGGTGAGGACCGCCAGCGTGCCCGTCAGGTCGAGGCCGTGCAGCAGGCTGCGCGTCCCCACGGTCCAGTTGAACATCACGGGGGTGCGCCCCGAGAACAGCACGGTCAGCCAGGCCAGGCAGGCCGCGACCGAGGCGGGGAGCATGATGCCGACGCGCTCGCCCGGCAACGCCTGCACCGAGGGTCTCAGAGCCAGCACGCCCATGACGAGCTCGCGCCACGACTTCACGCCGCTGGTCGTGTCGGCCACGGCGGCGGCGTGCGGTGCCCGGCGCGCGGCGGCCAGGAACGCGTGGGCCAGGGTCTTCGCGTTCGGCGAGATGGAGAGCCTCCTCTCCTGCTCGGCCTCGAACCAGCGGGGCGGCGGCGGATCGACCCACACCTCGGCGCGGGCCATGGCCTCTCCGGAGGCCGCCAGCAGGACATCGGCCACGGTGCGCACCGAATCCGCGTTGCCCTGCTGGAAGCCGAACTCGGCCTCCACCCAGGCCAGCAGCTCGGCCCGGGACAGGCTGTCCATCCCCAGATCCTGCGCCAGCGTCTGCGAGTCCTGGAGGGTCGTCACCCCGGCCACCTCCCGGAGGTGGGTCTCGACGATCCGGCGGGTCGCCGCGGGAACGCCCTCGACGCTGCCGCGCCCGCCGCCCCAGTCGGGGTCCGGCAGATCGCGGGGGCCGCCGGTCTCCCAGATCGTGTAGGGCACGTACCGCGCGGGCGGGGTGTCGTCGTTGTACCAGGCCTCGAGCCAGGCGTTGAGGGTGGCCCGATCGGCCGAGCGCGGGAGCTCCGCCGGCTCCTCGAAGGTGAGGGTGACGTCGCGGCGAGGGGTGAAGAAGACGAAGCTGGCGAGGATCTGCCCGAGACCTCGCAACAGGATGCGCTTGAGGTCGGGCTCACGTCCGTAGACCAGGCTGAAGCTCGAGCCCCAGAGGCCGCGGGTCTTCACCAGCACGACGCGCACATCGGGCAGGGCCTTCAGGATGGTCTCCACGGCGCTGGTCCCGCCCACCACCTCGAAGCGGCTGCGCAGGGTGCCGCCTGCGGGATAGAGGATGACGTTGTCGCCGTCGCGCAGCGCCTGGATGCTCTCCTGGAGGGCACCCTCGATCCCCGTGAAGGCGTCCTTGCCGTAACGCGCCACCGAGGGCACGACAAAGGTGCGGATCCGGGCGGCGAACCAGCGGATCCCGGGCAGATCGATGGCGTCCTGGTCGGCGAAGGGACGCGCCTGGAAGTCGCGCATCAGCTCCGTGGTCAGGAGGATGGGGTCGATGAGCGCAGGGTGCGTGGGGAGGAAGAGGATGCCGCGAGTGCCGCGCTCGCGGACGCGCTCCAGATGCCGGACGCGGATGCGGTAGCGCAGCCGGAGCAGGAGTCGGACGAGCGCCGTCAGGATCTGGATCATTTTCGGTCCTCGCAAGATCCTGCATTTCTGGAGCGAGTGGGAGAGGACCTGTCGAGGCGTGGGACAGGGGCGCCCCGGCTGTCAAGACAGTTGGCCGGCGAGGCGACCGACGCGGTCTCCACACAGGCTCCTCGCGCCTCCCGTTGCCGGCGATGGATCATGCAACGACCCGACCGGGAGCCGTGGCGCCCTTGCGAGCGCCAGGGCCGCGCCGTCTGGCGACTGAGGTGGCCGAATGGCGCGGTGGCGACCCTGGGCAGTGGCTTTGGCGACGATCAGGCGCTCAGGTGGGTTCCGACAGACTGCCGAATCCGCTTCTGGTCTACGCCGCCCGGCCCTCAGGCCGGTGCCGACTCGAGTTCGAAGCCCACCACCACCACGTCATCCTCCAGGCCGTCGCTGCGGACCTCGGACACCGCGGAGCGCAGGGCCTCGACGGTCGACTGGAGATCCTTTCCCCGCAGGGGCTCCAGGAAACGGACCAGTTCGCTGACCGGAGCGGGCAGGCCATCCCGGCCCAGGACCCGCAGCAGACCGTCGCTGTAGAAGAAGACCTTCTCACCGGGACGCAGGTCGTGCAGAACGGACTGGATCTCCAAATCGCCGTCCGGCAGCACTCCCAGGGGAGGGGCCAGGGGAATCCGGAGGGGATGAACCCCGTCCTCCCCCATCCGGATCGGCGGCGGCTGCCCCGCGCGGATCGCCGTGAGTTGCCCCGAGCGGGTGTCCAGGACACCATAAAGCAGGCTGAAGTACTGCTCGGATCGGGACATGACGGGAAAGCGCCGGTTCAGACAGCGGGCCACCTCGTCCGGAGGAGTCAGGAGCATTCCAGCGTCGCTCGCAGTGGTCAGCAAGCCGGCGGGGCGCAGAACCCATCCGATTCCGACGGCCAGGAGGGCCGCGTGGGCCCCCGAACCGCAGACGTCCAGGACGTAGATTCCGATCCGGCCCTCACCCAGGTCCACCACACCGAACATGTCCCCCCCCACCAGGCCAGAGGACTCAAAGGCCCAGGCGAAACGGCCCCCAGGAATCTCCGGGGGGCCCTGCGGCAGCATCGATCGCTGAACCTGACCGGCTGCGTGCAGATCCATCTCCAGTTTCCGTTGGGCTTCAAGCAGGGCCTCCATCTTCTGCAGGGCCTGCTCCTGCAGGTCGATGATGCGACGAGCCACGTCCATCTGGGCCTGAAGCTCCGCCAGGTCCACCGGCTTGTGGACGAAGGCGTCCGCGCCGGCCTGCAGCGCGGTCAACAGATCCTCCCGCTGGGTGCGCGCGGTGAACACCAGGATGTGCAGGTACTGGTCCCGGTCCAGGGCACGCGCCTGGCGGCAGAGCTCCATGCCGTCCAGGCGGGGCATCATCCAGTCGGTCAGGACGATGCGGATGTCCGGGTGGGCTTTGAGAAGCTCCAGGGCTTCCAGCCCATCTGCGGCCGAAAGGACCTGTTCGTAGTGCTGCTCCAGCCACAGGCCCATCACCTCGCGAGAATAGGGGTGATCCTCGACCAGCAGGACTTTCAGGGGGAAAGGCACGCCTTCCCGCTTCCTCCCCGGCCGACTCTTCCCTCCAGGGAGCCGACGAAGTGCCTCGCCAGGAGTTCTGGACCTCGGACTGAATCCCACGCAGGTGGGGTGGTTTGCGAGCCTTTTCCTGGCGGCGTGCCTGGCGGCCTGCACCGGACTGAGGGCCTTCCTCCCGGTCCTGGAGGTGGCCCTGGCCTCGCGTTTTGGCCTGGTCGGCTCCTTCCGGGTCCCCACCGACCTGAGGTGGATGGAGTCCGACCTCTTCCTGGTGGCGGTGGGCCTGTTGGCGCTCCTCGAGGTCGTCGCGGACAAGATCCCCTGGGTGGCGCGGGTCTTCGAACTGCCTCTGCTGGTCCTGCGCCCCGTCGCGGGGGTGCTGGCCTGCTTCGCCGTCCTGCAGATGCCGACCGTCGCCTGGAACTTCACCGCGGCGCTGGCCGTCGGCCTGCTGTTCAGCCAGCCGCTGCTGCGCCTGAAGACCGGGTTCCGGATGATCCGCTGGCAGTGGAATCGCGCCTGGGTGAATCCCGGGTTGAGCCTGGCCGAAGACCTCCTGGCGAGCAGCGCGACCGTGCTGGCCTTCTTCCACCCCGTCCCCGTCCTGTTGGCCCTGCTGGGTCTGGCCTTCTGGCTTCTGACCCGGGTCCGCCTGGATCTCTATCGGCGCTCGATGGAACCGGAAGCCCTGCCCGTGCAACCAGCCGAACCGCTGATCGGGTACGGGCCGCGCCCCCAGGAGCCCGACACCAGGTCTTCGAGGTAGCCCGCAGGTGACCGCGTGGGTGTGGCGACTCCTGCCCGGGGTCCGAGAGCGAGAGCGCACGCGCTTCCTGTTCTTCGGATCCCTGTTCGGCTTGATCCAGGTGGCCCAGATGATGGGCCTGGCCGGCTCAGAAGCCCTCTTCCTGTCGCGGATCGGCGTTTCGCACCTGCCGCTGGCCTTCATCCTGGCCTCGACCCTGACGGTCGCCGGCTCCCTGCTGTACGCGATGGGTGTCGACGAACGCCGCAACGACGTCTACTTCGCCCAGATGCTGGCGGGAGCCGGGCTGCTGCTGCTCCCGGCCACCTGGCTGGCGGCCCATTGGCACTGGCCGCTGTGGCTGCTCTTCTGTCTGTACTATCTGACCTTCGCGGTCTTCCAGAACCACTGCTGGACCTTCACCGGCGACTATTTCGACACCCTGAGTTCCAAGCGACTCTTTCCCCTGTTCACGGTGGGAGCCAGCCTGGGAGGCTTCGTCGGCGGACTCCTGGCCACGGGGCTCAGCCGCGTGCTGCCCCCCGAGGCCCTGATCGCGGGTTGGGGCGTCGGCCTGCTGACCGCAGCCGGCCTGCTGGTCGCAGCGCGTCGACTCCTGCGCCGCTGGGGGCCGATGAGCCTGCTGGAGGCCGACGAGACCTCGATGGAGGGCATGCGCGGTGCAACCCGCTACATGAGGCGCTCCCCCCTGAGCCGCTGGCTGCTGGTCTCGGCCGCCAGCATGGTCCTGGCCTTGTTCGTCAGCCAGTACGTCTACTCGGACATCCTGGTCCAGGCCTTCCCCAGCGCCGAATCGCTGGCCACCTTCCTGGGGTTCTACCTGATGGTGACCAACCTGCTGGAGGTGGTGATCGAGGTCGCCTTCACCCCGCGCCTGATTCAGCACGTCGGAGTGGCCAGTGCCAATCTGGTCCACCCGGGCCTGACGTTCCTGTCCTTCATCGGACTGGGGCTGGCCCCGGGCCTGCACAGCGCGGTGGGCGCCCGGGTCAACCGGGAGTTGCTGGAGAACGCCATGTCGGCCCCCGTCCGAAACCTGGTCTACAACGCCCTGCCCGCCCGATTCCGAGGGCGGATGCGGGCCTTCCTGGAAGGCATCGTGGTCTACTCGGGGATGACTGCCGCCGGGGTGGTCCTGGCGCTGGGTGCCAACGGGCTGTCCGTGGCGCACCTGTCGCTGGCAGGCGGCCTGATGGCCCTGCTCTACCTCCTGGCCAACCTCAAGGTCCGCCAGGAGTATCTGCAGGCCCTGGTGGCCGAGTTGAAGGCGGGCAGGCTGGACCTGGACGAGGTGGGCGACGAGATCGGGCAGTGGGAGGTCCAGCGCCTGGCCACCTTGTGGAGAAGCTTCCTGGAGGAAGACCCCGGATCCTCGACCACCGCGGCCCAGCAACTGGCGCCGAAGCTGGCCCGAAGAGGCGTCGTCGAGCCTCTGCTCGCGGCTCTGGAGCATCCCTCACCCGCACTGCGACGAGCCGTCCTGGAAGCCCTGGTCCAGGCTCCGCGCCGAAACTCCCTGGTGCTGCCCATCCTGGGCTGCCTGAAAGACCCGTTCGTCGAGGTCCGCCGAGCGGCTCTGGAAGCCCTGGCCGCCCAGTTGCCGGAGCTGGCCCGGCCCACCTCCCCGGACGCCTCGCTGGCCCCGGCCCGGCAAGCCCTGGCATCCCTGGCCGTCGACCCCGTTCCCGAGGTCCGGGCCCGGGCCGCGCGACTCCTCGGGGCGGAAGGCCGTCCGACCCTGGAAGAGATGGCCCAGGACGATTCGGCGCCCACCGTGCTGGCAGCCCTGGCCATCCTGGAAGAGGACCAGGCGGACCTGCTGATCGCCCGCTCGGCCGACCCCGCCGCCGAGTTCCGGGCGGCGGCCCTGGAGCGTCTGGCCGACCTTTCCTGCCCCGTGCCCCTGGACCTGGACTCCCTGTCCCGACACCTGCGCCACCCCGACTGGCGTGTGCGCCGCGGGGCCGTCCGCTGCCTGGGCACCTTCCAAAGCCCTCAGGCGCAGACCCTCCTGGCCAGCGGGCTGGGCGACCCGGCTCGCGAGGTCCGCCTGAGAGCCGCCGCGGAACTGGAAGCCTCTGGCGAAGAAGGGGTCCTGGCCGCGGAAGCCTACCTGCAGGCCGACGCCTTTTCGACGGTGGAGGCGGCCCTGGCGGCCATGGCCGCGGGAAGCTCGCCGCGGGCCCGAAAGATCCTGTCAGAAGCCTTCCAACAGCGGGTGCGCGAAGCCTGGAAGGGCCTGATGGCCCTGAACTCCCTGCCCCAGGACGGAGACGTGCCCCTGCGCTTCCTGCGCGCCGCCCTGGAAGACACGGCCACCCGCAGCCGTCTGCTGGCCTTCCGAATCCTGGCCGTGCTGGAAGACCCCTCGGTCGTTCGCAGCGTCGAGAAGGTCCTGCGCTTCGAGTCGACCCGTTCTCGAGCCGACGCCCTGGAGGTCCTCTCCAACCTGGGGGAGCGCGAGAGTGCCGGGCACCTGGTGCTGATGCTGGAGGATTCCCCGTTGGCCGAGAAGATCTCGCTTCTCAGCAGCACCATCCCGCCACCTTCCAGCCTGGAGGCCGTCCTGGAGGAGGCGCGAGCCTCGTCCGATCGCTGGCTGGCCATGGCTGCGGCCTGCCACGGAGCGCAGTCGCCTGAAGGCGACCAGCGGGAGGAGAAGATGGAAAGACTCCTGATCCTGCGGAGGGTGCCCCTCTTCGCCCAGATGAACCTCGAGCAGCTCGAGGCGATCAACCAGATCGTCAAGGAGGTCGAGTACCTGGCCGGCGAAGCCATCTTCCGGGAGGGCGACGTGGGTTCGGAGCTCTTCCTGCTGGTCGAGGGCGAGGTCCGCATCGTCAAGAACTGGGGGACTCCCCAGGAGCTGCTGCTGACGACCTGCCAGGGGATCGACTATTTCGGCGAGATGGCGATCCTGGACGACGAACCGCGCAGCGCGACGGTGCTGGTGTCGAAGGATGCCCGGCTGCTCTCGCTGGAGGGCGACCGGCTCAAGGAGCTGATCCTGCAGATGCCCGAGATCGCCTTCAAGATCTTCCGCGTCCTGACCCAGCGCGTGCGCCTGGGCGACCAGAGACTCCAGAACCTGATGCAGTCGCCCCACCCGGAGCCTGCCGAGGGCTGCGGCTGCCCCCTATCCTGAGAGGAGGACGAACATGACCACGAGTTGCCGAGTCGCCCTGGTGGCCCTGGCGGCCACCTGGCTCATCCTGTTGTCGACTCCGGCCCAAGCCGCTTTGATCTCCGAGAACCAGGAGGTGGCCATCGGAAAGCAGACGGCGGCCGAGGTCGAGAAGGAGTATCGGGTCGACACCGACCTGACGAGGAACGAACGCCTCAACCGGGTCGCCGAGCCGCTGCTGAAGGTGGCCGAGCGCAAGCTGGCCTGGCGGTTCCGCATCCTGGACGACCCCCAGATCAACGCCCTGGCCGTCCCCGGAGGCTTCATCTACGCCACCCGGGGCCTGATGGAGCAGATGCCCGACCGCGAGCTGGCCTTCGTGCTGGCCCACGAGATCCAGCACGTCGAGAAGAGGCACGCGATCCGTCAGTTGGAGGCCTCCCTGTACCGCCAGGTGGGCCTGGCCGCCGCGCTCCAACTGCTGACTGGAGGCCGTATCAGCCAGGGCACCGCCAACACCATCGCGCTGGCCAACATGGTGGTGGCCAACCGCTACACCCAGGACATGGAGCGCGAAGCGGACTCGGACGGCATCCGCATGATGGCCCGCGCCGGCCTGGACCCCCGCGGAGCCGTGGACGCCCTGCGAACCCTGCAGCGCAACAACAAGTCCAGCATGCCGAAGTTCCTCAATTCGTTGGTGGGCACCCACCCGTTGAACCAGGACCGGATCCGCCACGCCGAAGAGCTGGCCGGCTCGCTGGCCTTCAACGCGGCCCCGGTGCCCGACGCGCAGCTTCCCGCCACGGACTCGGTGCGGGAAGCGCGGGTCATGCTGGCGCTGGAGAGCGGCCCGTCGTCCTTGAACCCGGACCCCGACCTGATGCGCCTGGCGCTGGACCTGCAGGCGACCTCTCCCTCCGAGAGTCGGCTGGAGCAGACCCAGGGCCTCGTGGTCTGGACCTTCCCAGAGAACCTGACGGAGAGCCAGATCAACCACGGACTGATGGCTCAGGAGATGCCCCGCGTCCTGGGTTCGCGGACCTTCCGGCGCTACGGGGTCTCGATGGTCCAGCTTCCGGAAGGCCGGCGGCGCGTCGTGCTCGTGGTGCGCTGAGCCGCGACCCCGGCGGGTCCACCTTTCAAGTCGAACTCGGGTTCGCCAGGAGGCCAGCAGGGCGAGCAGAACGTTGTTGCCCGACGGGCGCACCGACTGCCCGAATCCTGACGATCCCGGGGTCGACCATGGCCAAGCTCTATTTCCGACACGGCGCCATGGGCAGCGCCAAGACGCTGAACCTCCTGGCGGTCCGCCACAACTACGTCCAGCAGGGCAAGAAGGTCATGCTGATCAAGCCGGGCATGGACGAGCGCTTCGGCAACCAGACGATCCGCTCCCGAGCTGGCCTGGAGTATCCGGCGGACCTCGTGGTGGATGCCGAGACCCGGCTGGAACCCGAACGATTCCGGGGGCTCTCCTGCGTGCTGGTGGACGAGTGCCAGTTTCTCAGCGCCTCGATGGTCGAGCAGTTGCGCGAGCTGACGCGCACCATGAACATCCCGGTCATCGCCTACGGCCTGCGCACCGACTTCCGAACCCGCCTCTTCGAAGGTTCCAGGCGGTTGATGGAACTGGCCGACGTCATCGAGGAGGTCAAGACCANNCCCGCCTCTTCGAAGGTTCCAGGCGGTTGATGGAACTGGCCGACGCCATCGAGGAGGTCAAGACCACCTGCCGCTTCTGCAACCGCAAGGCCGTCTTCAACCTGCGACACGACCCCGAGGGACGCGCCCTGGTGGATGGTCCCACGGTGCTTCTGGGCACCGAGGAGTGCTACTCGCCCACCTGTTTTGAGTGCTACCAGTCGCGGATCGACGAAGCCAAGGCCGCGGCCGCCGGCGAATTCACCGCACGGTAACATCCCGCCCTTAACCGCTGGGGCTGTTGCTGGCATAATCCCGAATGAGGAAGGTGGCGCCGGCGGGTTGCCCCCTGTCAACCGAGGAGGGTCTTTTCGTGCTCAACTCCCCCATCGGAGGGTTCCAGCCCCCCAAGCCCGAGCTTCCCAACGCCAGCTCGCCGGAGGTGTCCTCCAATCCGTTCTTCGGCCTGGAGGACAAGGTGAACCTGGGCTCCCGCGACTCCTCGCCGGGAATCTACAAGAACGCCCACTTCGCGGGTTCCAGGGATCGCTTCGAGCCCTGGCCCAAGGATCCCAAGGACGACTTCGAAAAGCAGAAGCGCAAGGAGTGGCTGAAGGGCGAAATCGACAAGCTGCGCGAGTTCGTCAAGAACGCCGAGTCCCGCAAGCGCGAGAAGGAGAGCGCGATCTCCAGCCTGGGCAACGAGATCGACTCGTTGAAGAACGAGCACCGGCGCGCGGGCGAGGAGTACAACCGCGAGGACGATCGACGTGCCAGCCTGGAGATCGAG
>DCTU01000042.1 GCA_002329445.1 bacterium UBP9_UBA1432
CGCATCCACGTCACGCCCGGGTACCTCTCGACGGAATGATTCTAGCACAAGAGTCCCCGGATCCAAACGAGGCGCCCCCCGGGCCAGCGGCGCCTGATGCACCTCCGGCCAGGCTTCGCCTCGCTCGGAACCCGCGCGACGCTGCTCCGGAGCCGGTCGGCACCGGCCCCGGGCAGGTCGGGTCAGGCGATCCGCGGATCGATCAGGCCGTAGCCCCGATCCCTCTTGTAGACGATGTTGATGCGACCGTTCTCGTCGTTGTGGAAGGGGAAGAACTCGTGGCCGAGCTCTTCCATCTCCTTGATCGCCTGCTCGAGGGTCATGGCCTCTGCCACGAAGGACTTGACGCCTTCAACCCGGGGCTGGAACTCGTTCTCGGGAGCCTCGGTCGGCGCGGGTTCCGCCGGCTCGGGACCGGCCTCGCGGCCGGGCTGGCGGCCCCGGTCCTGGACCTTGCCCTTGGCCTTCTTGATCTGACGCTCCAACTTCTCGACCACGGCGTCGATGGAGTGATACATGTCCTTGCTGCGTTCCTCGCCGCGCATGTCCACATTCTTGCCGAAGACCGTGACGTCGGCGATATGCCAGTTTCGCTCCGTCGACAACGTGACGTTGGCGGTGATGATGTGATCGAAGTAGCGCGACACCTTGCGAAGCCGCGTTTCGGCGTATTCCTTCAGGGCATCGGTCACATCAAAGTTCTTGCCGCTGACGGAGATCTGCATGAGCCATCCTCCAGAGGTGTACGTCGGTCTCACCGGCCCTCACCACCGCAATCTGGAAGGCTGTCGGGCTCCAACGAGCCGCCAGGCTTCCGGTCCGAGGGGTGGTTGCCCGTTCGTCCCGGTCTGGACCGCTTTCGACGAGAAGGCCTCCTCTTTCCTCTTCCAGGCCAAGGTTCCCCCCCTCGACTCGGCCGGGAGACGGGGCCCCTCTCGGCGACGGAAGGGGATCGGCTCCAGGTGGCCGCCCCCCAGCGAACGTGCTATCATGTCGCCTGGACAACCCAGGAGCTTTCGGAAAGGCCGTTCGATTCCACGATGCAGGAAAGGTCCCGGCCCCCCCGGCCGTCCCCTCGGTCGGAAACCCTCCGAGTCGAACTGGGCCAGGGCCTGGCCACCAGGATCCAGGACCTCCAGGCCGAGGTCGAAGCATTGGGGAACCGGCTCCTGACGGACTTCCCCGCCCCCCTGGTCCCACCGGCCTTCGTCGCGGCCCCCTGGCTGCGCGCTCACGAGTTCGGCATCGCCTTGGGCGACCGACAGGTCAGCGCTGGACGAGCCTGGCCGGGGCGAGTCCGCGCGACGGGACCTTCCAGGATGCTGAAGGGCCTGGTGGGGATCCGGGACGCAGATCCCTTCTTCGGAGACCCCTGCACCTGGCTGTCCCCGCCCGAGGCCCCGCTGGCGCGCGCGGCGGGCCTGGACCTGACCGGACCGGCCCAGGTGATCGCAGAGCACCTGGAACGGGTCTGGCGGGTCGTCTTGCAGGACCAGGCAGCCCTGCAGCGGGTCGAAGACCTGCTGGGTGAACTCGCCCAGAGTCATCCCGCCCTGGTGTCCCGGGCCGGACGCCGAATCGGCCGCGAGGCGTTGCGCCGAATCCTGGGGAATCTGGCCGGCGAGGGCCTGTCCCGATCCGTCCTGCGGGGAGCCCTGGAATCCCTGGCCACCCAGGCCCTGGGCGCGGGCGGAGTCGAGGATTTGACCGAGCGCCTGCGCGTCGAGGTCGGGGACTGGCTGTGCCGCCCCGTGACGCGCCGGGAGACCTTGCCCTGTCTGACCCTGGACCCGGATCTGCAGGCCTGGCTCTTCACCTGGGTGGCCCGCGGAGCCAACCCCCGCCGAGGCGAGGGCTGGCTGAGCCATCTGGCCCGACGTCTCCGCGAGGATCTCACCGAACTGGAGTCCGGCGGGTCCACGCCGGCCCTCCTGGTCCTGCCCAGTCTGCGCTCCACCCTGGCCCGGGTCCTCAGGCCCGCCCTGCCGAGACTGCGCGTCCTGAAGACCAGCGAGGTGAACCCGAACCTGCAGATCCTGGACCTGGCCCGAATCCGGATTCCGGACTGGAGGATGCAGGCCAGCCGATGGATGGGCTCGGCCCTGCTGGGCGGGGCGCTCCGCCACCGGTTGAAGTCCGAGCTGGAAGACTACGACCGCTGCCTCCAGCGTCGGGCCCTCTCCGTGCTGCACCGGACGCAGGCTCGCTCCAGAAGGACTGCCCGCAAGGCCAGGCCCTCACAACCCCCCGAATTGACGGTCCTGAACCCCTTGCAGAAGGCTGCCGTCCTCATGCTGGAGTGTCCCACCTGGGTGCTGCGTGAGCTGATCTCCAAGCTGAACCCGTCGGAGATCAACCGGCTGGGTCGCGAGATGATCCGGATGGGACCCCACTGCCGGGTCTTTCGCGACCAGGTCCTGCAGGAGCTGCCCGGTGGCGCCCGAGGCGCCCTGGAACTGGGCCAGTTGCTGAGCCACCTGCGCGGCCTCCTCCAGGAGGCAGCCCGCCCGGAGACCGTCCTCTCGGAGGTGGCTCTCTGCCTGTCGCAGCTTCCCGAACCCCTCCGGAGCCCGGTGGCCGGCCGGGTCCTGACGTGGCTGCGGGAAGAGACGGCCGCCGCCCTCCGGTCTGAACTGGCCGCCCTGCGGGCGGAGGCGGATCCTCATCGGGCCGCCTGCGCGCTGCGACGTTTCGTCGAGTTCCGGCGTGGGGGTTTGCATGCCCCCAGCGTCTGCGGACTTCAGCAGCTCTCCGCGGATCTGCAGCGGGCTACCCGGGCCAATCCCCGAGAAATGGCCTGTGCCCTGGAGAGGCTCTGGCTGTGCCCGGAAGAGCATCTGCCGGAGAGCTTCGTCGCCTGGTGCGAAGAGAACCCGCACCGCGCGGCCCACTGGCTGGTCCGCTGGGCTCGCCACTGGCAACCTCCGGGACCCGACCCCGAGCTCCAGGTCCAGGTCGTCTTGCGGACCCTGCCCGAAGAGCTGGCCGGAATGGTGCGCGAGCACCTGCCGGCAGACCTTGCCAGCCTGGTGAAGGAGGATCCCTCCGCGGAAATCGATCCCGCCGAGGCATCCCGTCGCTGCCTGGAAGAGTTCTACCTGGCGACCCGACCCGCGGCCTCCGTCACCGAGTTGAACCTGAACTAGCGACCTCCGCGGCGCTGCCAGGCCCGGGTCACCTTGACCACGTAGTTCCTGGTCTCGGCGAAGGGCGGGATCCCCCCATGGCGGCTGACGTTCCCAGGCCCGGCGTTGTAGGCGGCGATGGCCAGTTCCGTCCGCCCGCCGAAGCGGTCCAGCATCATCCGCAGATACCGGGTTCCGGCCGCGATATTGGCTTCCGGGTCGAAGACGTTCCGGCACCCCAGGCCAGCCGCGGTGCCCGGCATCAACTGCATCAGGCCGCCTGCCCCGGCATAGGAGCGTGCGTGAGGGTTGAAGGCCGACTCCACCTGAATCACGCCCCGAACCAGCCAGGGGTCGAGGCGGTGCTTGCGGGCGTACTTCAGGATCAAAGGGGTGATGTCCAGTTTCCCGTGGCGACGCACCGCGACCGTCTTGTAGGGCGCCGAGGCGACCTGGGCGCCTCGCGAGGCCAGCGAGCGGCGGCGGTGCTCGACCGGGACACGCTGGTACTCGACCCACGATGACTGCACGAAGATCGGGGGCATGTCTGAAGACGTCGCGGTCCGGGATTCCTTGGGGGCCGCCTCGGCGACGACGGTCTCGGGCTCGGCGGACTCGACGGGGGCCATCAGGGGTCCCGAGAGGCGCTCGCCCGAGGATTCCAGGTCCTGCGTGACGGGCATGGCCCGGACCGCCGTGCCAGAAAGGCCCGCCAAAATGAGCGCCAGGACAAGAGTTCGAACCAGATTCACGGTTCGCCCCTCCTCTCGATCCCGGAGGCACAAGACCCCCAGGTGATTGCAGGCCTCCTCCGGCCGAGCCGGGGAGGGCCTGTCGGGGTTGCCGTATCAAGATGAAACGTCAGCGCATTCTAGCGAGTGCTGGCCGGGATGTCAAACGCCCTCAGAAACCCCTCACAAAAGACTCACATCCTCACGGAACTTTTGCGACACACAGTGAACGCGATTCAAGCCGCCCCTACTCCTCGGCTTTGAGGACCGCCAGGAAGGCCTCCTGGGGGATGTCCACGTTCCCGATGCGCTTCATCCGGCGCTTGCCTTCCTTCTGCTTCTCCAGCAGCTTGCGCTTGCGGCTGATGTCGCCCCCATAGCACTTGGCCAGGACGTTCTTGCGCATGGCCCGGACGGTCTCACGGGCCACGATCTTCCCTCCCAGAGCGGCCTGGATGGGGACCTCGAACATCTGCCGGGGAATGACCGACTGCAGCTTCTCGACCAGGGCCTTGCCCGCCGTGTAGGCCCGTTCCCGGTGCACGATGATCGACAAGGCGTCGACCTTCTGGGCGTGGACCAGGATGTCCAGGCGCACCAGGTCCGACTCGCGCGTCCCGCACAGGTCGTAGTCGAACGAGGCGTATCCCCGCGTCCGAGACTTCAACTGGTCGAAGAAGTCCGTGATGATCTCCGAGAGGGGCATCTCGTAGGTCAGCATGCACCGGCCATGAGACGGATACTCCATCCCCAGGAAGGTGCCTCGCCTCCCCTGGCACAGGTCCATGATCTGTCCGACGTAGTCTTCCGGCGTGATCACCGTGGCCTTGACCACCGGCTCGTCGATCGAGTCCACATCGCCCTGGGCGGGGAAATCCGAAGGGTTCTGGATCTGCATGGTGGTCTTGTCCTTGAGGTGGACGGTGTAGACCACGCTGGGAGCCGTGGCGATCAGATCCAGGTTGAACTCGCGTTCCAGGCGCTCCTGGACGATCTCCATGTGCAGCAGACCCAGGAATCCACACCGGAAGCCGAAGCCCAGGGCGACGGAGGTCTCGGGTTCCCAGACCAGGGCCGCATCATTGAGCTTCAGCTTGCCCAGAGCGTCGCGCAGGTTGTTGTAGTCGGTGGACTCGATGGGGTACAGACCACAGTAGACCATCGAGACGGCCGGCCGGTAGCCCGGCAAGGGCTCGGTGGCTCCTCCCCGAGCCAGGGTCAGGGTGTCACCCACGCGCGTCTCCTCGATGTGGCGGATCTGGGCGACCAGATAGCCCACATCTCCCCCTCGGAGCACCTCGACGGGTTGAGGCCCCGGCTTGAAGATGCCGACCTCGTCCACCTCATAGACCTTCCCGGTGCTCATCATCTGGACCATGGTGCCCTTGCGAACCTCGCCGTCCACGACCCGGAAGAAGGGAACGACCCCCCGGTACTGGTCGTAGCGCGAATCGAAGACCAGGGCCCTCAGGGGGGCACTGCGATCGCCCCGGGGCGGCGGAATGATCCGGATGATGGCCTCCATCAGCTCGTCGATCCCCAGGTTCATCTTGGCCGAAACCAACACGGCGTCGTCCGCCGGAAGGGCCAGAACCTCTTCGATCTCGTGGCGGACCCGGTC
>DCTU01000012.1:0-19161 GCA_002329445.1 bacterium UBP9_UBA1432
CCAGGCAGTCTCCCTGGTGCAGTTCGATCTGGCTTTGGGCAACGCGGAAGGTCGGCACGGCCGTGGACCTCGGAGACTTGGATGCCCCGAAGTTCCGCTGCTAGCCGCGATCCCCTGCCCAGGCGCCGGGGTTGGGGCCTCCTCCAGGACTGACCGGGGTCATGGCGAAAGTCGTTCCAGAACCGCTGGAATCGGAGTGAACTCCTTCGCGAGGTGCTGCGCGTGCTGGGGGGCCAGGTAACCGAACCTTTTCCCAGGCAGAAAGCTCCCGGCCGGCCCGGGCTGGCCAGCCCCTGGCTTCGCCTGCTCCTGACCGTCCTGCTGGTCTGGCTGGCCAGCGAGCTGGGTTGGGCCGACGACTGCAGCAGCCCGGAAGACGCGATGGACACCATCTGGATGGGTCCCCCCATCAAGGGGATCGTCTCGGTGATCATCGCGGTGGCAGTGAACGGCCAGACGATCCTCAATCAGGTCCTGACCACTCCTGGCTCCAAGACCTCGGATGCCCAGGATGCCCCCACGCCCGAGCTCCGCCTGGAGGTGGTCACCCAGGACCGGCGCACCGACCTGACCCCGGGGGCCGCCGAGGGCCTCTGGGTCTACGCCTCCATCCGCGCTCGCAACGCTCCGCCGGCGCTGGTCGGGGCGGCCTCCTCGTCGATCTCCTTCAGCGCGTCGTCCGAAGCCCTGGCCTTGTCGGGACAGCAGGCCGCAGGCTCGCGGCGGGCCGTCTACGTCCGGGCTCGAGAACCTGAAGGAGACACCCCTCCCGCCAGCGCGACCCTGATGGTGCGGGCCGTGCTGGCAGGCCAGCCGGTCGCGGCTCCGGTGGTCTTCACCCTGGGCGGAGGCTACGAACTGGAGATCCGCACCTCTTCAGCCTGGGGGAGCCGATGAGCGGCCCGCTCGGGAGCGCGGGGACCCGTCCTGAAGGCCCGAACGGGGGAGGGCTGAATCCATGAGTTCCAAGCCCAGGCCGATCACGTTGGGCTTCAACGGTTCGGAGTGGACCACCGGGGACCTGGCGGTGCGCGTGCGCTCGCTTTCCGAGCCCGATCGGGAGGTCCCCCTCACGCTCCAACTGACCGCCGTCCCCCCGTGTCTGAAATTCCAGATGGCGGGAGAAGGGTCGGGGAAGCTGGCCACCGTGTCGGTCAATCCGGACGCTGCCCTTCCCGCCGACGACCGGGCCCTGATCCACGTGGTGGCGGATCCCGCCACCGAGATGGCCATGACCCTGGCCTCCTCCGCCCTTCCCCCGGGGGTGTCGCTCCCTCGCCCCTTCCCCCGGATGACGGCCCAGGTCGAGGTCCTCCTGGTCCCCTACATCCTGCAGGTCCGCCAGAGGCGGCAGGTGGGAAGCTCCTGGAGCGAGGGCGAACTGGCGCCTGGAGCCAGCGCGGAACTGGAAGGAGACGGGTGTAGCTGCACTGTGTTGGAGGTCACCTGCCAGCGGGTGGACGCCCGGGGGAACCCCCAGGGAGAACCGGTGAACTCCGACTTGAAGGTTTCGCAGCATCCCGTCGAGGGGGGCGCCGGGGCCAGCGTGACCGTAGAGCGGACCGGCACCGGCCTGACGGTGAAGTTCCAGTCTACGAAGCCTTGCTTCGATTCCGGAGTCGTGTGGGGATCGCTGCTCTTCCACGGGACCGGTCCCGGCGGGAGGCACCTGGAGTCGCGCACGGTTCGCGTGCAGGTGCATCCCTTGCACGCGGCGTTGACGCTCCTCAGCCCGGCCGATGCCCGTCTGGGCCTGGCTCCGGGAACCGAGGAGGGCGCCCCGGTCCAGGCCGTCCTCCGGTTGGAGGCGCTCAACTCCCAGAACACCGGGGTTGCAGGACTCTTCGCCGAGTTCCGGGTCGATCCGGCGGCGGGGACCGTCCAGCCGTCCTCGGGCAGGACCGACGAGTCGGGCCATCTCCAGGCCACCTACCGGGCTCCGACCTCCCAGGAAGTCGCCTCCCTGGGGCAGGGGGGGGATTTCTCGGTGCAGGTGGTGGCGACGGCGGGACCCGACCGACGCGAGGTGGGCTCGCAGACCCTTCGTCTGGCCTGGCAGCAGACCCTCACATTGAAGGTCTCCAAGCCCGGATTCGACACCGTCGAGAAGAAGGTCGTGGTTTCCCGGCCGGGGCCGGTCGGCGTGCTGGTCCTGCCCCCGACGCCCACGAGGGTTCCCCAGGAGCTTCGGCCCGTGGCCCACGCGACGGTGGAGATCGAGGGGACCACGGCCACGACCGACCGGGACGGGCGGGCCCAGGTGGGCGAGGGGACGGGGCCGGGCGAGACGCTGACCGTGCGCCTGGCCCTGGACGCCGAGGCTCGGGGGGCCCAGTCCAGGTTGCTGGAGATCGCCCCGCTGGCCGAGCTTCCCGTGGCTCCGGATCGATTCAAGATGGTGGTCCAGGATTTCGTCCGCTTCGCCGAGGTCGAGTTCGTCGAGCGCCTGGCCGAGCAGGAGCCCCAGGAACACAAGGACACCCTGTTCAGCGTCAAGCTGCTGGCCGCAGCGACGCGAGTCCTGCCCATGGCCCGGGCCCTGCTGGTGCGCCGATATGGCCGGATCAGCGGGGACTTCACCGACTTCTGCCGCAACCTGGCGGCGGCCTGCTACAGCCGTTGGGGCGAGAAGAAGGCCGGGGAGCTGGTCCAGGGCATCGCCAGCAAGGCCAAGGGCCTCTTCACCTGGGCGGCCCATCGCCTGGCCTCCCACACCTGGATCCGGGCAGCCATGAAACCCCTGGTCCGCGGGCTGCGTTGGGTCCTGGACGGAGTCGACTCGCTGGGCAAGAAGTTCACCGACTGGTTTCGGCGCAAGGGGTTCTTTGCCGAGGGGAAGATGCCCGGAAACCTGAAGTCCCGCCTGCCCAGGACCCCGGACGACGGGCCCTTCCCCATCCAGCGTGGTCAGATGGTCCGCCCGGATGCCCGCCTCTTCAAGCAGGCCGAGCGCCAGGCCAGGGACCTGGTGGCGGGTCTGGAGCGCAAGCTGGCCTCGGCTCGAGAGCTGGCGGAGAACCTGGCCCCCAAGCTGGACGACCTGAAGTCCCAACTGGCGGCGGCGCAGAAAACCCTGGGCGAAGCCGTGAATCCTCGCACCAAGGCCCGCTGGGCCGCGCAGGTCCAGAAGCTGGAGGGAGAGCTCGGGGGGGTGCGGGGGACCCTGGAGAAGGCGCGCAAGAGCCTGGATGATCTGCTTCCCGAACGCGACAAGGCGGCCCGGGCCCTGGACGAGGTGCTGCTCAACCAGAAGATGGCCGAAGAGTCCGCCAGCATGCTGGACGACGCCCTGTCCAGCATGTTGGGGGTCCTGAACCGGATCTGGAACTTCGGGACCTACGTGGTGGTCTACCTCTCGGCGATGGTCTTCGGGATGTTCCGCCCGGTGGCCAAGAAGTATGCCAACAAGTACTACCCGCTGTTGGGGGAGGTCTTCTGGAACACCCTGGACGATGTGGTCTTCAAGCCCTCCTTCAGCGATCTCGTCGGAGGCACGCCCTCGGACGGGATCGTCCCCTACATCGGTCGCAGTCTGGAGTCCCGACAACTGAACGCCGGTGCCGAGGCCCTGGCCAGCGCCCTGAAGCGGACCCGGGGCTTCAACCTGGTCTGCGAGGACCCCGAGGACAAGGAACAGGTCCGAGCCGCCTTCCGTTGGTATTATGAGACCATCGAGGCCAACGGCTTCACGGCCGAGGCCTGGGAGTGCTATGCCGAGTGGTTCGCCGAGACCTTGGACTGGGTGGAGTTCGGCATCGTGTGGTCCTGCCGGGGCGCCAACGCCATCCTGGCCCTGTTGGCATTGATCTTCAGCATCCCCTCGGGTGGGGGATCGCTGGCGGCCTTCCTGGCGCTTCAGCCCCAACTGACCGCCTTCATCGAGAGCATGGACAAGGTCTGGGACTGGCTGAAGGCGGTGGCCCGCGGCGGCAAGGCCCTGGTCGGAGCCCTGGAGGTGGCCGCCGTGATCCTGCCTGCCCACGTGGCCTATACCGCAAAGCTGTACCGGGAGGACTCGATCATGCTGGAGGCCGACCAGGCCTGGGGCTATCCCATTCCGGAGGGAAGGTCGTGACCGGGCGCCTGCCCGACCCGATGGCCGCGCCCGCCCTGAGTGCCGTCTTCGCCCTGGTTCCGCAGGGGGCACCCTCCGAGATGCGCCTGGCGGCCCTGGAAGCGGCCGCCCGCGCCCTTCTGGGTCAGGTCCGCTGGGGTGAGACGCCTCAGGAGGGGGACTGGGAGGCGTTCGAGGAGGAGGGGACTCGCTGGCTCTTCCGGGAGGGCCGCCTGGTCAGCCTGAGCTCGGGGGGGCCTGGCCGCTCTCGAAGCCTGCTCCTGAGCGATCCTGAGCGTCGTTCCTTCACCGTGACCTGGACGGCCACCGGCGAATGGGTCGCCGGCCCGCCCGGTGAAGAGGCCTGGGCGCGCCTGGCTTCCGGGCAGGTGGTTCCCGAGGCCGAGGTCCTGCGCCACCTCGAGGAAGGCCTGGACCGCCTGGAGGACAAGCTCTCGGCCGCCGAGGAGGCCTCGCTGCCCCAGACCATTCCCTCCGACCCGACGGTGCCGCCCTGCTCGTGGGACATCGCAGAGGGTCTGGACGAGCTCGGTGAGGCCGGCGGCGGCGGAGGAGCGGGGACCGCCGGTCTCTCGGCCGGTTCCTTGACAGGATTGGTGGCAGGGGCGGCCCGGGTGGTGGGTCAGGTGGCGGCCTCGCAGGCGGCGGCCAGGCCCAAAAAGCCGGAGCCGGGCGGCCCCTCGGCCCGGGAGGTGCCCCCCGCCGCAGCAGAAGCCACCTGCCCCCGCTGTGGTCACACGTCCGTCCCCGGCGCCCGCTTCTGCAAGGACTGCGGAGCCCCGTTGCGGGTGGCCCTTTGCTCGGAGTGTCAGGCGGCCCTGCCCGCAGGGGCCCGCTTCTGCAAGGACTGCGGCCGGCCCGTGCGACCGGGGCCGGCCTCCAGTCCGGGCTGCTAGCCGGGGTTCGTGTCGTAGTAGTCGGCCCGGGCCGACTGCCAGTCCCGGCAATCCCGGCAGATCCCGGGCAGGTCTTCCCAGCGGTGCTCCAGGTGCGCCTCGCGCAGCTTCTTCAGTCCGTTGTTCCACACGTGCTTGAGGGTGTGGGTGGTCACATCTCCGGCCACGTGCCCGCCGTCCAGGTCGACCGCGCAGGTCACCACCTTGCCCTGGTCGGTGACGGACATGCTGCGCATGGCCCAGTAGCAAGGCCAGCGTTCTTCCTGGCCCAGGACCAGGTTGGGGGCCTCGATCTTGCCGGCCCAGCTCACCTTGGGGCGGATCTTGACGTGGGCGCCCTGCTCGGTCCAGAACCGGATGAAGTCGTCCTTCTCGGCGGAGTTGGCGTCCATCTCGACGAACTGAACAAAGATCTCGGGCGTGGTCGAGTTCAACTCCTTCTTGAGCGCCAGAAGGCGCCGGACGTTGGCCACCGTGCGCTCGTAGTTCCCACCCACCCGGACCTGGGCGTAGGTCTCGGGGGTGAAGGCGTCGATGCCGATGTAGAGGGCGTCCAGGCCTGCCTCGATCAACTGACGGGCCGAGTCCTCGTCCAGCAGGTTGGCGTTGGAGTTCAGGACCACGTCCTGCAGACCCTTGGACTTGGCGTAGCGGATCATGTCGAAGATGCCAGGCTTGCGGCGGCGCAGCATCAAGGCTTCGCCGAAGAAGACCATCCAGACCCGGACCGTGGGGTCCTCCTCGGCGATCTCGTCGATCAGCTTCGTGAACAGATCCCAGGGCATGATGCCCCGCTTGCGGGTCATGTTGACGTGGAAGCACATCGAGCACTGCAGGTTGCAGTGGCTGATCGAGTCCAGCAGGACGACCCGCGGGAACTCTCCGGCATCGTCCAGTCGACCTTGGGTCTTCTGGGCCTCATAGATGGCGTGGGACATGGACGATACCTCCTGATTGCGGGCAACCCCCCAAAGATAGCCTTGGCAGGATACCGCGCCGGTGCCCCCCGGGTCAACGTCCGGCGCATCAGGATTTCCCCCAGGCCACCGGCCGGAGCCTGGGGCCAGACGGCCGAAGGTGGCAGGCGGAAAGTCCCTGCCCCGGAGCGAAGACCTCGTCTCATGGAACCTCGCTGGGTCAGGTCCCTGCCAACCCCCGACCGCTGCCAGGTCTGCGGGACCTCGCTGCCTCGGGGCATTCCCGCCTGGTGGGATGCGGGAACCGGTCAGGTGTGGTGCCAGGGCTGCCGTCCGGGCCCATTGGGAGAGTCTGGTCTCGAGCCGGAACGATTCGACCCTGTCTTCCGCGAGGCCGACCCGGAGACTCAGGGTCGGTGGAGGCGACTGCTGGGAGTGCTGGGCCAGGCCTTGCAGGTCGGCTCGGCCGAAGCCCGGACCGCCCTGGCAGGGCATCGCTGGACTCCGCTCGCCCTGGGGCAGGAGAGGACCTTCTGCGAGGGACGGGGAGGGGTCCGCCTGCTCCCGGACCTGGATCGGTTGGCCGGGCGCCTGCGGTCCGGCCAATCCCTGTGCTATGGCTGGCCCGCGGTGGTTCTTTCCGGCCCCGGCGGCTTGACGATGGCACCGGTCTTCCTGGCAGGACTGGCGCCCCCGCCCTACCTGCACAGGGAAGTCCCCGTGCAGGAGGAGGCCATCCTGAATCCCTGCCTGGCCCTCCCGGACTCCTGGAAGGCAGAACATCTGCGGGACGGCCTGCCCTTGGGCGACCCCGAGCGCCTGATGGACCTGGCCGAGCAGGTGGGCATCGACCTGGGCCTCCCCCTGGACGCGCTGGACCCCTGGCGTCTGCGACACGACTGCCCCCGCACGCCGGGCCTGTACAACCTCGCCGTGGCCTTCCTGGTCGAGGCCCCGACAGCCCTGCGGGGGACCTTGGAGGAACTCCGGGCCCTGCAGGAACGCTCGGATTGGACCGGAACGGCAGCCGCCTCGCTCCTGGGCCTGGAGGCCCCCGAGTCGGAGGACCGCGTCGGAATGCCCGCTTCCCCGGTTCCTCTGACCGAGGCCTGGGAGAAGGCCCTGGGTCGGCTCCGTCGAGGCGCACAGGCGTCGCTGCTGGCCCCCGACGATCAGGAGGCCGGCCTCCTGGCGCTGGCGGCGCTGGCCAACGCCTGGCTGGATGGAGACCGGGTGCTGGTCTCCTGGGCTCACCAGGAAGGCCTGGACCAGGTGCTGGAGCGGGCCGGGCAGGTCCATCCCGGAATGCTTCTGGCCACCGGGGTGGGGCGGGTGCGAGAGGCCCTTCCCGTGGAGGTCGCGCGTCTGCTCTCGGATTTGATGGAGGCTCCTCCTTCGGGACGAGCCGAGGAGGAGGCCCGAGAGGACCTCGCCCGAGCCGTCGAGGCGCGTCGGCAGGTCCTCCTTGAAGAGCGCCGGTCCGACCTGGCCGCGGACCTGGCCCGCCTTCTGGCCGAACAGGAGGAGTTGGCCCGCCGTCTCTGGGGAGGGTCTCGGAGCGGACCTGAGGCCGATCCCGCGCAGGTTGAGAGCCAGGCAGAGCGACTGGGGGGCGTCCGATTCCTGGGGGGCTGGCGACGGCGTCGCTATCTGCGGGGGCTGGGCGTGCAGCCTCAGGCGGCTTGGGAGGACCTTCTGACCTGGGCTCGGACCTCGCGCGCCTCGGTGCGGGCTCTCGAGCAGCTCGCAACTCTTCCTCCCGAGGATCCCGGGCTTCGCCGGGAACGCGAGGCGGCCTGGCACCGGGCCACGCGTCGGGCCGTGGTGGCCTGCATCCGTCGGCGCCTGGCCTCCTGGTCGGCACCCCTGGAAGCTCTCAGTCGGCTTCCACCGGGCGCTCCGGGTCTGGCGCGGGCCTTGCGGGCCGTGCTTCCCGGCCCGCGGGGATGGGCTTCGCCCCTGGAAGGCCTGAACGCCAGCTTGCCTCTGGAGGCAGGCCTCTTCGATGTGGGGATTCTCGGCGCGGCCGACGGATGTGGCCTGGCCCGGGCCCTGCCCCTGGCCTACCGTTGCCGGAGGCTGCTGACGCTGGGGGTGGGGCGCAGCAGGCAGGACCAGCTTCGAATGGACCCCAGGCGCTGGCAGACCCTGCTCAGCGCCTTCGGATTCACCGAGCATGAACTTCGGGCCCGGGGGCTCGATCCCGTGCACGACTCGGCCTGGGAGGCCTTTGCCGGCACCGGGTCGGGGCCTGGGACCAGGGCTGGGGAGGAGTGACCGCGATGGAACCGTGCGATCCCTTCGGGGAATCTGTGGAACTGGGTTCACCGCCCTACCGCTCTGCGAAGCTGGAGCGCCTGGTGGAGGTCCTGGCACGACTTCCCGCCGACGTCCTGGACCGTCTGGTCCTGGACCTGGACCTGTCGGGCCTCTTCCGCCGCGCTCCCCGCCGGTCTTCCCAGGCGATCCTGGATCTGCTGACCCGCGGCCGGGTGGCCGACCTCTCGGTGGCGGCCCGCGCAGCGGTGGTGGACGCCCTGCAGATCGGTCCCACCCCGCGCCGTTTCGAGAAGGCCATCCGGGATGTGCTGCTGGCCACCTCAGGCGACGATCTGACGGCCTTGAAGCGGGCCATCGACGCCGGCAACTCGCACTGGGACATGGTGGAACTGGTCTACCACGACATCGACTCGACCACGATCCGCCGCGAGGTCCTCGCACACATCGAGCGCGAGGGGCGGAGGACCACCCGCCGGGATCTCAAGATCCTCAGCGACGTGGACGACACCCTGTACGCCAACTGGAAGGACCGGCGCTACCCTCCCAAGACGGTGTATCCTGGCGTCTTGAAACTGTACCGCGAGTTGGACCTGGCGCCGGAAGGAGTGCCCTCTCCTGCGGGGGACGTCGCCTTCCTGACCGGCCGGCCCGGAGGGGTCTGCGGGCTCTTCGAGGACCGCTACCATCGCAAACTGGGCACCAAGGGGCTGGATGGCACGGTCCTCCTGACGGGAACCTGCCTGCACCAGTTCGTCCACGGCCTGATCTTCTCGCAGAAGTGGGCGAATTTCGAACTCTTCCAGGGACTGTATCCCGAGTTCGACTTCGTGCTCTTCGGCGACTCGGGGCAGGCCGACCCGGGGCTGCTGGCGGCCCTGGTCCAGGCCCATCCAGGCAGGATCCGGGCGGCCATGATCCACGACGTGGTGGGGACACCGGAGCCCATTCGCAGGGAGTGGATGGGGAAGGGGGTCTTCTTCTTCGAGACCTACGTGGGGGCGGCTTGTGAACTGAAGCGTCGGGGACTCCTGACCCCCGAGGCAGCCGGGCGGGTGCTCGAGGCGGCCCGGAAGGATTTCGAGGAACTGGTCTTCCCGGACCCCGCCCAGCGCCAGGCCCGCCTGGCCGAACTCGAACGCGACGCGGCCCGCCTGGCCCTCTAGGAATCCGGTCGGGGTTTCCGACCGGGCCCCTGGCAGGGAGCCCAGGCACGGCTCCTGAAATGGGTGGGATGCCTGACCCCCCGGACCTTCCTGCCCCGGAGTCGCCTGCTCCCGGTCCGTCCCCTTCCGGGGAATCGGGCCGGGTGCTTCAGATCCCCGACTTCTGCCTGGTCCTGCTGGTGGGACCGGCCGGTTCGGGCAAGTCCAGCCTGGCGGCACGCCACTTCCGCCCCACCGAGATCCTCTCTTCGGACCGCGCCCGGGCCTGGATCACCGACGACGAGGCCGAGCAGGGGGCCACCGCGGACGCCTTCGAGTTGCTGCATCGACTGGCGGACCTGCGCCTGGCCTGGCGTCGCCTGACGGTGGTGGACGCCACCAACCTCGAGTCGGCCCGCCGACAGGAGTGGCTGGCCATCGCCCGACGTCATCACGCCGAGGCGGTGGCCCTGGTGCTGGACTACCCCCGCTTGCTGGTCCGGGAGCGGAACCAGGCTCGCTCCCGACAGGTTTCCGAGAAGGTCCTGGACCAGCACTTCGCCCGCTTCCGCGCAGAGCTGCCCGCCCTTCAGCACGAAGGGTACGGCGCCATCCACCTGCTGGAGGACCCTCGAATCGTGGACACGCTCAGCCTTCATCGGGTCCCACTGCCTGTGGACCATCGCCAGGACCCCGGGCCCTTCGACCTGGTGGGGGATGTCCACGGCTGCCACGGCGAACTGGTCGAACTCCTGGAGAAGCTGGGCTACCTCGTGGCCCCCGATGGCCTGCGGGTCGTGCCTCCGTCGGGTCGGCGGGCGCTCTTCCTCGGGGACCTGGTGGACCGGGGCCCGGAGCCGGTCCGGGTCCTGCGCCTGGTCATGGGCATGGTCGAAGCCGGGCATGCCCTGTGCCTGCCCGGAAATCACGATGACCGCCTCATGCGGGCCCTGATGGGGCGTCCCGTGCAGACCCTGCACGGCCTGGAGGCGACCTTGGAACAGCTCAACGCTCAGGAACCGAGCTTCCGCGAGCGGGTGCGCGGCTTCTTCGAGGGGCTTCCCAGCCATCTGGTCCTGGATTCGGGGAACCTGGTGGCGGCCCACGCGGGCCTGCGCGAGAACCTCCAGAACCGCGACTCCAAAAGGGTGCGGGCCTTCTGTCTGTATGGCGACCCGACCGGTCGGGTGGATGCGGACGGCCTGCCCGAGCGCCGCGACTGGGCGCGGGAATACCGGGGCAAGGCCGCCGTGGTCTACGGGCACACCCCGGTCGCCTCACCGAAGTGGCGGAACAACACGATCAACATCGACACCGGGTGCGTCTTCGGGGGGCGCCTGAGCGCCCTGCGATGGCCCGAACGAGAACTGGTCTCGGTCCCCGCCCGGCAGGTCTGGTGCGAGTCGCCACGGGGTGGGGGAGACCTGGCGGGGGAGGAATCTGAGGGAGGCTGAGGCGATCGCCTTCCTCTCCGAGACCCAACTCAGAGCCGGGAGCGGACCGCGGTCAGGAAGGTGTCCGTGTCGGCGGACCCGCCTAGATCCCGGGTCGAAATCCCGGACTTGATCGTGTCCAGGACCGCCTCTTCGAGCCTCGCGGCGAACCCGGCCATCCCCTGGTTTCCATCGAGTTCGCCCCGCCGGGCCAGGGCGCCCGTCCAGGCAAAGATGGTGGCCACGGGATTGGTCGAGGTCTTCTCGCCCTGGAGGTGGCGCCGGTAGTGTCGGGTCACCGTGCCGTGGGCCGCCTCATACTCGCGGACCCCATCGGGAGAGACCAGGATGCTGGTCATCAGGGCCAGCGAGCCGAAGGCGGCCGCCACCATGTCGCTCATCACATCCCCGTCGTAGTTCTTCAGGGCCCAGACGAAGCCGCCCTCCGAGCGCATGACCCGGGCCACGGCGTCGTCGATGAGGGTGTAGAAATACTGGATTCCGGAGGCCTCGAAGCGTTCCTGGAACTCGGACTGGAAGGTCTCGCGGAAGATGTCCCGGAATCGCCCGTCGTATTGCTTGGAGATCGTGTCCTTGCACGAGAACCACAGGTCCTGGTGTCTGGACAGGGCGAAGGACATGCAGGAGCGGGCGAAGCTCTGCACCGAGTCGTCCAGGTTGTACATCGCGCTCAGGACCCCGGGGCCGGGGAAGTCACAGACCGTGCGCCGGAAGCCGTCGCTGAAGAGCAGCTCCGCTTTGCCGGGTCCCGGCACCCGGTACTCCGTTCCCATGTAGACATCCCCGTGGGCGTGGCGCGCGATGGTGATCGGCCGCTTCCAGCCCGGGACCAGGCGGGGGATCGTCGGGACCACGATCGGGGCCCGGAATATCGTGCCGTCCAGGAGCGACCGGATCGTCGCGTTGGGACTGGGGTACATGCGTTTGAGCCCGTACTCGACCAGTCGGTCGGCGTTCGGGGTGATGGTGGCACACTTCACCCCGACCCCATGCCTCCGGATGGCCCGAGCCGCCTGGAGGGTCACCGCGTCGTCGGTGGCGTCGCGATTCTCCAACCCCAGGTCGTAGTATTCCAGGTCCAGGTTGAGATAGGGGAGGAGCAGTTCTTCCTTGATCCTGCCCCAGAGGATGCGGGTCATTTCATCCCCGTCGAGTTCGACGATCCTGCCCATGGCTTCCCTCCCGATGGTTCCGCGGACTCTGGCCGAAAAGATCTGCCGAACCTCGCGGGAAACGCTCATCATCCGGTGACGTCGCGAGGGAGAAGCTTTCCGGAACGGAGGAAGACCTCCTGCCGCCTTCGAACGAGTGGGAGGGCACTGCGCCGTCACGATCGGATTCCAGGTGCGGATGTCTGGCCAAGAGAATCGCCCATCGATTTCGGGGATTCTCGAAATGGGGGTGCCGAAATGCAGGAAGAATCCGTTCTGGCTGCTGACATCTCGACTTTGTGCGAGGAGGCCCGCGGGGCCTACTCGGAATTCGATCGGAGCTTTCGTCAGGAGAACATCAAGCGGGGTCTCCGCAATGCCGACGGGACCGGCGTCCTGGTTGGAGTCACCCGGGTGGGCAGCGTCCAGGGGTATTACGTGGAGGACGGGGAGAGGATCCCCATGCCGGGGCAGCTCTTCTACCGGGGCATCGATATCCGGGACATCGCCGAGCATCACCAGCGTGAGGGGACCTTCGGATTCGAGGAGGTCGCCTGTCTGCTGCTGCTGGGGGAGCTCCCCGACAGGTCCCGATTCGAATTGTTCGACAAGGTGCTCTCGAAGGCCAGGATCCTGCCGGATCGATTCTTCGAGGACGTGATCCTGAAGGTTCCCAGCCCGGACATCATGAACATGCTGGCCAGGAGCGTCCTGGCCCTCTATTCCTACGACTCCAATCCCGACGACCTCTCCCTCAAGAACCTGCTCCGTCAGTCCATCGAGCTCATCGGGCGCTTCCCCAGCATCGTGGCCCACTCCCAGGCCGTGAAGCGACACGTCTACGGGAATCAGTCGCTGCACATCCACAATCCCCTCGAGAACCTCTCGGTGGCCGAGAACTTCCTGCACCAGGTCCGGCCCGACAAGGTCTACTCGGACGCCGAAGCCAAGCTCCTGGACCTGATGCTCATGCTTCACGCCGAGCACGGAGGAGGCAACAACTCCGCCTTCGTGTGTCGGGCCCTCTCCTCCACGGGTACCGACACCTACAGCGTGATCGCCGGGGCCATCGGCTCGTTGAAGGGACCGCTTCACGGGGGGGCCAACGCCAAGGTCACCGAGATGCTGGGCCATCTGCGTCAGAACGTCAAGAACCCGGAGGATGACGACGAGGTGGGCTTCCATCTCGACAGGCTGCTGGACGGCGAGGCCGGCGACCGTTCCGGCAAGCTCTATGGCCTGGGGCACGCGGTCTACACCGTGTCGGATCCGCGCACGATCCTGATCAAGAAACACGCCCGGGACATGGCGGTCGAGAAGGGGCGACTGGGCGATTTCCTCCTGCTGGACGGCGTCGAGCGGCTGGGCATCCCGCGCATCCAGGCCCGCAAGAATCGCTCGATGCCCCTGTGCGCGAACGTGGACCTCTATTCCGGCTTGGTCTACGGTCTTCTGGGGATTCCCCAGGAGCTCTACACCCCGCTGTTCGCGACCGCAAGGATCGCCGGGTGGTGCTCGCACCGGATCGAAGAGGTGATGACCGGAGGGCGGATCATGCGACCGGGCTTCCGCGCACTGGTCAAGAAGGTCCCCTATCTGTCGATGCAGGAGCGTTCGGAGCGAGGGCAGTCCTGGAGCCCGGACGGGCTCCAGGAGGGGAGGGTGGCACGGTGAGGCACGACGACCTGCAGTGCATTCGCAAGCTGTACGCAGGGCTGCCGAAGCGCATCGAGCGCGTTCGGAGCCTGGTGGGGCGGCAGAATCTGACCGCCACGGAGAAGCTCCTCTACGCCCACCTGGACCCGGATCGCTTCCCGGAGCGCGTCGAGCGCGGGAGCACAAGCCTCTGCCTGCGCCCGGATCGCGTCGCCATGCAGGACGCCACCGCGCAGATGGCCATGCTGCAGTTCATGCAGTCGGGGCGACGCCGGGTGGCCGTCCCGTCCACCATCCACTGTGACCATCTGATCCGCGCGCGCCGTGGCGCCAGCCCGGACCTGCAGGAGGCCCTGCTGGAGAACGACGAGGTCTATGAGTTCCTCCGCACGGCCGCGGCGCGCTACGGGATCGGTTTCTGGAAGCCCGGCAGCGGCATCATCCATCAGGTCGTGCTGGAGAAGTACGCCTTTCCGGGCGGCCTGATGATCGGCACCGACAGCCATACTCCCAACGCCGGTGGCCTGGGCATGCTGGCCATCGGCGTGGGGGGCGCCGATGCGGCCGAGACCATGGCCGGCCTCGCCTGGACGCTGAGGGCCCCCAGGCTGGTGGGCGTGCACCTGAAGGGGCGGCTGAGTGGCTGGACCTCCGCCAAGGATGTCATCCTCTACCTCTGCGGCAAGCTCACCACTTCGGGTGGCACCAATCGCATCCTGGAATACTTCGGCCCGGGCGCCCGCTCGATCTCCGCCACCGGCAGGGCGACCATGACGAACATGGGTGCCGAGATGGGTGCCACCACCTCGATCTTCCCCTTTGATGAAAGGACGGCCGCCTATCTTCGGGCCACCGAGCGCGCCGAGGTGGCCGACCTGGCCGAGCGCCACCTCGAGCACCTCGTCGCCGATGCGGAGGTGGAGTCACACCCGGAGGAGTCCTTCGACGAGTTGGTGGAGGTCGATCTGGATCGACTCGAACCCTATATCGTAGGTCCCCACTCTCCCGACCGCGCGCGCCCCCTCTCGGCCTTGGGCGCCGAGGCTCGGACCGAGGGGTTCCCCGCCGGTTTTCGCACGGCGCTCATCGGCAGTTGCACGAACTCGTCGTATGAGGACCTCGAGCGGGCCGCCCATGTGGCCCGCCAGGCGGCGGCTTGTGGGCTGACGGCGAAGATTCCCGTGATGATCACCCCGGGATCGCAGCAGGTGATGGAGACCATCGCCCGCGACGGGCAGTTGCAGGTTTTCGAGAAGGTCGGAGCCACGGTGCTGGCCAACGCCTGCGGCCCCTGCATCGGCATGTGGAAGCGGGACGACGTGAAGCCCGACGAGCCGAATGCCATCCTGACCTCCTACAACCGGAACTTTCCGAAACGGAACGACGGCAGCCCTTCCACCCTGGCCTTCATCGCCAGTCCGGAGATCGTGATGGCCCTGGCGCTTTCAGGCCGGATGGACTTCAACCCCCTCAAGGATCCGGTGGACGGCCTCCTCTTGTCGCCCCCCACGGCGCCGGAGCTCCCCCCGGACGGTTTTGCCCTGTCCTGGGAGGGCTTCCTCGACCCACCTGCGGACGGTTCCGACGTGGAGGTCCAGGTGAAGCCCGGATCCGGGAGGCTGGAACTCCTACAGCCCTTCGAGCCCTGGGACGGGAAGGATTTCCTGGAGGTCCCGGTGCTGGTGAAGACCCTGGGCCAGACCACCACGGATCACATCTCCCCCGCCGGACGCGACTGGCTTCCGCTGCGAGGCCATCTCTCGGGAATCAGCCACAACCTGCTGCATGGGGCGGTGGACGCCGAGACCGGGGAGGTGGCTGCCCTGGTCGAGATGCCCGTCGCGGGCGGTCTCCGACCGGTCTCGGCCTGGGCCCTGAAGGCGGCGCAACTCCGGGATGCCCGGCAGGGTTCGATCATCGTCGGCGACCGCAACTATGGCGAGGGCTCCAGCCGGGAGCACGCCGCCNNAGCCGTCCTGGTCCGCTCGTTTGCGCGGATCCACGAGACGAATCTCAAGAAGCAAGGGATCCTGCCCCTGACCTTTGCAGACCCGGCCGATTACGAGCGGATCCACAAGGACGACCGGATTTCCCTGCTCGGCCTGGCGGATCTCGCTCCAGGGCGACCGGTCCGGGCTCGGGTGAAGGGCCGGGAGGGCGAATTCGAGCTCGATCTGCACCACAGCCTGACGGAGGAACAGATTGGATGGTTCCGCGCCGGCTCGGCCTTGAACGCCGCCGCTGGAGCGTCGGGTCGGTCTTCAACTGCGGGCTGAATCGACGCCGATGGCCTTCTTCATGGCGGATCCTGTTCGGCGGAACGGACGAAGGCTTCGATTCGGTGGACTTGGTTGAGCGAGCCGGCGCGGGCCTCGAAGGGGATCTCCTCTCCGGGGGCGATGGAGTGGAACCAGGTCCCGCCGTGGGCCACCGGGTAGTTGTCCTGGTCGTAGGCGGTGAAGCCGATGTGGATGTCCCAGACCACCCGTGGAGCCTGGCTGACCAGTCGACCGGAGACCACGACGTCGTTGGATTCCTGCTCGAAGCGGATTCCGGTCAGGGCCAGCCAGGCCCTGGGGTCGGGAGATTGAGCCGGCGCCGATCCGGTGAGGACCAGGAGGAGGGCAATCAGCAGGAGGAGTCGATGGCGCACGTGGGCCTCCCGTGAAATGAACTCAGGGAGAGGTTCCTGCCCGAGGGGGGCATCCCTTTCGGGCCGGCCGGGGCTCGGCTGGACGCCGGGCCCGGGTCCTGCCAGGGGGCGGAGGACACCGGGCCTGTTTGCTTCGAATTGGATGCTTCGGCGCCAGCGCGACATTGACCGTCGTCGCTCGAGGGCCTCGGGTCGGCCGTCAACGATGGATTGAACGAGCAGCGGGACGCGGGGTCCATAGGAGACGCTGACGCCTCGTAGAAGGACCCCCGCGGTCCAGGTTTCCAGGCCTGGACGGCCCTGTGTCGCATTCAATCGCGGAGGTGGATCCATGGCGTCGCGTCGATTCCTGCTCCTCACCCTGGTCCTGGCAGCCCTGCTGGCGACCCCTCTGCTGGCCCAGGTCTCCTGGCCGGGCAACTTCAAGAAGGCCTGGGTCTGCGGCCGGGTCACCGCCTCAGGAAAGCCGGTGGCCGGGGTCCGCGTGATGGCCTTCGGAGACGTAGGGATGGCCATGACCCACAGCGCGGCCAACGGCAACTACTCGCTGGGCGTGGGCGCAGGGAAGTGGAAGGTGACCGCCACACACAAAGGCTTCCGCCTGCAGGCTCCGGCCGAGGTGACCCTGAAGGCCGACGAGGCCAACAAGTCGACCGACCTCACATTGATCCCTTCCAGCGGCATGATCCAGGGCCGCGTGGTCGATGAGCAGGGGCGTCCGTTGTCCCGCTCCGCCGTGATGGCCGCCCCCTTCATGGATCTGGACAGCGAGGAGGATCCGGACGACTCCCAGATGCGGATGCCGGTCCAGGGGGTTGCCGATGACCAGGGCCGCTTCACCCTGACCCTGGATGAGGGAACCTGGCTGGTCTCGGCCAGCCGACCGGATTACGAAATGTCGCCCAAGAACCCGCCCATCCGCATCCCTGGGATGCCGGACGGCATGGTGATGAACCTCCCGGGTCTGGTGGCCCGGGCCAGCGCGTCCGGGCCTGGGCCCGAATGCGTGGTGGTCCTCAGGCCGGCGGCCTCGCAGGCACACGGCCGAACCGGAACCGGAACCGGCGCGGATCAGAAGGTCCTGGCCCGCCCCCTGGTGCTGGTCGGCCGGGCCTGCCTGAGCCCCGGAAACGTCCTGCACTGGACCAGGAGCCAGGAGCGCGACTCCCTGGCCGGTTGCGTGGTGAAGCGCTCGACAACGCCCTTCGATGGCCAGGCCCCGGTGGTCGAGCTCAACCTGGGCGACAACCCGATGGGCGTCCTGCAGGACGGGAAGGCCTCGGTCTTCTCGCTGACCGACGTCACGGCCACTCCCGGCACCACCTACTGGTACGCCGTCCAGGAGGTCGGCAGCACGGGCGCCGGCCCGCTCTCCAATCCCGTCTCGTTGACGACCCGCTGAGACGGAGGCCTCCAGAGGAACGCGGGAGCTCGGCTATCTGGCGAACAGGAGCCTGTCCGACTCCGCCGCCATCCACTCCAGCAAAGCGGGGCCACCAGGTCCGGGCTGGAGGCTTCCATTCCAGGGAACGACTGCGGGACGCGGCGGCTCAGGAGTCCGTGGGGATCAATTCGCCCAGGGATTCCGCCAGAAAGTCGGTTCCTCTGGCCTGCTCGGTCAGGCCCCGGCGGCGCAGTTCCACCCCCGCCAGCAGGGCAGCGTGTCGGGCGAAGCGTAGCGCTTCAGGGTTGGGGGCGAGGGGGCCGAACCCCCCTCGCGGATCCTCGCCCTCAGGAAGCGGTTCGGTCCGATCCCCTGGGCTGACCTCAAGAAGGTCCACGACCAACTGGGGCATCAGGTTCGGTTGACCCGCGCGGAAGGCGGGATGGGCCAGGTCTTCCACGTCGGGTGGAGGGACGAACACGCTGAGTTCGTGCCTGGCGGGGACCATGGTGGCCAACTTCTCTTCAGGGACGTCCACCTTCTCCTGGTAGATCAGTTCGCTTCCGTGCTCGAGCTTGCCGTAGACCACGTAGAGGTCTCCCAGGCCGCGGAAGCGGACGTTTACCTGCTTCTTGTCGGTGTTGAGGTAGGTGTGCTCCTGATCGCGTCCCAGTTCGAGCGCCTTCTCCCAGGCCTCCTCGGCCGAGCCGGCTTCGACCAGCATCGTGTTGACGTGGACCACGTTCCGTGGGTCCTCGTCGACCCGATTCTCCATGACGAGGTCTGCGAGGAACCAACGGGCATTTGACGGGACGTGGGGCATGACGCTCACCTCTGTTCCGAAATGTTCCGCAATCCCGAGCTCCTACCCTGCCGCCCCCGGTGGTGCGACCCGGCGCCCTCAGGGGGGATCCTGTTCGGCGGAACCGACGAAGACCTCGACCCGGATCGGTTCTGCTCGGGGGGCGGGACCTTAAGTCTGCCAGGAGAGGACATCAGGTGGTCGATGTCTCCTGCCAATGTCCGTTGTTCTGGGGCCGAATAGAGCGCGAAGGGGGCGCTGTCGCGCCTCTCGAGAAGCCTGGCTGAGTCGCTCAAGGCCAGGGACTCCGCCGGTCCGTGCCTGGAACTGCGAGATGTGGCGGATCGAGGCTGCGGTCACGTGCCCCGCAGCCTGTAGCCCACGCCGGCCTCGGTGAGCAGGATGCGCGGGCGGCCCGGGTCGCGCTCGATCTTCCTGCGGAGATTGGAGATGTTCACCCGCAGAAGGTGTGTCTCGTCCCCATACTCCGGGCCCCATACCTTGGACAGCAGTTGCCGGTGGGTCAGCACCCGGCCTGCGTGCTGGATGAGGATTTTCAGGAGATCGAATTCCCGGGGTGTCAACCCGACGTCGTTCCCGTCCAGGGTGACGGTCCGGGCCCCCAGGTTCACCGTCAGCCCCTCGGCAGTGAAGAGCGGCTGACCCTCGGCCGTGGTCTCTGAGCGGCGCAGGGCAGCCCGGACCCGGGCCAGCAATTCCTCCATCCCGAAGGGCTTGGTGAGGTAGTCGT
>DCTU01000012.1:19185-25632 GCA_002329445.1 bacterium UBP9_UBA1432
CACTCGCGCACCTGGCGGACCACGTCGACCCCCAGCAGGTCGGGGAGGCCGATATCCAGGATCATGAGATCGGGAGGCTCGCTGGCGAATCTGGCCAGGGCTTCGGCGCCCGTGCCTGCCTCGCGGACCCGATACCCGTGGCCGGTCAGCGAAGCGCACAGAAACCTGCGGATTGCAGGTTCGTCGTCCACAACCAGGACTCGGGCCCCGGCTCCGGTCATGCCGTCCTGCCTTCCAACGGAATGTCCACGCGGATGGTGGTGCCTCCGCCCAAGGTCTCGTGGGCCCGAATCCGGCCTCTGTGAGCCTCCACCAGGCCCCNNAGGCCCAGCCCGGTCCCGCCCCGCCCCTCGCGCTGAACCCGGTAGAATTTTTCGAAGACCTTCTGGCGGTCCTCTGGAGGGATTCCTGGGCCATGGTCTACCACCTCCAGGTGGACCCGCCCAGGCCCCGAGAAGGCCCGGATCCGGATGGGCGAATCGGGTGGCGCGTAGCGGATGGAGTTCTCCAACANNGTTGACCAGGACCTGGACGAAGAGCACAAAGTCTACCCGGACCATCGGCAGGTCCTGGGGGACATCCATCTCGATCAGGCGGGCAGGGTGATGGGACTCCACTTGCTGCAGGGCAGTCCCCACCAGGTCCTGGACCTCGCACAACTCGCAATTCAGGCGCGCTGCCCCGGCCTCGACCCGGATCATCTGGAGGAGATTTCGGACCAGTCGCTGGAGACGATCCGCCTCCTCTCTGGCCGAGAGGAGCAACCCCTTTCGGGTCTCGGAGTCCAGGTGGATTTGTGCGTCGTTCAGGCTGTCCAGGGCCCCCAGGATCGTGGCGATCGGGGTCTGCAGGTCGTGGCTGATGGAGTTCAGCAAGACGGTCTGCAATCGATCGGTCTCGGACAGGACTTCGACCCGTCGAGTCTCTTCCTCCAGGAAGACCCGCTCGAGGGCCACGGCAGCCTGGTTGGCGATTCCCTCGACGTACCTCCACTGGGACTGCCGCAGCGGCTCGTCGATTCCCAGGCGCACGACCCCGACCAGGCCTCGCGCCGTAACCAGGGGAAGATAGAGCGCCTCCTGAGCGGAAAGCGTTTCGGTGCCGCGCCCGGCGGTCTGGGTGTTCTGGGCGACCCAGGAGGCAGTACCGAATTCCTCGGCGCTGACCGCCCGGAAACTGGAGGCGGGGTGGACCTCCATTCTCTGGACGCGCTGCAGGAACACCGTCACGGGGGCCGAGACAGCGCGATCCAGACGCCGAACCAGGGTGGTCACAACGGAGTCGCAATCCGGGGCACGGGCCAGGTCCTGGCTGAATTCGTAGGCGTCCATCGTCTGCTGCTGGACCCTGCGAATCACCTCCACCTGCTCGCGCTTCGATGCAGCGAGGTTGGCCACGACCAGTCCCACGGTGAAGAGGGCGCCGAAGGTCAGCAGGTAGCCGGAGTCGGCGACCGTCATCGTGAAGCGTGGGGGGACGAAGAAGAAGTCGAAGGCCAGGACTGAGAGGAAGGCGGCCACGACGGCCGGAGTCCTTCCCCACCACAGGCCGGAAAGCATCACGACCAGGATGTAGAGCATCAGCAGGTTCGTGATGTGGAACAGGGCATCGAGCACCTCGCCCATGCCGGTGGCCGCGGTCACCAGCAGGATGGCCAGCAGAACCCGCAGGGGTTTGCTCATCCGGCGTTCCTGGCTGGGGTGCCTGGCGGGGCGATGAGGCTCATCCTGGTGAAGGGTATTGATCACGTAGATGTCCACCGGCCCGGAGATGGAGATCACGCGGTCGACCAGGTTGGGCTTGGACCAGGCCCTGCGGTTCTGAGGCTTGCCAACGATGATCTTGGTGGTGTTGTGGCGCCGGGCGTGTTCGACCACAGTTCGAGCCACATCGTCGCCAGCCAGGCGCACGGCTCGCCCTCCGAGGGATTCAGCCAGTCGCAGGGATTCGTCGACGCGGGCTTCTTCCTCAGGGCTGGCCCGCAGCCATCTGGGCGTTTCGATGAAGACAGCGTCCCAGGGGGCGTGGAGACCCTGCGCCAGCCTGGCGCAGCCCCGAACCAGGCTCTGGCCGTAGGGGCTGGGACCGATGCAGACCAGCAGCCGCTCGCGGGCCGGCCACGGTCCGGAGATGGCCAGGAGCTGCATGTACGACAGCACCTGCTCATCGACGCGATCGGCTACCCGGCGCAGCACCACCTCCCTGAGGGCGGTCAACCGCTCGGGCCGGAAGAACCCCTCCATGGCCTGGCGGGCCGAGCTGGGAATGTAGACCTTCCCCTGCTTCAGCCTCAGCAGCAGATCCTCGGGCGGCAGGTCGATCAACTCAATCTCATCGGCAGAATCCAGCACGCGATCCGGCACCGTCTCGCGCACCTGGACCCCTGTGAGCTGAGCCACAACCTCGTTCAGGCTTTCCAGGTGCTGGACGTTCATCGTCGTGTAGACATCGATCCCCGCTGCCAGGACCTCCTCGATGTCAGAATGACGCTTGCGATGGCGCGAGCCCGGGGCATTGGTGTGGGCCAACTCGTCGATCAGCACCAGTTGGGGGCGGCGAGCCAGCAGGGTGTCCAAGTCGAACTCCTGAATCAGCACATCCCGATAGATCACTTTCTTGTGTCCCAGCGCAGGGAGGCCCTCCAGCAAAGCCTCGGTCTCGACCCGCCCGTGGGTCTCCACCCAACCGGCCACCACGTCGACGTGCGCTTTCAAGCGCTCGTGGGCGGCCTGCAGCATGGCGTAGGTCTTGCCGACACCCGCGGCGTATCCCAGGAACACCTTCAGCCGCCCCCGACCGGGGCGGCCCTCGACCTCCTGGACTCGGGCCAGGAGCCGGTCGGCATCAGGTCGCGCCTCATCCCTCACGGGTGCAGTTTCTCCAGTTCTCGGTTGAGCCGGACCACGTTGACCCGGGGCATGCCCAGGAATCCCAGGGCGGGTGGCTCGACCAGCCCCAGCACCAGTTGCCGGACCTGCTCGGGCGGCAGCTCGCGGGCGCGAGCGACCCGGTTCACCTGGTAGAGGGCCGCTTGCGGGCTCAGGTGGGGATCCAGGCCGCTGGCGGAGGAGGTGCCCAGGTCCGCAGGTACCGGGCCAGATTCCTCGGGATGGGCGGTGCGGATAGCCTGGAGGCGGGCCTTCAGCGCCAGGGCTCGGGCCCGGTTGGTGGGGCCCTGGTTCGAAGCCCCCGAGGTTGAGGAATCATACCCGGTGGCCGAGGGACGGCTCCAGAAGTCGCCGGGTCCCGAGAAGAACTGCCCCGCCAGAGGAGAAACCCCATCTGCGATGGACCCGTTGGCCTGAACCGGCACGGCCACCTGGGCAACCCCGGTCACGGCCAGGGGGTAGGTCAGGCCGCACAGGGCGGTGAGCATCAGCAGGAGGGTCAGGGCCGGACCGAGATGCTGGCGGACCAGGTCCAGCAGGTTGCTTTCAGGTTCGCGCATGGTGCCTCCTCAGGCCAACCCGAGTGCCACGAGGGCCAGGTCGATCAACTTGATGCCCACGAAGGGCGCCACCAGTCCCCCCAGACCGTAGATCAGCAGGTGATCCCGCAGCAGGCTGGCGGCCCCCACGGCGCGGTAGGGGACCCCGCGCAGGGCCAAGGGGATCAGGGCCACCAGGATCAGCGCGTTGAAGATGACCGCAGAGAGGATTGCGCTCTGCGGAGAGCCCAGGCGCATGAAATCCAGCCTCTCAAGGATCGGCCAGGTGGTTGCGAAGGCCGCGGGGAGGATCGCAAAATACTTGGCCACGTCATTGGCGATGCTGAAGGTGGTCAGCGCGCCGCGAGTCATCAGGAGTTGTTTGCCGATCTCCACGATCTCGATCAGTTTGGTGGGGTTCGAATCGAGGTCCACGATGTTGGCTGCTTCCCGTGCAGGCTGGGTCCCGCTGTTCATCGCCACGGCCACGTCGGCCTGGGCCAGGGCCGGAGCATCGTTGGTGCCATCTCCCGTCATCGCCACCAGGTGCCCTGCCTGTTGGTACTTGCGGATCAACTGAAGCTTGGCCTCGGGGGTGGCCTGGGCCAGGAAGTCGTCCACCCCAGCCTCTGCCGCGATCGCCGCTGCAGTCAGGGCGTTGTCCCCCGTGATCATGACGGTCTTGATGCCCATCCGGCGCAGGTGCCCGAAACGCTCCCGGATCCCCCCTTTCACCACGTCCTTCAGATGCACCAGCCCGACGGCCCGACCGTTGCGGGCCACGAGGAGGGGCGTCGCCCCGGACCGGGCGACTTCTTCCACGGCTGCCCGCAGGAGGGGGTCCAGCTCCCCACCTTCCTCCAGAACCAGCTTCTGGATGGCCTCGGGGGCGCCCTTCCGAATGCGGTCTCCATTGAGGTCGACTCCGCTCATCCGGGTCTGGGCTGTGAAGGGAACGAAGTGTGCCCCCGAGGGCAGACGCCCCCCCTCGGGCCCTCGGAGGCCATACTTCTCTTTCGCCAGGACGACGATGCTGCGTCCCTCCGGGGTCTCGTCTGCCAATGAAGAGAGCTGGGCCATCCGAGCCAGCTCCTCTTCGGCCACGCCGGAGGCCGGCAGGAAGGCAACGGCCTGCCGGTTGCCCAAGGTGATGGTGCCGGTCTTGTCCAGGAGGAGAACATCCACGTCGCCGGCCGCCTCGACCGCCCGCCCCGAAGTTGCGATGGCGTTGCGGCGGATCATGCGATCCATGCCGGCGATGCCGATGGCCGAGAGCAATCCTCCGATCGTGGTGGGGATCAGGCAGACCAGAAGCGAGACCAGGATGGGCAAGGCGATGGGTTCACCTCGCCCTGCGGCCGCGACGCTGTAGACCGAGAAGGGATGGAGGGTCAGCACCACCATCATGAAGACCAGGGAGAAGCCCGAAAGCAGGATGGTCAGGGCGATCTCGTTGGGCGTCTTCTGCCGCCGGGCCCCTTCGATCAGCGAGATCATGCGGTCCAGGAAGCCCTCCCCCGGACTGGCCTGCACGCGGATGACCAACCAGTCCGACAGCACCCGGGTGCCCCCCGTGACCGCACTGCGATCACCGCCCGACTCACGGATGACCGGAGCCGACTCGCCCGTGATCGCGCTCTCGTCCACGGAGGCGATGCCTTCGACCACCTCGCCATCGGCCGGGATGGTCTCTCCCGCGCAGACCACGAGCAGGTCCCCCTTACGCAGCTCCGTTGCGGGGACATCCTCGAAGTCTTCCCTGTTTTCGGTGGAACGCAGGCGGTGGCCGATCGTCCCGCGGCGGGTGGCCCGAAGCGCTTCGGCCTGGGCGCGCCCCCGGCCCTCGGCGAGGGCCTCGGCGAAGTTGGAGAAGACGACGGTCAGCCACAGCCAAGCGGCAACATGGAAGTGGAAGCCGGCCTGGCTGCGACCCGCCACCAGATCGCTGGCAGCGACCAGCGTGACCAGCAGGCTGCCCACCTCGACCACGAACATCACCGGGTTGCGCGCCATGCGGCGTGGATCGAGCCGGACCAGGGCTTCTTGCAGGGTCCGCCCCAGCGGCGGGTATTGGCGGGAAACGACTTGCGACACGGGATCCTCCTAGAAGAGCCGTCCCTGCTGCATCAACAGGTGCTCGACAGTGGGGCCCAGCGCCAGGGCCGGGGCGAAGGCCAGCGCACCGGTGATCGCAACCACGAGCAGCAGCCAGGCCACGAAGAGCGGAGTGTGGGTGGGAAGGGTTCCGGCGCCTGCGGGCACCCGCTTGCGCGCCGCCATGGAACCAGCCACCGCCAGGACAGGGATGGCGATCCAGTAGCGGCTGAGGAACATCGCGACGGCGCCGCCCAGGGCGTAGAGCCAATTGGTCGGGTTCAGGCCGGCGAAGGCGCTGCCGTTGTTGTTGCCCATCGAGGTGAAGGCGTAGAGGATCTCGCTGAAGCCGTGGGGGCCGGCGTTGAGGGCTGCGGCCCGCCCCGCAATGGAGCAGGTTCCCCATGCCGTCATCCCCAGCACCAGGGCTGGCATGATCAGCAGGACCAAGGCCGCCATCTTGATCTCGTAGGCCTCCACCTTCTTGCCGAGGTATTCGGGTGTGCGGCCGACCATCAGGCCGGAGACGAAGACGGCCACGAGGACGAACATCAACAAGCCGTATAGTCCGGACCCGACGCCACCGAAGATGACTTCGCCCAGGTGCATCATCAGCAGGGGAACCAGCCCGCCGAGGGGGGTATAGGAATCGAGGGCGGAGTTGACCGATCCGTTGGATGCGGCGGTGGTCGCCACTGTCCAGAGGGCGCTGGAGCCGGCCCCGAAACGGACCTCCTTGCCCTCCATGTTGCCGCCGACGGCGCTGAGTCCGGCCTGGACATCCAGGGGATTCCCGGCAGTCTCGAAGGAGATGCAGGCCCCCGCAGCCAGCCCGAAGACCAGCGTCATGGCGGCCAGCAGCGCCCAACCCTGCCGGCGATCCCCCACCATCTCTCCGAAGGTCAGGCACAGGGCGGCCGGGATCA
>DCTU01000012.1:25714-43522 GCA_002329445.1 bacterium UBP9_UBA1432
GGTCTGCGGTACGCCCTGCCAGGCCAGCGTCAAGGCCAGGGCCAGCGACAGGGGGAGCAGCACATACAGGACGCTCCGCGTCAGGTCCGCCCAGAAGTTGCCCACTGTGGGCGATTCCTGCCGCGCCATTCCGCGGGCCAGAGCCGCCAGGATGGCGATGCCGGTTGCAGCCGAGAGGAAGTTCTGGGTGGTCAGACCCAGCATCTGCGTCAACAGGCTCATCGTGGTTTCTCCGCCATAGGCCTGCCAGTTGGTGTTGGTTGCAAAGGACACGGCGGCGTTGAAGGCGACACTGGCCCCAACCGGCGCCAGGCCCCCGGGGTTCAGGGGAAGTACACCCTGCAGGCGCTGGACCAGATAGAGCGCCGCCAGTCCCAGCATGTTGAAGACCAGTACGGCGACTGCGTAGCTTTTCCAGGTCATCTCCCGGGAGGGGTCGACGCCTGCCGCGCGGTACAGGAGCTTCTCCAATGGAGCCAGGAAGCGCTGCAGCCAGGTGGGCCTCCCCTCGAGCGCGCGGGCGATGAAGACCCCCAGCGGCCTGGCGACAACCCCGAGGATCGCGAGCAGGACCAGCAGCTCCAGCCAGGCGCCGCTCATTGGAACCACTCCGGCTTGAGCAGGGCCGCCACCAGGAAGGCGACCAGGAGCAGGCCCGAAATCGCCGAGAGGACAAGGATGAACATCGTCATTTCCCCCTCAGGCTGGAACACAATTCCAGAAAGGCCAACGCCCCCAGGCCCATGGCCAGGAGCAGGCCGGCGATCAAGGCATCCACAGGTGGCCCCCCTTTGCTTGTGCAGGTATTCCCCCCACGCCATCTTGACCCNNGACCCCTCGGGCGACAAGGCCGAGTCAAGCCAAAGGCGCTTGAAGTCAAGGGAAGGTCAAGACTGCGGGTCGACCAGATGCCGTTCAGGGGCGAGGGTGCATGGAGGCGATCCACGGGGGGCGCCGACCTCGGGCACGATGAAACCAATGAATTGGAGCGAGAACACATGGACGAACCCTTCGCTCCCGCCGATCCCGCGAATTCGGAAGACAGGAGGCAAGCAACCCGATTCGGCGAAGAGGTTTTCTGCCCGTTGCTCCGGGTGACAACGCCTGTCACCGGAGCCGGTCAGGATGAAAGGGTGGCCTTCGCGACCTCGGTCCCGGTCTCGGGGCCGCCACGACGCAGCCGCCGGGAGGACCACGACACACCGGATGAACCAGAAGCCTGTCCCGAAGACCTCGGGGAGCTGTCCAACCTGTGGCGCTTCACGGTTCGCCCTGGCGCGGTTCTGCCCAGGTTGTGGAAGTCCGGTTCCCCAGGAGGCTGCCGGCCTCCAACCGGGGCCGCTTCGCCTCGCCACCTCCTTCAGTCTGGCCCAGACGCCGCGATTTCCCTTGCAGGTCTGGAGGGGCCATCTGGTCGTGGTGGGCCATCGGGGCAGGATTCAGGTCTTCGTCGAGGGCCAGACCGAGCCGGTCGTGCAGGAAGAGGTCGCCCTGGAAGGCGATCTGGCTTCGCCGCCGGTCTTCCTGGAGGGCCTGCTGGCTGTGCCAGGCTCCCAGGCCATCCAGGTCCACGACCTGGCCTCGCGTCTCTCCGGCCGATCCTTCGAACCCCCCCGGACCCAAGGGCTGCCCCTGGGGGGGGACCTGGTCTCCGCGGTCGTCACGGATGGCCGGCGCTGGTTGGCGGCTCCGGTGAATGTCGGAAACCAGGCCGAGGTTCGTCTGTGGGAGTATTGTCCCCGGCGTGGATTCGTGCCTCACTCCAGTTTTCGGCCCGGGGGTGTTGCCCCGGGGCAGATTCTGCAGGCCTGGTTGGTGGGCCAGAGCCTGTATGCGGGAGCAGAGGGGGGGGCTCTCAGCGGCCTGGATCTGGCCACCCGGCAGACCCTGCCGACCCTCCAGGTTTCCGGAAGCCTGAAGGCTTCGCCGGTCGTTCGAGACGGCGCGGTTCCCCTGATCCGCTCGGCCGAGGACGCCTTGTTCCGCCTGCCTGCCAGCCCGGAACACTCCTTGCAGTTCGTCTTTCAGGACGCCGGGCAGAGCCTGTGGACCTGGGCGGAAGACTCGGCGGCCTGGTGGGTGGCGGCGGGCGGGCATCTGTACCGAGGATCACCTCAGGTTGGGGGACAGGTGCGCCTGGCTTTGAGGGATTCCAGCGCGCTGTGTCCGGCCCCGGTTCCCGGAGGCGCCTTTGTGCTGGACCGGGGCGGCTGGTTGACGGCCGTCTCCTTCCATGAAGGGCGACTCGAGCACATCGGTCAGCAGAGGCTTTTCGAAGGCAGCATCGGACACAGCGCGGCCCCGATCGTGTTGGGTCAGACCCTCTATGCCGTGGACTCCGAGGGGAACCTGGGGGCGTGGCGGGCCGTTGAAGGAGGGACCGGATGAGACGTTGGGCCATCCTGCTGGTGGGACTGCTCCTGGCCTCGTGTTCCTCCAGGGCCTGGGCCGAGCCCGAGGCACCGCCGGTTCCTGCTGAGCATGTGCTGATGCTGGATGTCTCGGGGAGCATGGGCAAGGGAGGCTATGGGGACTCGACGCGTTTCTCCCAGGAGATCCGAGAACTGCTGGGCAACCTCCTGGCTCCGGACGGGCGGCTCCTGCGGTCCCAGGATCCCTTGGTCCTGCAACCTTTTTCGGACCCGCAGACCGAAGAAGCCGAGGGTCGGGTGCCGCTGGAAGGCCTGGATCTTGGGAACCTGGGTCAGGCGCTGGAGGGCCTCCCCGGACCTGGTGGCGGCGCCACCGACCTCAAGGTGGCCTTGGAGCGGGCCGTGCATCGTCCCAGGACTTCGCCGGTGCGCCTGTATTGGATCCTGACCGACAACGAGAACAACTTCCTGGGGCAGCGCTCGGACGAGCCGTTCTACCTCCTGCTTCGCGATGCCCCTGAACTGAGAAACGTCTACTTCATCCCCCTGGCTGCACCTCGGAGCGCCGACGGTTCGCCCGGCACGGCGGGTGAACGGGCCGGAGCGCTGGTCCTGTACCTAGCCGTGGCCAGCGAAGAGACGGACGTCCTCTGGTTGGAACCCTTCCTGCGCGAGGTCGAGAGTCGCCTGGCTCGGAGCTTGGGCTTCACGGTTCAGGCCGTCCTCTTTCGGCCCCTGTACGTCCGTCCGGATCAACCGGTCCTGGACGTGGGGCAGAAGGTCTTCTCGGATCCTGGCAAGGGTCTGCCTCCGGATCGCTGGCCGGTTGCGGCTCGGGATGCCTCGCGTTACACGGTCTCCTTGCGCCCGCAACCGGGGGGGGAGGTCTCCCAGGGCCGCCTGCGCTTCACCTTCCTCAGCCGCCTGGATGGCTGGCGGATTCAGAAGGCCCGCCTGGCGGCACCCAGGGTTCGGGAACTGGGAACGGCCCGCCGGACCGAGGCGCGACTCGACCGGAGGATCCTCTCGGTCGAGCCTCGCCAGGAGAGCGCCGACAGCTACCTGCTCACCTTCACGGTCCCCCGTCCTCCGTCCGGCAACGTGCCCCCGCTCAACGCCGACGTCGAACTCCAGGCCACCGTCGAGATCGGTTCCGGGGATGGGCAGGGAAACCTGGAGCCCGCCGTGGACCCCGAGACGCTCGGCCGCATGGCTCAGGTCAAGGAGCTCTCCCGGATCCTGGACCTGATGCTTCATCAGGGGGGACCGCAGACTTCGAATGTCCGGACCTTCACCGTCCGCTTGCCGGTTCGACTGGTGGGAGACGGAGCTTCCTCCGGTCTGGGGCTGGCCGGGCTGGCCCTTGTGGGGATGGGAATCCTGGGGGCGCTTCTTCTGGGCTGGTTGGCGGCCGGGCGGCGTTATCGGCTTCAGGGGCCTGACGGCGAAGAGTTCTTCCGCTTGGGGGGACTCTTCCGCAGTCATCGACTGCTCTCACAGCGCGGGATCGAGTTGGGACTTCTGGTTCCTGGGCCTCGAGGCCCGCGGGTCGTGCCCTCCCAGGACGTCCTGGTGGAGGGGGAGGCCAGTCCGCTGGATCTGGAAGGTCGGGAGTGCGAGTTCGTCATGCAACCCCCCGGAGGGGGAGCCACCCGCTTCCTCCTGGAGGCGGGATCTTCAGTCCCCGCGGGGGATTCTCGGGAGGAGGGCCCTGCCCTGTGAGAAGAGGCATCCTGTTTGCGATCCTGGCCTTGCTGCTCGTCAGCGCCCAGGTGGCCCGAGCTGTTCCGGAATCGCCGGAGCCCTCGGAGGCCAGCTCGGAAGAATTTCGGCTCCTGGAATTCGACATCGATCTGCACGATGCCGAGGAGAGGCCCTATCCGCTCCTGCCGCCCGACACGGCCGATGTCCTGGTCTCGCTGCCCGCTCAGGAGAGCCTGGGAGAGCGCACCGAGATCCGGGCCGGAGAACTCTCCTTCCTGGTGGATGGTGACCCCGAGCCCTTCGCTGTCAGCGGGCCCCGAGTGCGGGTTGCCCTCCTGGCCTTCCGAGACCCGGAACTCTCGCTGAAGTACGAGTTCCGCTTCGCATATCGCGAGGGGCAGGGCGATGCCCACGCAGGCCTGGTCGGGTCGCCCTATGTCCTGGAAGTGGTGGCTCCCCCGGAGGGAGAGACCCCCCAGAATCGCTTCTCGCTGTACACCAACGAGAATCTCCACACCGATGCCGAGAAGGGGGCCATCGTGCTCTTCTGTCTGGTCGGAGCCGTGGCGGCGTGGCTGGCGGCGGGACGCTCCCTTTTCCGGGGTCTGCTCTTCGGACGGGGGCTTTCCGTCTCGGCGGCTCTGACCATCTCGACCGCTGTCGCGGTTGTGCTGTGGATTGTCGTGATCCTGGCTGCGGCCTGGGCCTGGTTCAATCCGGGCGTGAATGGACCTCACGTCCAGTATTTCGGATACGTCTCCGCCTTCTCGGTCTTCGCCCTGCTCGCCTTGATGGTGGGCCTGACGGGCAAGGCCTTGGACGCTCGCTGAGGCCAGGAGGTCATCATGGATGCCATGTCGATCAACGAGATCCGGATTCGACCCACGTTGCTGGTCGGGTTGGGAGGCACCGGGGGCGACGTGCTTCTGCGGGTCCGCCGCCGCTTCTACGAGAAGTTCGGGAATCTTCAGGAGTTTCCCATCGTCGGCTACCTCTGGGTCGACACCGACCGCTCCGAGAAGCACATCCTGGCCGAGGAGATCAAGAGATTCGCCCGCTTCTCTGACTCCGAACGGGCCCTCGTCACCCTGGAGGACACCGCGGCGATCACTCAGCACCTCGACGCCCCCGAGAATCGGGGGATCAAGGAGTGGTGGTATCCGGGGCTGAGCGCCTTGGGGACGGTGACCGAAGGGGCCGGACAGATCCGGGCCTACAGCCGCCTGGCCTTCTTCAAGCACTACGCCGACATCCGACAGAAACTCGAGCACGCTCACGGCCGGGTGCGGGACATCCACAACCAGGAACGGATGCAGAATTCTTCGGTTCTGAATGGGCTTGGAATCCTGGCCGATGTGGATTTCGGTGCGCCCACCAACGTGATCCTGGTCTCCTCGGTGGCGGGCGGGACCGGTTCGGGCATGCTGCTGGACATGGGCTTCCTGATCAAGGACGTGCTGGGGGAACAGGCCAACATCCTGGCGCATCTGGTCTTTCCGGGGCACTTCGGGAACATCACCAACGATCGGATGCGGGCTAACGGCTACGCCTTCTTCAAAGAGCTCAACCACTACCAGTATGGCACCCACAGATTCGAAGCCAACTGGGACCCCACCGATCCCAGGCAGGTCGAGATCCCTCCCTTCGCCTGCACCTACGTGTATGACCATGTCAACAGCGAGAGCCTGACGGTCGGAACCAACCCGCGAAGCCAGGAGATGATCTTCGAGACCCTGGCCGAGTCGATCTTCAAGGATTTCACCCACGGGTCTTTTGCCGACGAGAAGCGCAGCGCCCGCGTCAACTTCGCCCAGTTCCTGACGGATTGTTGGCGTCGAAAGTATCAGGACGGCTTCACCCAGAGCTTCCCTCAGCGCTATCTGTCTTTGGGCTTCAGCTCGATCTCGGTGCCCCATCATCGGATCATGACCGCGTGCGCCTATCGCCTGGCGGCCGAGGTCGTCGACCTCTGGGGTGGCTTTGGTGCGGAGGCCCCCAACCAGGCCAGCATGCCCGAGTTCCTCCGGGCCAAGGCCCTGCCCGAGCTGGAACTGGTCGAGGACGAGGACGCCCGCCGCCATGACCTCCTCTTCGCCCTGCAGGACCCGGATGGAACCGGGGATTCGGCCAAGGGGAACGAGCGCGGGCTGATGCGCGCCATGGACGCATTCCGGGACCAGGTCCGCCGGGACGTCGAGCGCGGGGCGCCTCGTCGCGCCGGGAGGCTCCTGCGCTCGTTCCTGGAGGAGCGGATCGAATCGGAGCGGATGCGCCTGAAGGCCGAGGAGGTCCACTCCGAGCCCGAGCACTGGGGACATCATCCGCGCATGATCCGGGGCAACTCGGAGTCCTGGCTCAAGGCCCGACGCGAGGCCTTGCGGAGGTGGTCGTTCCGCCTGGTGGACGTGGAGGGTTACAGCCTGGCCCACGTCCAATCCGGCTTGAAAGAGTTGGGGAATGCCCTGGAGGGGCTGGCGGCCAGGCTGGAGACGAGGGCCAGCGAGCAGCAGGAGGTGACCGCCTCCCGACAGCGCGATCTGGATGGCTGGCTGAAGGAAGCCTCCCGCTGGGAGCGGAGAGGGGGCTTCGACGGACGGACCGGGACGATCCATCAGTACCTGACGATGCGGGTCATGCAGGCGGCCGTCGGGGATCTGCGTCAGCCGGGCGTCCTGCGCAGCGAGTTGCGGCGGCGTCTCTTCCTGGAAGGGGCCCGTACGGCGCGCGCCCTGGCCCTGGAGATCACGGGTCAGCCGAGGCCTGATGGCACGATCGGCGGAGGCCTGGTCGAACAGTTCACGCGCCTGAAGAAGAACCTGACCACCCTGGCAACCGCGCTGCGGGAGCGTTCAAGCTACTTCGCCTCGCCCGAGGACAGCCCCCACTCCGACGTCCTGTACCGCGCGGATGAGTTCCTGCCCACCTACTACCAGGCCTACGTCAAAGGGCCGGAGGACCTCAGGAAGGCGAGTCAGGAGGCCCTGGAGTCCCTGCAACGCCAGGTCAGCGGCCTGACTCAGGACCACGCCCAGGGGTTGAGCAGCCGCTGGGAGGAGGCCCTGGTGTCTGCCGCCCGCAGGCGCTTCTCCCGCATCCCCTCGGACTTCCACGTCCTGAAGGTACTGCGGCGCTATCATCCCGGAGAGGCCTGGAAGGCCCGGCTCAAGGACCTGTATCGCCGCTCCGGCTTCTGGGTCACGGGAAGCCAGGTCCCTGGGGCCTTCAAGCTCCCACCGACCCAGGTGGTGCGCAAGATCGGTCTGCCCGGGCCTGCCCCCGACATGGACCCGGCCGACATCCAGGCGTTGAAGGACTTCGCGGAGGAGATCCGCCGCTACATCGTGCACGATGTGGCCCCTCATGCCACCTTCACCGAAGTCGCCGAGACCGGGGAGATCCTCTTCTATCAGGAGGCGGGGGGATTCCCGGTCAACTTCTCGGCCCGTCTGAGCGAGATGAGGGTCTCCTACCTGAGGATGTACGCGCAGGAGGAACTGCATATCGACCGGCGCGACGAGAACTTCGCGGACCTCGCGATCCTCACCGAGCAGGAGCAGGAGGCCGTGCTGGCCGGTCGACGGGCCTTCCTCCTGGGATCGGCCTTCGACATCCTGAAGCACACCGGGCATGACTATGTCTTCGAGAGAAGGGAAGGCGCCATGTCGGTCCCGACGCCCCTGGGCTCCCGAGCCAAGGCGGTGGTCCTTCTGACTTCGGATGCCGCTCTGCGCCAGGGCGTCCTGGACCAGGTGGAGACCCGGCTTCGCGAGCTCCAGGGCGCCCCGGATCTGGAGGTCATGGCGCGCTGGTATGCCGTCTTGACGCTGATGCTGAGCGCGGCCTACGGTTCGAAGATCACTCGGGTCAAGCCGGAGGAAGAGTTGGAGTTCGAGCCCATGCTCGCGGTCAAGGTCCTTAAATCGGAGTTGGCCAGGACCGAGCAGGTTGCAAGGGCAGCCGCTCTGGACTGGGGGCTTCTGAGCGCGCGCGCCGAGGCGATCGTGAAGGCCCCGAACGGGATCCTGCCCTGGCGCCAGGGCGATGAGCGGTGGTTGATGCCTCGGCCGGAGCCTTCCCGGTCTTGACCCTGCCGGTCCGCTTCCACTGCCAGGCTCAGGGCTGTCCGGGCTTCCAGGTTCTGCCTGGTGAGCGCTTCTGCCCCTGGTGCGGCGCTCCGCAGACCCGGATGACCCTGGGGTTGGAGTTTCGCCATCAGGGGGAATGGAAGCCCCTGGATCCGCCGAACCTGAGGCACGGGCAGAGGCCGGAGTTGCGGGTGGTGATTCGACACGAGGGCCGCACCGGCTCGGTGCGTCTTCTGCCGGGGTGCGTGTCCTCCTCGGTTCCCTGGTTGCGGGTACAGAACCCCTCCAGCCCGGTTCTTCTCCAGGACGGGGAGGAGCATCGCCTGGCCCTGGAGTCCTTCAAGCCACCTCAGGAGGGGCCCGGGGAGCGGGTGACCTTGACCCTGGACGCGGAGGGGCATCTGGCCGAACTGGTGTTGGGGATCCTTCCCGTGCCCGTGTTCGTCCTGGAACCGGCCCGGGTGGAGTTGCGCACCGAGCGGGACCAGGGGATCCGGACTCCCGTGGACCTCATCCTGCAGCGCGGCGCCAGCCGGATTCTGGCTCCTCCCGTGGTCTCGCCGGGATTTGCGCGGCTGGAGTGGCCTCAGGACGTCGGCTTCCCGCTGGACCTGCAGGCGGAAGGACGCTCGGTCCTGCACGGTCATCTCGTCATCCCCGCTTCCGAGGTTTCGGATCTTCGGGAGCGAGCCGTCTTCAGGGTGGACCTGCAGTGCACGGGCCGTGAGGACACGCCGCCGCGCCTGGAGATCGAGGCTCGGGTCCTGGCGACTCCGGAACTGGTGGTCGAGCCCTTCCTTCAGGACCGCCACGACTGGTCGGTCGTGCGCGGCGTCAGCGAGGGCGACCTTCTGGAGCTGACCTTGCGCAACGGGGCAGAGGTCCGCTCGGATCGGACCTCGCTGGAGATCTCCCGCCTGGAGATCCTGCCTGCAGAGGGGCACCTGGAGATCCGCAGGGGAGCAGATCAGTTCCCCTGTACCCTGTCGCGCACCGAGCACCGGACCGTGGCCTTGGGTCTGCGAGCGGGCCTGGAGCCAGGTCGCGAGCATCTCTTCACCCTGGTCTTCCACACCAACGAGCAGCGTCCGCGCCACCGCTACCTGGCCATCGAGGTGCGTGAACCTCGGGTCTTCCCGGGCTGGCTGGCGGTCGACCTGGGGACGACCAGCACCTGTGCGGCCCTGGTGGATGACGCGATGCGGGTCGAGACCGTGGAGCTGGAGCGATCACCCGCTGCCGAAGACCGCTCCTCGCTCCTCTCGGCCGTCCTGTACCGTCGTCTGGAGCAGGAGCGGGACTTCGAGGTGGGCCACCACGCCTGGTCGGTCTTCCTGGACCACCCTCGCTCGACCGTGCTGGGGGCCAAGCGCCGGACCGGCGACCCCGATCACCGCTTCGAGATCGTCCCCGTCGAAGAGCAGATGGTCAAGCGGGAACTCAAGCCCGTCGAGGTCCTGGAAGACCTCTTCAGCGCCGTGGCCTCGAAGGCGGCGGCCTTCCTGGCTCGGGCGGGGGAGAGGGGGACCCGCCTCTTCGAGAGCGACCAGTTGTTGCCCACCCGGTTGCTCCTGTCCCATCCCAGCCGCTTCACCCTGCGCCAGGTCGACGAGCTCAAAGGGGCGGCGGCCCGGGCCTTCTCGCGACATCTCCAGGCCTTGCGGCAGGACCTGGCGATCACCGACATCGTGGTGATCCAGGAGCCGATCGCGGCGGCGCTGTCCTTCCTGAACGACCCGCAGACCCACTCGACCTGGCACGAGAAGGGCGGTCAGGACCACGTGGCCTACCATGTCCTGGTCTTCGACTGCGGAGGAGGGACGACGGATCTGACGCTCCTCCGGGTCGAGTCCTGGCGCAGGTCGATCCAGCCGGATCCCGGGGAGGAATCCTTCGAGCAGGACCTGGAAGAGGCCTCGGCCCTGGAGAGGCTGTCCGAGACCCCGGGTTGGGCGGACCTCCTGCGGGAGGCCGTCACCGGGGAGATCCTGCAGCGGGCCGAGGAGGTCCTGGCTCTTCGCAGTCCTGGAACTCGGCTGGCCCGGGCGGGAGTCGCGGAGGAAGAGTCGGACCACGAGGCCAACCGCCTGGTTGTGGGAGCCTTTGCGGAGTCCCTGGTCGGGCGCCTGCCGATCGCGGTCCTGCTCGGAGACGACCCGGAGGCCTGGGGACGCCTGGTCCGGAGTCCGCGCTCGGCCAACCGGTTGAGCCTGCGGATGGGCCCGGGCCATGGGGGCGCGGACGAGATCGTGGAGACCCGCGAGGTCTTCCCCGAACCCCAGGCCCTGCGCCGTCGGCTCCTGGTCCTGGCCGAGCAGCGTCAGGAACCGGGGTTGCGTTTCCCTGGGGCCTGGCGCTATCGGGTCCGGGTGCGGGTCCTGGGCGCCTCGGGCCACCCCCGCTTCGGCGGGGAGGAGATGACCGAGGCCGTTCTGGCCCTGCTGCGACGCCAGGCCCTCGCCGGAGCCCGGCGGCTGCACGAGGGCCGGTTGGTGGAAATCCCGGACGAGCCTTCCCGGGTTCCCTTCTCGCAAGAGTTGTCGGCCCGTCGCAATCGTGCGACCCTGCTCTTCTGGGCCGAATCGGTCAAGATCGCCCTGGCCGGAGGGCTGGACGCCGCCCAAGCGCGTCCGCCGGCGGGCCTGGACCACTCCCGCCTGGAGATCCTGGTAGACAACCAGGTCGAGCGGGTGGGCCTGGACAAGCTTCTGGCCGGAGGATGGCCAGACCGCTCCCAGGTGGAGGCGCTCCTGGAGGACGGGATCCAGCAGACCGTCTCGGTGGCCCGGGGCCTGGTGACCTCCGGTCTGGGTCAGGACCCGGAAGTCGTGCTCCTGACCGGCCGGGCCTCGCTCTGGCCCCAGGTCGAACGCTGTCTGGCGCGGGCCTTCCCCAAGGCCCGGCAGGCCCGGCCTCGAGGCGACCTCAAGCAGTGCGTGGTCGAAGGAGCCCCCCTGAGCCTGAACCTGGGCCCGGTCTCCGCGCGACACGAGGGGGTGATGCTGGACATCCAGGACGGAGTCCAGATCTCCACCTGCCGGGTGGGCGTGGCCGCCAAGCGCGCTGGCGGGATGTTCTTCCAGGAGATCCTGGCAGACGGCCTGCCGATTCCGCCGGAGGGCCTGGCGGGGCAGACCGAGATCGGGTTCAACCGCCCCGGCCCCAGCCTGGTCCAAATCCTGGAAAACGCCGGGAGGGAGGACCGCTTGAGCCTGCCAGGCGGGGATCCCAATCCCGACATCCGGGAGGTCTGCGTCGACCGCTTCGAGATCCCCGAAGATCTGGGCATGTGGGGCCTGGACGGAGTCTTGAGCCTGCGCCTCACGCCCGATCTACGCCTGCACGTCCGCCTGGCCTTGGGCGAGCAGGACGGCGGGGAACCGGCCTTCGTGCAGGATTTCCCGCCGATCGATCCCGACCAGTTGGGCCGAGGCTACTAGGAGGTGGGGACTTGACCGAGGAGTGGCTCCGAATTCTTGAGCGGCGTCTCGACAGGCTGGAATCGGCCTTGCGGGAGCAGGAGTCGGCTCGTGGGCTGGATCGGCAGAGTCTGTCCAGCGAGTTCCAAACCATCTGGCAATCCCTGCATGCCCTGTCCGAAATCAAGAGGGAAGTTGAGTATCGTTTTCAGGAATCGGAGCGCACGCAGGACGAGACGGTGGACAGGTTGGAGGCCCTGGAGGGCTCACTGGAGCCGCTGAGGAGCGAAATTGAGAAGAACCGCGGGAGATGGCGGGATCTGCGCACGGGTCAGATGGAGCAGGAGGAGGGGCTCCGCGGCCTGGAACGAGCCTTGGCAACCCTGCAGGCCACCCGAGAGGAGCCCCTGGCCGGCCTCGCGGAATCCGTCGAGAGTCTGCGCCGGGAGGTCCGGGGCCTGCGCCGGGAACTGGACTCCCCACTGCTCGCGCGTCTGGGGGAGGTCCTGCCGCTCTCGCCATCCACAGGTCTGGAGGAGGAGGAAGAGCTCCCCGAACTGGCCCTGCCCTCCCGCCAGGCCCTGTTGCAGATCGAGAGGAACCTGACGGAGCTCACCCGGACTCTTCCTCCCGAGCCGGCAGGACGGCTGAATCGCGAACTGGAGGATCTGCGATCGCTTTTTCAGGCCCTGGAACAGGAAGAGCATTTCCGCCGCCGGGCTGGCGAGATCCTCCGCCTCCTGGAGGCGCGCCTGGTCGAGCGGGGCCCGGAGGCGGCGGTCCGCGCCCGGGTGCGCGACTTCCTCTTCCTGCGCCTGCCCGACCTTGAGGAGGACCTCCAGGAACTGGCGCGCCGAGAGGAACTGGAGCCTGACGGCTTGCGGGGCTTCCAGCAGGCGCTGGAGGACCTGCTGGACGAGGCGGGTCTGGAGGAGGTGCGTCCGCGTCGGGGGGACCTCATGCAGGCCGCCTGCCACAGCCTCCTGCGGGTGGAACGGGTCGGTGAGCCCGGCCTGCAGGGTCGGGTCGCCTTCTGTCTTCGCCCTGGCCTGCGGGTGCGCGCCACCGGCGAGATCGTGCGCAAGGCCGAGGTCAGCGTCTTTCCGTGAGAGCGAACTTGCAGCCGGTCTCCGGCTCGGGGATCCCGGAGGTCGTCCTCCTGACGCCCTGCGGAGCCGGCCGGGTCTTGGCTGCGTCGGGAGAGCTCGAGCCCTTCCCGACCCGCCTGCGGGTGCGTTCGGATCAAGACGGGGGCCTGCAGGTCGAGCCTCGCTCCGATGGGCCTGCAGACCGCCTGGAGGTGGACCTGGACCTGGCCTGCGACCTGGTCGACCTGGCGGAGCTGGAGCCCTTCGAGGACCTGCTGGAACCCTGGGTGGATCTGCTCCAGGCCGGGGAGGTCCCTCTTCCTCCTCCACGCCCGCTCCTGATGGTGCTCCCTTATGGGGCCTTCCCGCGGGCTGCCCGGAGAATTCGGCGCTGGGCCGTGGGCCGCCTGCGTCGCCCCCTGCTGCTGGCCGCCGAGCCCCTGGCCTGGCTGGCGCTTCACGTCGAGGCCCTGGCCGGGCAGGCCCCTCCGGCCGGGGAGGGGTCCCGGACCATGTGGCTCCCAGGCCCCCTCGGGGACCCCAGGGGATTGCAGGTCCGGCTCACCCGTGAAGCCCTTCCGCGGGCCACCCTTCTGGGGCTGGGCCCGGACCCGGAGGCCCCCCCGTCGGCCTCCGCGGCTTCGTCACCTCCGGAACTCCGGGATGCAGGCCTGGCCCGAGGGGCCGCCCGGCTGGCCGGCTGGCTCTTCGCCCGGCCCGGACCGGTTGAACTGCGTCTGCTGGCCTGTCCACAGCTCCAGATCTGCGAGGCTCATCGGCGAGGTCCCCTGGCGGCCTGGCAGTTGGGGGAGCCCCAGGAACCCTTTCTGAAGAGCCTGGACCTTCGGCTCCGCACCGCCGGTCCGACCTCCCTCCAAGTCCGGGCCTGGCTGGGGCCGGGACGAGGAGACTCGTCGGTCCTGGTCGAGCTGCCGGTCTGCGAGCCGGTCCGCTTGGAGATCCGGATTCAGGATGGGCAGGGAAATCTGGCTTGGACCTGCATGGGCCGGGACGAGGGGACCCACCAGGTCCCCTTCGCCCTGCCGGAGCTCCTGGCGTGAGGGCGCGCCGGCTTCGCCCCTTCGAACTCTTCCGCCAGGCCTGGCTCGAGCGTTCCGGCCCGGTGGATCCCACCCCCGGCCTGGAGGTGATCCCCCGGGAGGGAATCCGGGCCTGGCCTTCCGAGATCCGCTGGGATCTGACCCCCACCCATCCGCTGCCGGGTCCTCCTGGAGGGTATGCGGCTGGGGTGGTGCGTTTCCAGGCCGTCAGCGGCCCCAAGCGCGTCAACGCCGTGGCCCTGGAGCACGCAGAGGGGCTGCGGGTGCCGGTGCCGCAGGAGGAGGACTCCTGGTTGGCCTCCTGGGAACTGCCGGCGATCCGCATGGCCCTTCCCGGCGCCACGGAGTACCATCTGGGCCCGCAGGGCCTCTCGGCCTGGTTGCCCGCGACGCGGCGGGGCGCCTTCTCGGTTTCTTCGGGGCTCTCCAGCGAGGTGAAGGTCCAGGCCAACACCCGGGCCACCTGGCTGCACCTGGACTCGCCTTCTCCGTGGGTCCACTTGCCGGACCGGGAGCAGACCTTCGATTTCTCGGTGTTGGGGAATCCCGCAGGTTTGGCCGGGGAGATCCACCTCTCCCGAGGACGCATCAAGGTGGGTGTGGTCCGGGTGCGGGTGGAACCTCAGCCGGGGCAGATCCGCTGCCGCTTGAAGGTCCGCCCGAAGGCTCTGGGGACCCTGGCGACCGCAAAGGTGAGTCTGCACCTTTCCCTGTCTCGCCTCTCGGGAGCCGGGCCCCTGGAAGGATTCGTCCTGCTCTCGACCGAGCCCGAGGCCACGGTGGTGCCGGTCTGGATGGGAGCCGGGGAAGGTGCCTGGAAGAAGACCCTGGAGCTTCTTCCCGAACAGTTCCCCCGCAGCGAGAAGGGCGTCCTCTCAGCCCGCCTGGTGGCGCGAGGACAGGCCGGAGAGAGGATCGGGGTGTCCTATCGCCGCCTGCGGCTGCGCCGGAGCCTGGCCCGGGTGGACCTGCTCTTTGGGCCCTACCTCCCGCGCCCCTTCCAGTGCCTGACCCTGGACCGGGGCGATGGGGAGGCGGTGTCGGTCGAGCTGGAGGTTCCTCCCGAGCTCCGCTCGCACCTGGAGGTCCGCCGCTGCGGGGCTGCGGAGTTCCTGTTGATCGGGCTGCTTGAGCCCGAGGGTGTCCTGGAGGGGGTCCTGCTGGCCCGGGACGGACCCTCCGGCCTGCTGGAACGCATCCCCATCCGGCTTCGGGGCCGGGAAACGCGTGATGAAGGAAGGGTGGACGAGTGACCAGTCCGGTCGTGCAGTCGGTTCAGGGGATCAGCCCGGAGTTCTTCATCTTCTGTATTTGGGTCTTCCTGCTCCTGGGCCTGTTCTGGATCCTGGCCCAGCACCTCGAGGCGCGGCAGGATGCGAGGAGTCTTGGGATCCTACAAGGGAACGTCCGGGTGGCCCGCGACAATGCCCTGCGCACGCCGGAGGATCTGGGGACGGTCTTGCGCAACGGAGTCCCGGAAGATGGCGCCCCCCGGCGTCGGCTCGAACATCTCCTGCAGCAGCGCGCTGTCAGCGCCTCGGCACCGCAGACCCAGGCCCTGGCCGAGGCCGAGGCAGTTCGGGCCCAGCGCAGTCTGGCCTTCCCTCGGACCCTGGCGGCGGTGCTGGTCCTGCTGGGCCTCTGCGGGGCGCTGGTGGGCCTCTTGCGGGCGGTCCCCGAGATCTCCAACCTGGTCGTCGAACAGGGCAGCATCCTGCGCGACGGACTGGACCTCGAGGCTGGCCAAGGGAGCGAAGCCGGAACGACCGCCGTGGGCGGGGAGGCCTCCCAGAAGCACAGGGACCGCATCCAGAAGGCCTCCGGCCGCCTGAAGGAACTGGGCGCCGAGCTGGTCCCCGCCTTCGTGGCTTCCCTGTCGGGCATCCTGGCGACGATCCTCCTGTCCCTGCTCTTGTGGGGGGCCGAGACCTTCCAGGAACGTCGTGTCCTGACTCCCCTCGAAGAGCTGACCGCGAACTGGCTGGTCCCCCTGCTCACGCCGACCGACGATCTGGGCACCCTGAAGGAGGCGGTGGGCATCCTGGCCTCCTCGCAGGACTATTTCTCGCAGTTGACCGACCGGCTTCTGGGGCAGTTCGACCAGGTCTCGGCTCAACTGGGCGTGCTCTACGCCGTGGTGGACCAGTTCCGTCAGGCCAGCGGAAGCCTGGCCCAGGACCGCCAGGCCCTGGAAGAGGCGCATCGCAGCCTTCTGGACTCGGTGTTCCGCTTCCAGAAGATGGCCGAGGAGATCCACTCCGTCTCCAGCGCCCAGGATTCGAGAAACCGGCAACTGGTGGACTCGGTCCAGCGCCTGGTGGGCCCCTTCGAGGCCCTGGGGGAGCAGATCCGCCGGACCCAGGAGAAGGACTTCGCCGTCCTTCAGCAACTGGTCAACACCCTGGGATCCACGCTCACCGCCCACCTGGACCGGCTTGAGTCCGGATTCGCGGGGGGGGTGGGCTCGGAGAGGGCGGATCTCGAACAGGCCCGCCAGGAGGGACTGCTCAAGGGTCTCGAGGAGATCCGCGAGGCCCTGCAAGGGCACTCCAAGGCGATCCTCGATCTCAAGCCCGGGGCCGAGGCCCGGCTCCGGGGCCTGGAGGCAATCTGGAAGACCCTGGAAGGGAATTCCCAGGCGCTGGCGGCTCTCCAGCCGGAGGCCCAGGCCCAGGCCCGAAGCCTGGAGGCGATCCGCCAGGCCCTGGAGGCCCGATCCACGGCCGGCGACGCCTCGCACGAGCTGGCCCAGGCGCAGTCCCGCGGCCTGGAGAAGGCCTGCGAGCACCTGGCCCGGATGGAGGAGCACCTCAGGACCCGCTCGCAGCCCCTCCCTGAGAAGATCCCCACCGAATCGCCGGCGGCTGCGCAGAAGCCTCGGGGGACTTGGGCCTTGACGCCCGACCCGGAATCCGAGCTGATGGCTTCGATTCGGGAGTTGACCCGGGTGGTCGAGGGGCTGCCCCGGGCCGAGGAGGGGGTGTCCCGGGAGGCCTCCGACCCCAGGCTCCCGGCCATCCTGGAGCAACTCTCTGCACGCCTGGAGGGGTTGGAGAGCCTGCAACAGCACTCCCGGCAGGTCCAGCGCTGGGAGCAGGCCAGCCTGCTCTTCCTGCCCACCTGTGGGGCCGCCGCCGTGGGAATCCTCTATATGATCGTGCCCCCAGTGGTCCTGGCCTGGTCGTTGGGAGGAGCCGGAGTGCTGACGGGGCTCCTGGCCTGGTTCCTTCGGAGAAAAGGCCGGTGAGGAGACCGTATGGCACCGGGAGGCTGGATGTCTGGCCGGCCTTCACCGACTTCGTGACCTCGTTGTCCTTGTTGCTGGTCTTGTTGCTGGCCTCCGCTCCCTGGTTCCTGGCTTCCGAGATCCTGGCCCCACCGCCTTCCTCCGAAGCCGTGGGGGCCGATTCGGGGCAGGGGGGCACCGCGTCGCCCGAGGTCTTCAACCCCGCCAGCGAGCTTCAACGGCGCCAGGACGAGCTGAGCCAGGTGCTTCCACCCGGTGTCCAGGAGCAGAGAAAGGGACAGGAACAGCGCATCATCTTCGCCGACCAGGCGGGGCGGGGCATCCTCTTCGAGACCGAACGCTCGGATCTCAAACCGGAGTTTCGCACCCGGATTCGCCCTTTGCGCAAGACCCTGGTGGGCTTCCTGACGCAAGGCTATCTCGAGCGCATCGAGGTGGAGGGCCACTCCGACCTGGTCCCCTTTCGCGGGGGCACCGAGGACAACTGGTCGCTCTCGGCCCGGCGGGCCGTCTCGGTGGCCCGCTTCCTGATGGTCGACCCCGAGAATCGCCAGGGCGGGACGATCCCGCCATGGCTTGTCACCGCCATCGGGTACGGGGAGTATCGTCCTGCCGGTTTCTCGGGGATGCCCTCAGTTCGGGACCAGCAGCGGATTCCCGATGGCTATGGGGGCAGCCAGTACCGCTACGTCGTCGAGCGCAGCCTCAGCGAGTCGGCCAGAGCCCGCAATCGACGCATCGAGTTGCGGCTGGTCTATCGCTGGCCTGCCGAGGACGAGACGAGGGGAGCTCCACCCTAGATCGCGGGGCCCGGGTCGGGCGGCTCGGTCGG
>DCTU01000012.1:43541-45031 GCA_002329445.1 bacterium UBP9_UBA1432
AGGACCACGAAGATGGAGGGAAGGCGTGGCCCCACGCGTTGTGGGGGGGACTGGCCAGGTGGGGTTCGGGGGCGTTGGGAGGGGCGGACGGTCCGGGTGGCAACCCCGGCGCGCACACGAACCCCGTTGCTGGCCAGGAATCCATGCACCGCATCCACCGAAACCAGCAGGCCCGTGTTCTGCATCTCGCGCATGATGGCGCTGGCCACCCCGAGGACCTGCGAGGTGCTCCAGTCCAAGGCCGGTCCCCCGGAGTTGCCCGGGTTGATTCCGGCGTCGGTCTGGATCAACGGCACCCTGGTGCGTCCCAGAGCGTTCCGGGTGCGCAAGGCGCTGACGATTCCGCGGGTCAGGGAGGCGGTGACCCCCATCCCACCGCTTACGAAGGCGTCGACCCGCGGATAGCCGATCACGCCCAGGCTCTGGCCGACCCGGACCGTGCCCGGCGCGGCCAGGGTCAGGGGCGCGGCCTCCGGTCCCTCGACGTACAGCAGGGCCAGGTCCGCCTCCGCGTCCCGGGCCAGGACCCGTGCGGAGACCGGGTCCCGCGTTTCCTCGGTCCACAAAAAGAGCGTTCCAGGATCCGAGACGACGTGGTCGCAGGTGACCAGCCACAGGCCTGGACCTTTCCGCGCCACGACAAAGGCGGTCCCTGTGCTCGGCCCTCGGCTGCCCTGGTTCAGGACCAGGAACACGCTGCGTCGCACCCGCGCCTCCTGGTCGGACAGGTCGGCCCAGGCTGGCATGGCCATCAGCACCGCCAGGATTGCCCCCATCCACGCCCATCGCCTCATCCCCGCCTCCTTCGCGGCGTCCCCCCCGCATGGCCTGCAGGGCTCGCCCAGGCCCGGGACTCAGCGGGCCGGCTCCCGGAACCCGCATCCCGGCGGTCCGGGGAAGAAGAGCGGCCCGGGGGAGGAGGTCCCGCTCGGCCGGCGTGCCTCGAGGTGCACCAGGCTCAGCGGACCCTCGTGGAACCCGCCTTCGCAGTAGGCGAAGTAGAACTCCCAGAGCCGGATGAAGGCCGGGGTGAAGCCCTGGTTGAGCAGCTCCGGGGCCAGGGCCAGGAAGCGTTCACGCCAGATCTTCAGGGTTTGGGCGTAGTGCGGGCCGTGGTCGTGCACCCGGAGCAGCTTCATGTCGGTCTCCTGGGCCAGAAGCCGGCACATCAGCGAGACGCTGGGCAGGCATCCTCCCGGGAAGATATGGCGTTGGATGAAGTCCACCCCGCGCAGATAGCGATCGTAGCGGTCCTCGGCCATGGTGATGGCCTGGATCAGCATCCGTCCGCCGGGACGCACCAGCCGCCCCAGGACCCGGAAGAAGCCTGGCAGCCAGGCATGTCCCACGGCCTCGATCATCTCGATCGAGACCAGCTTGTCGAACTCACCACGCAGGTCCCGATAGTCCTGGTTCAGGACCGTGATCCGGTCCTGGAGGCCCTCCTGGAGGACCCGGGAACGGGCGTGCTCGAACTGGGCCTGGGAGAC
>DCTU01000252.1 GCA_002329445.1 bacterium UBP9_UBA1432
CAGACAGACCAGCACCTTCCCGTCGCCTGGACCGGAAGACAGGGCGAGGACGGCGGAATCGCCACGGAACAGCGGGATGGCTGGTTGCAGAACCTCCTGCAGCGCTTCCTCGGCGCTGGCCAGGGGGCGACCCTCCTTCATCGTCACCTCGACGGCCGCTGCCCCCAACAGTCTCGCCAGCGCTGGATCTCCCTGGGCCAGGGTCCGGGCCTGGACCGCCAGTCGGTAGCCCGTGGCCTGACGCAGTTGCTGGCGCACCTGCAGGTAGGCCAGCCCCACCACGGCCAGCAACACCACCAGCACGGCGACTCCCGATGCCTTCAGGCGCCGGCGCAGACGGCCCGTCCTGGCTCGCTCCTCGTCCCGAGCCCGTTCGCTGCATTTCAGGAACTCCCGCTCCGCCGGGGTGAGGGGGTGGCCGGACAAGAGCTCCACCATGCGGGAAAGCTCGGGATCCCGCACCAGGTAACCGTCCTGGCGCTCGTGTCGGGACCACTCCTGCGCCTGCTGCTCCAGACGCCAGCGCAGACGCAGGCCCTCGCGTTCCTCTTCCAGCCAGCCTTGCAGCAGTGGCCAGGTGCGGAACAAGGCCTCGTGGGCGACTTCCAGGGCCCCGGACGGACACCTCGACCGAGCCTCGTCGAGGGCCCTTGGAGGCACGGTTTCCGGACGAGGTCCGCTGCGGGCGATCAGCAGGCGGGCTGCAATCAACTCCTTCAGCAATGGGTGGGCTGCCTCGGGCAACTCGTTCCAGGTCGCCGGTCGACGGGCAGGAGCCCCCTCGTCATTGATGCGCACCAGGGCCAGCATCGCCTGACGCAGGGACGCTTTCTCGCGGGCAAACTCCTGGTCTCCGACGGTCCGGCGGCGGGCCTGAAGGACGCGCTCGGCTTCCCGACCCACCGACTCCTGCAGGCCTCCCAGGCTCTCTCGGTAGTCCCGCAGAGTCAACACCCCGTTGCTCCCCCGCATGTCGTACAGTTTGCGCAGCGTGAAGGCCAGCAAAGGCAGGGCATCCGAGGTCCCGGTGTCCGCCATCAAGGCCTGTACCAGGGCGGGCTCGAGTCGCAGGCCGGCCTTTTCCGCCGGCCTGCAGATCACATCCACCAGGCGTTCCTGCGCCAGGGGCCCCAGGGCCAGGTTTTCGGGCAACGGGCCTGCTGCCGGCGACAGGCGCTGAAGGGCCGGTTCCTGGAGGAAGCTCGACAGGTAGTCCGAGCGCAGGGTCCCCAACGCGGCCACTCCGGCCCCCGAGTCCAGGCCGTCTGCCAACAGTCTCAGGAAGTCCCGGGCCGGATGGTCGGGTGGAGCCTCCAGCATCTCCTCAAACTGGTCCACCAGCAGCAATACCGTGGCCCCGGGGTGGCCCACGCTCAGACGCAGGTGGCGGGCCATTCCCCCCAAGGCACTCGCCCCGTCCTTCGCTTCCGTCAGTTGTCGCCGCAACTCCCTCCCGCCGCCGCCGCCGGCCCGGGACAGGGCTTCGGCCAGCTCGGAAAAGGGGTCGAAGCCTGGCCGGAAGGGCCCCACCGGCAGCCAATCGGCCGGCGCCCGCAATAGCCGCGGAACCAGCCCTGCCCGCAGGAAGGAGGACTTGCCGCTGCCCGAGGCCCCCAGGATCAGGCCCAGTCCGCCCCCGCCGCGAGTGCTCCGCCGCAAGCGGCGCAGCAGGTCCAGGCCGTGGGCGACTTCCTCCTCGCGGCCGAAGAACAGGGGAGCCTCTTCCACACGGAAGGCCATCAGACCCGGATAGGGACACCCTCCTTGCCAGGCCTGGATGCCATCCGGCTCGATTCCCGCCGCCCTCAGACCGTGTCCCAGGCGCTTTAGCGCCTCATTCCAATCCTTCCGCGCATCCACAACCTGGCAGCCTTCCAGGATCGGATCCAGGGGAGCCTCATCCACTCGAAGCGGGAAAACCGGCTTGCCGTCCGACAGCGCCCGAACCACCTCCGCGAAGACCCACTTGGAGTCCAGAGAGCTCTGGCTGCAGATCACCACCATGCCCTGGCACGCCCGAAGCTTCGGATACAGCGCCTGTTCCCAGCGCACCTCGGATGGAATGCCCACCGCCGGGTCAAAATTCAGGAACAACGAGGTGTGCCCCTGCGCCTGCAACCATTCGTTGATTCGGTCCGCAGGTTCCTGGTCAACGCTGGAATGGCTGATGAAAAGGACACTCACGGCGGACTCCGGACCTCCCCGATGACGGAGTGTTGCTCTTCGCCCCGAACCATCGGGCACCCTGTCCGACAGAAACAATGTGAAGTGGTCTGAGGGAGCGAACGCGGACTGTCCTGCCGTGAGGCTCTCGGGCTTCCAATCGATTTCGTGGGACAGTTCGGAAGCGTACAGGTCCGCAAAGACCGGCGTCTGTTCTGACGCCTCGATGCCGGGAGAGGTTGCTGATGGTCGGAGGATGTGGAGCCGAAGAGTTCAGGAGCCAGAGGAAGGGTCTGATGGCCGTGGCAGCGACCTGCACAGGCGAAAGCCGAGGTTCACGACGCGGTCGGAGGGGCCGCTATAGCTTCGAGATGCTGCACGTGCGCTCTGCGCGTTGTCGCGCCACGACCCGCCCCGAAACACCCTGGCTTGGCCTGAAACCGGCCCCAAAGGATTCGTCACCGCTTGCGACGGGTAGGAGTCCTGCCAATCCGCGCACCATTCCCAGACGCTCCCCGCCATGTCCAGACATCCATATGGCGAGGCTCCCTGGGGCAACAATCCCACGAAACTGAGCTTCCCGGGGCTATTGTCAGCCAACCAGGCGCGCAGGCCAGGGGTGTCGTTCCCCCAGGGATAGCGTCGTCCATCCCATCCTCGAGCCGCCTTCTCCCACTCCGCCTCGGTGGGCAGACGTCCCCCCGCCCACCGGCAATAGGCCTGCGCGTCGTCCCAGGAGACCAGCACCACCGGAGCACGGGCCCCCGTCTCCTCAGCCGCGGCGAGCCAATCCCTACCGGACGGGTCCGTTCCGGCCTCGTACTCCGTTTCCGTCACGAAGCGGTGGAATTGTTCGTTGGTCACCTCGCACTCGGCCATCAGGTAGTCGTCCAACTCGACCCTGTGCTGCGGCTTTTCGCGCTCGTCCGCCTGTTCGTCTTCCGGCGTCGAACCCATCAGGAAGGGCCCCGCCGGGATTCGGACCATGATCGAGTCGTCACGGTCATTGCGGAAGCGCTCGTAGCCCTGGACGTTCCGCCCCAGGGGCACGAGCCCCGGCGGCGGTTCAGTCAGGGGGGGGCAGGCCGCCGGGCTCGGGAGTGACCTGACAGCCGGCTTCGCAACCAGGGCGGGCGACGGCGAGCTCAGGAGAGCTGTCGCTGCGGACGAGGCGGCATGCGTCGCGGCCGCAGAGCCTGTGGCGTCGGACGGCAGCAGGTCGGCCCAGGTGGACAGGTCGAATTGCTGAACCTCCTGCGCAGAGAAGTCCCGCCCGGCCTCCTGGCGTGCCTGTGCGACCAGGCCCAATGGTTCGGAGCAGGACCAGGTTCGCAAGGTCACATTCGAAACGCAGGCCAAGGTGCGGCCGTCGGAAGCCCAGGCCAAGGCTTGGGCCGGTCCCTCGGGGAAGCGCAGCAATCGGGGCTCGCCCTCGCGGCCCAGATCCCTCAGGCGCACTGCATTGTCTGTGCCTGCACAGGCCAGGGTCTGCCCGTCCGGAGAAAAGGACAATTGACAGACGGCCCCTTCCTGCCCTCGCAGGATCGAGACCTCCTCTCCTTCAGGCAGGGATTGCAG
>DCTU01000253.1 GCA_002329445.1 bacterium UBP9_UBA1432
CAGACAGACCAGCACCTTCCCGTCACCTGGGGCGAAAGACAGGGCAAGGACGGCGGAATCATCGCGACGGAACAACGGGATGGCTGGTTGCAGAACCTCCTGCAGCGCTTCCTCGGCGATGGCCAGAGGGCGACCCGCCTTCATCGTCACCTCGACGGCCGCTGCCCCCAACAGTCTTGCCAGCGCTGGATTCCCCTGGGCCAGGGTCCGGGCCTGGACCGCCAGTCGGTAGCCCGTGGCCTGACGCAGTTGCTGGCGCACCTGCAGGTAGGCCAGCCCCGCTACGGCCAGCACCACCACCAGCACGGCGACTCCCGACGCCTTCAGGCGCCGGCGCAGACGGCCCATACGGGCTCGTTCCTCGTTCCGAGCCCGCACGCTGCATTCCAGGAACTCTTGCCCTGCTGGGGTGAGGGGATGGCCGGCCAGGAGCTTCACCATGCGGGACAGCTCGGGATCCCGCACCAGGTAGCCTTCCTGGCGCTCGCGTCGGGACCACTCCTGCGCCTGCTGCTCCAGACGCCAGCGCAGACGCAGGCCCTCGCGTTCCTCTTCCAGCCAGCCTTGCAGCAGCGGCCAGGTGCGGAACAAGGCCTCGTGGGCGACTTCCAGGGACCCGGTCGGACACCTCGACCGAGCCTCGTCGAGGACCCTTGGATGCGGGGTTTCCGGTTGAGGTCCGCCGCGGGCGATCAGCAGGCGGGCCGCAATCAACTCCTTCAGCAATGGGTGGGCTGTCTCGGGCAACTCGTTCCAGGTCGCCGGGCGACGGGCTGGAGCCCCCTCGTCATTGATGCGCACCAGGGCCAGCAGCGCCTGGCGCAGGGCCGCCTCCTCGCGGGCAAACTCCTGGTCCCCGACGGTCTGGCGGCGGGCCTGAAGGACGCGCTCGGCTTCCCGGCCCACCGACTCCTGCAGGCCCCCCAGGCGCTCCCGGTAGTCCCGCAGAGTCAACACCCCGTTGGTCCCCCGCATGTCGTACAGCTTGCGCAGCGTGAAGGCCAGCAAAGGCAGGGCATCCGAGGTGCCGGTGTCCGTCAGCAAGGCGTGCACCAGGGCGGGCTCCGGATGAAGACTGGCCTGTGCTGCCGGCTTGCGGATCACGTCCTCCAGGCGTTCCTGCGCCAGGGGTCCCAGGGCCAGGCTTTCGGGCAACTGGCCTGCTGCCGGCGACAGGCGCTGAAGGGCCGGTTCTTGCAGGAAGCTCGACAGGTAGTCCGAGCGCAGGGTCCCCAGTGCGGCGACCCCGGCCCCCGAGTCCAGGCCGTCAGCCAACAGTCTCAGGAAGTCCCGGGCCGGATGGTCGGGTGGAGCCTCCAGCATCTCCTCAAACTGGTCCACCAGCAGCAGCACCGTGGCCTCGGGGTCGCCCACTCTCAGACGCAGGTGGCGGGCCATCTCCCCCAGGACGCTCGCTCCGTCCTTCGCTTCCGTCAGTTGTCGCCGCAACTTTGTCCAATCGCTGCCGCCGGCCCGGGACAGGGCTTCGGCCAGCTCGGAAAAGGGGTCGAAGCCTGGCCGGAAGGGCCCCACCAGCAGCCAATCGGCCGGCGCCCGCAATAGCCGCGGAACCAGCCCTGCCCGCAGAAAGGAGGACTTGCCGCTGCCCGAGGCCCCCAGGATCAGGCCCAGTCCGCCTCCGCCGCGAGTGCTCCGCCGCAAGCGGCGCAGCAGGTCCAGGCCGCGGGCGACTTCCTCCTCGCGGCCGTAGAACAGGGGAGCCTCTTCCAGACGGAAGGCCATCAGGCCCGGATAGGGACACCCTCCTTGCCAGGCCTGGACGCCATGCGGCTCGATTCCCGCTGCCCGCAGACCCTGCCCCAGGAGCTCGAGCGCCCCATCCCAATCCTTCCGCGCGTCCACAACCGGGCAGCCCTTCAGGATCGGATCCAGGGGTGCCTCGTCCACCCGAAGCGGAAAAACCGGCTTGCCGTCAGAGAGTGCCCGGACCACTTCGGCGAAGACCCACTTGGAGTTCAGGGAACTCTGGCTCCAGATCACCACCACGCCCTGACAGGCCCGAAGCTTCCGATATAGGACCTGTTCCCAGCGCGCCCCGGCTGGAATGCCCACCGCCGGGTCAAGATCCAGGAACAACGAGGTGTGCCCCTGCTTCTGCAACCAGGCCTTCACTCGGGCTGCAGGTTCCAGGTCAACGCTGGAATGGCTGATGAAAAGGACACTCACGGCGGACGCCGGACCTCCCCGATGACGGAGCGTTGCCCTTCGCCCCGAACCATCGGACACCCTGTCCGACAGAAACGACTCCGCCCGCCTCGGTCATCGAGACCAGGGCCCGGGACGGGCAGTTGCGGTCTTGCGGTAGCCACGACCGGCTGAGAAGACCTTGACCATCTTCGAAGCCTCGGCGCCCCACGACGAGGCCTCTTCTTTCCATCACGGGCCGACCCTCGAGACCTGACAGCATCGTGCCCCAGAGAGTTGGCCGCAACAGCAGGCGTCTGAAGGTCCGCATGGCTTCGGTGCGAATGACTCTGGCACACGAGGTTGGCTGGAACGCAGGCCGGGGAGGCAATGATGAAGGTTCGGCAATCGAAGGCGCTGGTCGGGTTGCTGCTGATCGGGGTGCTGCTGTTCTGGGGCGGCCTGCCGTCGGCGGCCCAGGACGAGGACCCGGCGGCTCTGAATGACCAGGTGGTCGACCTGTACCAGCAGGGGCGCTTCCAGGAGGCGATTACCCTGGCGGAGAGGGCGCTACGCCTGCGGGAGGCCACGTTGGGCCCCGAGCACCCGGCCACCGCCGCCAGCCTGAACAACCTGGCCACGCTGTATGACAGCATGGGCGACTACGCTCGCGCCGAGCCGCTCTACCAGAGGGCTCTGGCCATATTTGAGAAGGCGCTGGGTCCCGAGCATCCGAGCACCGCCACCAGCCTGGACAACCTGGCAGTGCTGTGTCGCAATATGGGCGACTACGCTCGGGCGGAGCCCCTGTATCAGCGTGCCCTCAGCATTCACGAGAAGGTGCTTGGTCCCGATCACCCGGACACCGCCACCAGCCTGAACAACCTGGCTGCACTGTATGACAGCATGGGCGACTACGCTCGTGCGGAGCCCCTCTACCAGCGCGCTTTGGCCATCCGCGAGAAGGCGTTGGGCCCCGAGCACCCGGACACCGCCACCAGCCTGAACAACCTGGCAGTGCTGTGTCGCAATATGGGCGACTACGCTCGGGC
>DCTU01000158.1 GCA_002329445.1 bacterium UBP9_UBA1432
CCTTCGAGGGCAACGCGGCCGATCGCCGGGTCCTGGAGCGGGCGGGTCTGGAGCAGGCAAGCTCGGTCCTTCTGACCACTAACGACGACGCCACCAACATCTACCTGGCCGTGTACTGCCGCCGCCTCAACCCCGAGGTGCGGATCGTCAGCCGGATCACCCACGAACGCAACGTCGAGGCGATCCACCGGGCGGGAGCGGATTTTGCCCTGAGCTACACCACGCTGGGGGTGGAGGCGATCGTCTCGCGCCTGCACGGACACGAGCCCGTCCTGCTGGGCGAGGCGGTCAAGCTCTTCTCGGTGGATGTGCCCCAGACGATGGCGGGCCGCCCCCTGCGCGAGTCGGGCATCGGCTCCCGGACCGGCCTGAGCGTGATGGCCATCCGACAGGACGGGCGATTCGTCCCCGACCTGAACCCGGACACCCTTCTTCCCGAAGGCGGAGAGCTGCTGATGCTGGGCAGCCTGCAGCAGCGCCAGATCTTCAACGAGACCTGCCTCTGAAGGCGTGGAGGGGGCTACTGGCTCTGCTGGTCCAGGGTCACGGGAAGGGCAATCCGGTTCTCGCCCCGCCAGACCGTCAGCGTGATCGAGTCGCCGGGTCGGTGGCTGGCCAGGATCCGGAGCATCTCCGGGACGGTCCGGACGGTGGTCCCGTCGATGGCGGTGACCGCGTCGCCCACCTGGATGCCCGCCTGGGCGGCAGGTGAGGCGCTGACCACCGAGGTTACCAGCACCCCGATGCGGGCCTTGATCCCGAAGTCCTGCGCCTTCTGGGGGGTCAGGTTCTCGCCGGCCAGGCCCAGCCAGGGCTTGGAGGAGGCCAGGTCCTTGGGCTGGGAGGTGACCAGTTGTCGCGCCAGTTGAATGGCGCTGTTGATGGGAATGGCGAAGCCCAGTCCCTGGGCCTTGTCGTAGCCCGAGGAGGGGCCGGTGTAGACCAGGGCGTTGATGCCGACCACTTCGCCTTGAAGGTTGACCAGGGCCCCTCCGGAAGACCCCGGATTGATGGCTGCGTCGGTCTGGATCAGGTTGCGGTATTTGATGCCCCGGGTCTCGACGTTGCGGTTCAGGCCCCCGACGGTTCCCACCGTGACGGTTCCCGTGAAGCCCAGAGGGTCCCCGATGGCGATGACGGTCTGGCCCAGGCGGACCTTGTCAGAGTTGCCGATCCGGGCCACGGGAAGCCCCGAGGCCTCGATCTTCAGCAGGGCCAGGTCCTGGTCGGCGGCCATCTTCCAGACCTTGGCGGTGTAGGACTTGCCGTTCTTGAGATGGACCTTGACGACCTTGGCGCCCTTCACGACGTGGGCGTTGGTCAGGATGTAGCCGTCGGACCGGAGGATCACGCCCGAGCCGATGCCGGGCTCAGGCTTCCCGGGCCGGTGGGTCCGGATGGAGACGACCCACTTCGTGGCCCGTTCCACGGCCTGGATTCGCTGCTCCTCGACGTCGGCCAGGACGGGGATCGCGGCCAGGAGGATCAAGACCAGCAGGCTGGCGGTGAGGCTTCGGTTCATGGGGTCTTGGGGAGTCTCCATTTCGGGCGAATCAGGAATGCTCTGCCGATTGGACCCGGAGGGCAACCGGAAAGTCGCGGTCTTCAGTTGTGCAGTTCGATGTGCGTGGCGCCCACGTCGCTCAGGCTGCTCAACAGGATGTTATGGGAAAGGTCTGGCGGGATCATCACGGTCGCCCGCAGGATCTGCCGCTCGTCCTCGGTGTCCATCTCGAGGTTCTTCATGCTCACGCCCAACAGCTCGAAGACCCCGTGCACCCGGGCGACCTGCCCGGCCCGAAGAGGCATGCTGATCTCCATGGTGGTCAGGACCTTCTCGCCCAGGGCGCGCTCGACGTGTTTCAGGACGACCAGGGCGACGATGACCACTCCGGTGGTCAGGAGACCTCCGAGGTAGAATCCGGCGCCGGCCGCCATGCCGATTCCCGCAACGACCCACAGCGTGGCAGCGGTGGTCAGTCCCCGGACCGTGGCCCCGTGCTTCATGATGGTCCCCGCGCCCAGGAAGCCGATGCCGCTGACGATCTGGGCGGCCACTCGGGCCGGGTCGTTGACCTTTCCGGCCTCCCGGAAGCCGTACAGGGAAAGCAGGGTGAACAAGGCCGAACCCACCGAGACCAGGACGTGCGTCCGCAAGCCCGCCGCTCGGTTCAGCCGCTCGCGCTCCAAGCCGACCAGGCCGCCCAGGATGGCGGCCACCAGCAGGCGGATCACGACTTCCAGGTCCCAGTTCAAGGGGGCATCATCCTGGGGCCTGACGCCCCGGGCCCCCCGCGCTGGACGGGAGGACTTTGCCGGGGCTCGACAAATGTCCGGGCGCCGGCAGCCGCGTTCGCGGATTGCGGGCAGGACCTTGCACATGGGGCGTGACAGCCCTGTGCCGGGAAGGCATCCCCCGGAGGAGTCCGTTGCAGCAGCCCAAGCCGGTTGGTCTCATCGTCCTGTTCATCTTTCTGGGGGTTGTCGGGCAATACCTCTTCAAAGGAGGGATGTCCCAGGATGCCCCCAAGGCGCTCATGGGCCTGATCGGAGGGGACCTGGTCGGATTCTCGCAAGGGCCGCTTGCCGCCACGGTCCGCCTGGTCGGGCACCTGGTGAGCCTGCTGCTTCAACCCCCCATCTTCCTGGGTCTGATGGCCTACGTGCTGTCCACCGCCTGCTGGTTGGCAGTGCTCAGCAAGACCGACCTGAGCTTCGCCTACCCGATGCTCAGCATCGGCTACGTGGCGGTGCTTCTCATCGGTTGGCTGGCCTTCGACGAGGAGGTCAGCCTGCTTCGCTGGCTGGGAGTGGCGCTGATCTGCATCGGGATCGTCGCCCTGTACTCCGAGCAGTTCTTTCTGCGCTGGGGGATGGGCTTTGCCGGGTTGCTCCTGGGGGTGGCCGGCGTGGTGGGTTGGACCACGCACGTCGCGGAGCCCACCCCGGTCTTCGACAAGCCGGTGGGCCTGATCGCCTTCTCCATCACGCTCGGCATCCTGGGTCAGTACCTGTTCAAGTCCGGCATGAACCGGCCCGAGTACCGCGAACAGATCTCCACCATCGGCGCGGCGCTCCGACCGGGAGGCGACCGCTCGGTGCGGGTGGCGGTGTTGAACGTCCTGGGTCTGTTCGTCCGGCCCTTCGTGGTGGCCGGGGTGGTCTGCTACGGCGTCTCGACGGTCTCCTGGCTGGCCATCCTGGGTCGGACTCCGCTGAGTTTCGTCTATCCACTGCTCAGCATCGGGTATGTGGCGATCCTCTTGATGGGCTGGCTGCTCTTCCGCGAACAGGTCACGCTGCTGCGCTGGTTCGGGGTGGGCCTGGTCTGCTATGGCATCGTGACCATCTACTCCGAGGAGATGGTTCACGCCCACTGGCCCTTCTTTGCCGGGGGACTGGTGGTGCTGGCCTTGGGGCTGAGCCTGGCCTCCCGCTCCTTCGCGCGAGGCCTGTGCCAGGCCGAAGCCCGGCAGGTCAATCCGTCGTCCCACCCGGGGCCCTGAGGTAGGGCACCCGTTCGCGGCAAGGGCGGGTTCCCAGCCAGTGCCAGGCCAGGCGGATCAACTGGACCAGGTAGTTGCGGATTTCGTGCAGTCCGAACTTGCTCTTGCCGGCAGCCCGGTCCGTGAAGGTGTAGGGAACCTCGGTGAAGGTCCGATAGCGTCCGCGCACCAGGACCTCCAGCCCGATCTTGAAGCCGATGGGGTCGAGTTGGACGCCCTGGATCACGCTCCGGCGGAACATCAGGTAACCCGAGGTGACGTCGTGAACCGGGCAGATGGGGCGGCCCATCAGCACGGCGGTCTTGGAAGTGACCCGTCTGAACCAGGGCCAGTTGCCCAGGCCACCTCCGGGGATGTAGCGGCTGCCCACGGCCACCTCGGCCCCTCCTTCGGTGATCGAGGCCAGCATGTCGGGGAGGATCTCGGGATCGTGGGAGAGGTCCGCATCCATGACGCCCAGAACCCGGCCCTCAGCCACTGCCCAGCCGTCCAGGACAGCGGAGGAGAGCCCGAGTTTGCCGCTGCGGTGAACGACCTTCAACGGGTGGCGTCGGGCCAGTTCTTCGGCCAGCTCGCCCGTCCCGTCGGGCGAGTTGTCGTCGACCACGATGACCTCCGCCGACAGGGCGTTGCGTTCGAGGGCTGCGAAGATGCGGCCGATCAGGGATTCCAGGCCGCGGCTCTCGTTGTAGGTGGGGATGACCAGGGAGAGGAGAGGAGTCAACTCAGAGACGTATCACTTTCCAGGCGTTCAGCAGGTGGTCGCAGATGTTGTCCATGTCTGCGATGAAGCCCACCTTGAGCTGGTCTGAGATCCCGAACTCGTCGGCCGAGACGACGCAGACCAGGATTCGGACGCCCTGTTCTTCCAGAATCGATAATTCCTGCAGGACCTCGGAGTCTGCCATGGCCAGGCGGGCGGCCTGATGGATCAGGATGACCGCCCGGGGCTTGACCTGGTTGTGGACCAGGGCCTTCATGAAGTGGCGCAGCAGCCGGGCCCCCAGCACGTCGGCGGGTCCCAGGCTGGTGCGATCCAGCAGGATCACGATGTTCTTCTGGGACGGACCTGGAGACACCCGCAGGGCGTGGGTCTCCTCCAGTTCGGCGAAGTCGCCCCGGATCATGCGCAGGTAGTAGTCCAGGTCCTTCTCGGCGAAGGTGGGGGGGACGGTGGACGGGGTCATGCCGTTCTCCTGAAGGTCCGAGACTCTCGGTTGCCCCTCCCGAACCCGTCGCCTTCTGCAATGCAGCGCATGTGTGGGGAATTCACCGGCCAGGCCGGGACTCCTCCGGAAGCTCGCCTGCCGCCGGCTGGGGAGGCACGAAGGACTCCGGCAGCAGGGATCCGAACGGGAAAGGGAGCCTGGGGGGCAGGCCACCACGTTCCAGTGCCTTGGAGGGTCCCGTGTCCAGACGCGTGCTTGTGGTGGACGATGACCCCGATATTCGCAAGATCGCCCAGGCCAGCCTGGAACTGGTCGAGGGCTGGCAGGTCCTGACGGCCTCCAACGGAGCCGAAGCGCTCCTGCTGGCTGCCGAACAGAGGCCCGAAGCCATCCTGCTCGACGTCATGATGCCTGAAATGGACGGACCCGAAACCGTCCGCCTTCTGGCCGGTCAGCCCGCCACGGAGGCCATCCCCGTCGTCCTGCTGACCGCCAGGGTCCATCCGAAGGACTCGACCCCCTTCCCGGACCTCGGCGTGGCCGGCGTGATCGCCAAACCCTTCGATCCGCTCCATCTGGCTGGACAGGTCCGCGAAATCCTGGGGTGGAGCACGTGAGGCTCCCGACGCGCCCCTCCTCGCCAGCCCGGCAGGCCTTCCGGGCCACCCGCAGACGCCTCCTGGGACTCGTCGGTGGGTTGCTGTTGTTCTGCCTGCTCCTCTTCGGGGTGGGCCTGAACCTGGGGTCGACCTACCAGTATCGTCAGGACCTGGAAACCTCCCTGGTCCAGACGGCCCAATCCTTCCGTTCGACCCGGGCCCGGGATCTCGACCAGCTCAACCGGCAGGCCGGCCTGGTCGTCGCCGACCCTCGCCTGCAGCAGTATCGCCAGGCCCTGGCCATGGTCGCCCCGGATTCCCCCGAGCGGGTCGCGCTCCAAGAGTCCTTCCGAGCTCACCTGGTGGAAATCCTGGAAGCCGCGGGGGGGGATGTCCTGCTCCTGGTCGGCTCGGACGGGCGGGTCCAGTTCAGCTTTCAACGACCGGGGATTACCCCCCGGGAACAGGCCGTCGAGCCCTCGGAGGCCACCTCTCCGGCCGAGAAGGGGCCGGCAGATGGTTCGGGGCCGCCCGAGCTGCCCGTCGAGGGACAGCCGGTCGAGATCCCGCTCGTCGACGCCGTGTTCGCCGACGGTGCCGCCCGATCCGGACCGGTCCGCCTGCAACCTCAAGGCTCCTTCTACCTGGCTGCCGTCGCGCCGCTCCAGCCGGGCCGGGGGCAGGACGGGGTGCTGCTCCTGGCCGAGCGGATTACCGAGAAGACCTTGGCGGCCTGGGGACACGGGCTCTCGGACGGGATCATCCTGGCCGTGGCCGATGGCACCATCCTGGTGGCGCACGATCGCCGGGCAGGTCGGCGCCCTTCGCCGGCGATGCTCAACTCTTTGGAGAAGGCCGTGGCCGGCTGGCCACCCCAGGCCGGTCTTCCCGAGCAGGTGACCTCGGAAGGCGACGACTCTGCCCTGTCGACCCTGGATGTCGGAGGGCGCCGCTGGTTGGAGCATGCCGTGGCCCTGGCCCCGGGAGAGGGGGGGACCCCTGTGGGCTGGGTGCTCTTCCTGGGCGACACCGCCGCCTTGGAGGACAAGGTGGCCCGCGAGACCTGGCTGGTGTTCCGCCTGGGGCTGAGCGTCCTGGTCCTGGGCCTGGGGCTGGCCTGGTTCCTGGCCCGATGGGTCATGGCTCCGGTGGATCCCCAGCGCCACCCGGAGAATCCGGCACCCGGGGTCTGAGCTCCAGGGTCCAGGCCGGATCGGTCTGGTCGGATTCAGGGCCAGTCCAGGAGGGCCACCAGCGGGCCGTGGTCGCTCGTCCCATATTCGCGCTGGGGGAGGCATTCCAGGGCCGTGGAGGCCATCTCCGACGAGGCCAGGATATAGTCGATCCGCCATCCGATGTTGCGCTCCCGCATCTGGCGCCAGGGGGGCCACCAGGTGTAGATCCCGGCTTCCTCGGGATGCAGCATGCGGGTCAGGTCCACCAGGCCCAGCCCCAGAAGCTCCTCGAGGGCCTGGCGCTCTTCCGGCAACTGGCCGATGGCGTTCTTCCGGAGCTCCTTGGGATGGACGTCGAGATCCGAGCGGGTCACGTTGAGGTCCCCGCAGAGCAGGACACGACGGCCCTGGGCCAACAGATCCCGGACATGGGCCCGGAGATCGGCCAGGAACCGCATCTTGGCGAAGAAGTCCTTGCCTCCGTTGGGGACGTAGCAGGACAGGACCGTCAGGTCGCCCAGGTCGACCGAGGCCACGCGGCACTCGAAGTCGAATTCGGGATGGCTGAAGGTCGGGGCTTCGACCGCCAGGTCTCGACGGACGTGCAGTCCGACACCCGAGTAGCCCTTCTGGCCGTGCCAGCAGTGCCAGTAACCCTCCATCTCAAGAAGGGCCCGGGGAACCTGCTCGGGGGCGGCCTTGATTTCCTGGAGGCACAGCAGAGCCGGCTTCTCCAGCTCCATCCACTCCTGCACCTGGGCCTGGCGGGCGCGGATTCCGTTGACGTTCCATGTGGCGATCTTCATCGGAGGAACCTGGCTTCTTCTCGGGGTGTCCCGGTCCCTCCACCTCTCGCGCCGGGCGGACTGGAGGATCTTCACCTGCTGGCGTCCCGACGACCCTGTCGGAGTCCGTCTCGTGGTATGATGGGGGGGCCGCAGGCGTGCGTGCCGGCTTGCGCCCGTCCCCGGCAGGTGACCGATGAGCAGCTCTTGGCGTCCGACAACCCGCCTGGACCACGAACCTGAGGCCCTGGTCGCAGGCCCCGTTCTCATGGAAGATCGCCGCGATCCCGACCCGCCTTCCCCCGAGCAGATCCCGTCCGAGGAGGAGGCCCGTCTGCGTTCCGGTCGCGCACCCGTCGTGCGGGCGGTTTCCCTCACCAAGCGCTATGGGGGGACGCTGGCCCTGACGGATCTGAACCTGACCCTGCTGGAAGGCGAGATTTTCGGGCTGGTCGGCCCGAACGGGGCTGGGAAGACGACCCTGCTTCGCATCCTGGCCACCCTGACCCGTCCGGATTCGGGCGAGGCAACGATCTGCGGCCATCCTCTGGACCGGGTTCGCGAGGTCCGCTCCAGGATCGGGTTCATGCCCGACGTGCTGGGCGTCTACGACGACATGCTGGTCCGGGAGTATTTCGAGTTCTTCGCGCGCGCCTGCCATCTGCCCGAAGCGACCCGGGATTACGCCATCCAGGAGACCATGCGCCTGGTCGGCATCGAGACCCTGGCCGAGCAGGGCGTCGAAGGGCTTTCGCGTGGGATGAAGCAGCGCCTGGCCCTGGGGCGGGCCCTGCTGCACGCTCCTCGGGTCCTGTTGTTGGACGAGCCGGCCAGCGGTCTGGATCCCCTGGCGCGTCTCGAGCTTCGTGAGATCCTCCGTCGCATGCAGCGCCAGGGGGTCAGCATCCTGATCAGCTCCCACGTCCTGGAGGACCTGGCCGAGATGTGCGACCGGGTGGGGGTCCTCAGCCGGGGGAGCATGGTGTGCGTCCAGCAGACGCGGGACCTGATCGAGATGCGGGGGGGACGTCTCGTGCGTGCCCGCGCCCTGGGCAACTCTGAGGACCTCTTCAGGTTCCTGGCGGGAAGGCCCGGCATCGAAGGCCTGCGCTGGGACAATCAGAGCCTGGTTTTCCAGATGACAGGGGGGGATGAGGCGGAACTGGCCCGCCTCGTCGCCCGGATCGTCGGCCAGGGGATCTCCCTGGTCGCCTTCGCCGAGGAACTGCCCAGTCTGGAATCCGCGTATCTCAACGTCACCCGTGCTGCTGAGGGGTGGGAGGTTGCTCCATGAGAAGACTTCTTGACAATCCGCTGCTGGGTCGGGTCCCGGGCAGTTGGCCAGGAAACCCTCGGCAGGTCTTGCTGGCTGCGCTTGGGGGAGGGGCGCTGCTTCTGGGCCCCTGGTCGCTCGGCGTCTGTGCCTGCACCATGTTCGAGATCGGGGCGCTCCTGCTGGTCCTGCTGGCTGCCCTGCGGGGAGGCAACACCCTCTATGGCGCGATCACCGGAGAACGCGAGAAGAAGACCCTGGACGGACTGCGCCTGACGCAGTTGACGGCGGGCCAGGTGGTCATGGGAAAGGTCTCCGGCGAGATCTTCTCTTTGTGCTGGCTCGTGCTCTCGGCGCTTCCGGCCCTTGTGATCCTGACCGTGGTCGGTGGCATCCCTCCGCAGGCCCTGGTGGGCACCGTGGCCGTGGCCTTTGCCGCCGGTCTTTTCGCCTCCGCCTCGGGCTTGTTGGCCTCCAGTCTGGCGGCGACGACCTCTCAGGCGGTTCTCTCGGGGTGGATTTTCAAAGGCCTGTGGTTGGTCTTCTCCCCGCTCGGCGATCTGTTGCTGCGGGCCGTGCTGGTGCGTTCCGAGGCTCCCGTCTTCTTCACGGCGGCCAACCCGGTGGCGGCCCTGGCCCTGGTGACGGTTCCCGAGGCGGGTTTCGGCCAGGGCCTCTGGCTGGTGCCGGTGAACCTTGCCTTCCTGACCCTGGGGGGCCTGGGGATGCTGGGCCTGGCCTCGAGACGCCTGGCCGGTGAGGCACCGGGCACCTCGGAGGTTCAGCAGGGGGCTGTTCACGGGGCCTGGAGGAAGCGTTGGGCCCCTTCGTGGGTCCAGGACCTTCTGCCAGCCTTCTCGGGCAACGCCGCCTTCTTGCGCGAAGTTGCCTGGCAGGCACGGACCGGGGCAGGCGCCTGGCCTGGCCTGGTCATCTGGCTGGTCCTCTTCCTGGCGCCGTTCCTGTACGCCCGGGCCTGGTCCGTGCAGCACTCCGAATCTGGGGCCCCAGCCACCCCTCCGCAGGTCGAGGTTCGCCTGCGGGCGCCCCTGGGGGCCCAGCCTCCGCCCACGCGTGCCGTCGAGCAGACGGGGGCTCGGGTTGTCTACGCCACGGCCCCCGGCCATCGCACGACCCTGCTCATCCGCGGACATCGCCCGGAGACCTGTTTCCGTCTGGCCCTGTATCAAGACTTCGGGATTCCCATGCCTTGGGGCGCCGTGCAGGCGCTCGAGCCGGTCGGCCCACCGCGTGGAGCGGTCCGGGAGGTTCGGATCCGCCCCCTGGAACAGGTCGATCCGCGGACCCTGGGCGACTTCGCCATGGCTCCTCGGCCCGCACCCCCGCCGCCGCCGGATTTCGGCCACAGGGCCGGACCGGTATCGCCTCAGGATCCCGGGAGCAGTCTGGTTCGACCCCTTCAGGTCGGCTTGTTGGGGACCTTGGTGCTCTTCCTGCTGAGCCTGTCGGTGCGTTCCACCGCCCTGCTGGCCGGCGCCTTGACCGGGGAGCGGGATCGGCGAACCTGGCAGGACCTGGCGCTCACCGGGATCACGGCCCGGCAGGTGGTCTTCGGCAAGCTCTGGGGGGGGCTGGTCCATCCTCTTCTCCAGATGACGCTGGCCTTCCCGGTCCTGCTGATCTACGTCTTCGCCGGGGTCCTGAGCCTGCTGGATCTGGGGAATCTCTACCTGTTCTCGGTGGCCCTGGCCCTGACGTCCGGGCTTCTGGGATTGTGGAGCTCGGCGCGCGCGCGCAGCACCCACGCCAGTCAGGGCATGGCCATCGCCTGCTTGTTGTTGGCGTTCGTGGCGGGCCTGGTCACCGGGCCGTCCGGCCATGGGGCCATTCCGGCCGGGATTGCCTTGCTCGTCGGGGTGGTGGCCCTGCTCAGGCGAGTCTCGAGCTGGAAGGGATGGCTGCTGATGAGCATGGGGCTCGTGGTGGCCCCTCAGGCTCTTTCGCCTCTGGCCGCCGCGGCGGGTTTCATCCCGACTCTGGGTCGACTCACCGGCCTGGCAGGAGCGCAGGAGGGCCTGCTCGCGATGGTCGGATTCCTGGGGGCCATGCTCTTCCTGGCCGGAACCAGCATGGTCCTGGTTCACGGGATCCTCGAACGTGTCGAGGATTCGGGGCGCGGAGGGGCCCTGCGGGTCCAGGAGGACTGAGTCTCGCCCCGTCAGGCGCGGATCCGGGAACGCCTCATGATCTTGATCAGGGCGGGCAGCAGCAAGAGTGCTCCCAGGGTGGCCAGGACCAGCCCTGCGGCCAGGGCCAGCCCCAGGCTGGCGATTCCCTGATGGGCGGAGCCGGCCAGGGTGACCAGGCCACACGAGGTGGTCAGGGCCGAGATGGCCACGGCCGGTCCGGTGGAGACCGCGAAGAGCCCCTCTCCCGGGTGATGGATGAACCGCTCCACGACGTGGGTTCCCAGCACGACGCCCAGGGCCAGGGTCAGGGGCAGGGCCAGCAGGTTGATCGGGGTCCACGGCTCGCCCAGGTGCGAGAGGACCGCCACTCCCCCGACCAACCCCATCCCGGCGGGCAGGAGCGCGCGCAGACTCCGGTGCAGCGAGCGCAGGCACACAAGCAGCAGCAGCCCCAGGAGCAGGGCCGCCATCCGGGTGGCCTGGAAGAGTGCCTCGGAGGTCCCTGCCGTCAGGCGTTCCATCAGGACAGGCGCCCCGGTGACCTGGGGATCGACCCTGCGAAGGTCGGCCAGGAAACGTCGGACGGAGTCGGTCTGATCGAGTTCCTCGCGAGGGTAGACGCGCACCAGGATGCGGCCGCTGCGCCCCACGGTCCGGCTCAAGAGGGCCTGGGGCAGGGCCTCCAGCCGAGGGGGAGGCGGGACCTTCTGGGCCTGGAGCAGGCCCAGGGTCGCCTGGAAGTCCCGGGTCACCTCGAGGCGCGTGAACTCCAGCGCGTCTTCGACCGGTCCCGGTCCGGAATCTCGCAGGACCGCCTCCAGACTCTGGAGGGTGGCGTGAAGTTCCGCCATCGGGGACGAAGAGTCCCAGCCTGGAAGGGCTCGGTTCACGGTCTGAGCCAGGGCCTGGAGTTCGCCTTCGGCCCGCTCCAAATCTTCCAATCCGCGCAGGGGGCGCAATCGGGGGAGGGAGAGCCCCTCCACGTCACTTCGAATCCGCCGGACCCGTGAGGCCTTGGCCGGCAGGTCCTCGGGAAAGAGCGGAGCCAGCGACTCGACCCGCTCCACCGAGGGCAGGGCCTCGAGCCGGGTCACGAGCCGGCTCAGCGCTTCCAGGTCGGGGGCCAGACACAGGGCGGGGAGCGTCGAGCGGGTGCCCAGCGAGCGGGCCGTCCTCACCGAGTCCAGGTCGGGATCCTGCATCTCGAGCAGGTTGGAGGCCACCGGGATCGGGCCTGAGCAGACGAGCAGCGCGCCGGTCACCAGGGCGAAGAGCAGGACCGTCGTCCAGGGGCTCTTCAATGCCCAACGCTCCGCGCGGATCAGGTCCCGGTCCTCGTGGTGGCGGATCCGCGAAGGGTGTCGGGATCGCTCCTGCAGAAGCAGCATGGACGGAAGCGCGGTGCTGGTGGCCAGCCATGCCATCGCCGTCCCGGTCGCTGCGACCAGGGCCAGTTCCCGCAGGCAGGCCAGGTCACTGAGCAGCAAAGGGGCGAAGGCGCCGGCGGCGGCCAGGCAGCCGACCTTGTTCTCCAGGCCGGTCCGGGCCAGACTGACGCGCATGGCCTCCTCGTCGGCCAACCCTTTGCAGCGCTCCTCCTCGTAGCGATACAGGAGATGGATCCCCAGATCCGCCGCCAGGACCACGACCAGGGTGTTGACCCAGACTGTGACCACGTTCAGGTGCCCGGGGAGCCAGCTCACCAGGCCCAGGTTCCAACCCATCGCCAGCAGGGCCGACAACATGACCAGCATGGGGCGGCGGACTTCGGCGAAGCCCAGGACGATCAGGCCTCCCACGCCCACCACGGCCAGAAGGGCCGAACGGACCGAGTCCCGGATGGCGGTCTCCATTTCGTCCAGCATCAGCAGGCCTTCACCCGTCACCCGGAAGCGAAGGTCCGGGTAACGGGCACGCGCCTGGTCGAGGATTTCCTCCAGGCGCGCGGCCGAGCGTCGCACGGCCTGCCAGTCCGCCGAGGCGGGCGCGACCAGGAGCAGGTGCTTGCGGCCTCCGTCCCGGGTCTGGTAGAGGGTGAGGGTCTTCAGGTCCAGCGTCCCCAGGGGGATGTGAGGGACAAGCCCGTCCAGGAGCCTCTCCCAGGGGGATCTCCAGCTTGGATCGGGCCGTCCTTGGAGCCGCTGGAGCACCCGGTCCAGGAGCGCTTCCAAGGCGGCTGCCCTCTCCGAGGTGCCCGGCCCGGACTGGCCGAGCAGGTGTCGGCAGCGGGCGAGCACCTCGGTGAGGTCCTGGGATTCGCTCAGGGCCAGCGCCAGGGGGCGCAGGGTCGAGATCTCCGAGGCCAGTTCCACGACCCGGGCCTGGTCCAGGTAGCCCAGCGCTCCTTCGCGCAAGGCGGGGAGGTGCAGACCGCCCAGAGGCTGCCTGAAGTCTCCCGGCTCTCGCTCCAGCCAGCCCGTCAGGTCTCGAATCGCCTCCTGCCGCACCGGGGCGCTGCCACCGTCGATCACCACGACCAGATCCTGGGGATTGGGAAACTCCCGGCTCAGCTCTTCCATGCTCCGCCGGACCGGATCCCCGACGGACAGCAGGCGGACCGGGTCGGTCTGGAAACCCAACCGGTGGGCCGCCAGGTGAACCGAGAGGAAGAGGAGGGCCAGACAGACCAGGACCACCGCTCCGGCGTGGCGGGAGGACAGGGATGCCAGGTCGCCTGGTCGCGGTTCAAGCGGTTCTCGAGCAGCCAAGAGCGCCTCCCGGTCCCCTCAACGCCTTCAGGGGATGGATCTCTCCCAGCGCTCCAGGTTCCGGCGCAGTTCCTCGGCCTGGCGTCGGGAGCGGGTCACCATCTCTCGCAGCTCCGCCTGGGTCTCGGGATTGGAAGAGACCATGTGCAGGTCCTCGGCCATGGTGGCCATCTCTTCGGTCCGCTGGGCCATCCGGCTCAGCTTCTCGCGGACCGATTCGTCCAGCCCGGCGGAGTGGACCCGCTCCTCGGCCTGTTCGGCCATCTCCCGGAACCTCCGGGTCTCGCGGTCCGCCCGGTCGATCATGGCCTGGATCCGGGGGCCGGAGGCCTCCATCCGGGATTCCCAGGCCCTGGCCTCTTCGTTGAGTCGTGGAACCAGCTCTTCGGTCCGGCGGCGGGCCTGGTCCACCTGGGCGCTGATCCGGTCCAGTTGACCGAGGATTGCTTTCTGACGCTCGTCCAGTTGCCGGTTCATGCCGGCCACCCGGGCCTGCGCCTGGCGGCTGAGACCTTCCAGTTCATTGCTGTAGAACCGGGCGTTGGAGGCCAGATCCTTGATCCGCCGGCGGAAGGCCGGGTCTTCCAGGGAAGCCCGCAGGGTGACGGTCCGCGCGTTCATCTCCTTCAAGCCCGCCAGGCTGGCCTCCAGTTCGTTGTTCTGGCTCGGCTTGAGTCGGAGCCGGGCGACGGCTCCCGGGCGCAGGAAGCGCGAGGACTTCCCGGGGGTGACCTCGACCCAGCGCATGCCGCCGATGGTGCCTTCGACCGAAGCCCGGCTGTCTTCGGGGATCTGGACGCCGAAGTCGGTGACGACCAGGACGGCGACCTGGGCTTCTTCCCCGAATTCCTGCTTCTGGCTGTTGGTGCTGAAGTCGATTTCGGCGATCCGTCCCGCCGAAACCCCTGAGAATTTCAGGCCATCCCCCTCGCGCAGGCCGTTGACCTCTTCGAAGAGCAGGGTGTAGGAGTTGCCCAGGACCGTCGAGCGCTGGGAGAGGCCCGGCGAGAGGAACAACAACATGGCGAAGAACGCCAGGAACAACCCACCGACCTTGGCCTGTCGCGACACGGGGGCTCCTTTTCAGGAGGGGGACTCGAAGGCCGTCCAGGCCTCCTCGACCACTCGGGAGACGCGCTCCTCCAGGTCGCTGAGCAGTTCCCCGCCGTTTCGCCGGAACCCTGCCAGGAACTCGATGTTGCCAGCCGGTCCGCGAACCGGAGAGAAGGTCAGTCCGAAGAGGGTGAAGCCCAGTGCGCTCACCCGGCGCAGGAGGCCCCGCAGCACGTCGCGGTGCACCTCCGGATCGCGGACGACGCCTCCGCGGCCCACGCGGGCCGGACCGGCCTCGAACTGGGGCTTGATCAGGGCCACCACCGCGCCGCCCGGATTCACCAGGTCGCGCACTGCGGGAAGGACCAGCTCCAGCGAGATGAACGACAGGTCCAGCGTCGCCAGGTCGACGGTCTCGCCCAGATCCTCGGGTTTGAGGAAGCGGGCATTGGTGCGCTCGCGCACCACGACCCGGGGGTCCTGGCGCAGGCGCTGGTCCAGTTGACCCCGGCCCACATCCACCGCGTGGACGCGCCGGGCTCCCCGTTGCAGGAGGCAGTCGGTGAACCCGCCCGTCGAGGCGCCGAGGTCCACGGCCACCAGGCCCTCCGGTTGGATGTCGAAGACCTCCAGGGCCTTCTCCAGTTTCAGCCCGCCTCGGCTGGCGAAGGGGAGGCCTCGGCCCCGCACCTCCAGCTCGGCTGTCCGGGGAATCCGGGTTCCGGGCTTGTCGACGCGCTGCCCGGACATGAAGACCTCTCCGGCCATCAGCAGGGCCTGGGCCTTCTCGCGGCTGGGCGCCAGGCCGCGCTCCACCAGGGCCTGGTCGACGCGGATCCGCTCGGTCTTCAAGGATTCACCTCCCCGCTTCAGGCACCGGGACGATCAGGCGGACGGCCGGCGCCGGGCGCACCAGGTCCCCAGGGGCAGCTCCTCCTGCTCTCCGCTGGCGAGCTGCTTGATCTCCACCAGGTCCTCCTCGGGGGTCCAGTGGTAGGGGAACAGCACGTAGGGGATTCCCTTGCGGTCGGCGTAGCGGATCTGCTTCTTCAGAGCCAGCGGCTCATGGAAGATTTCGGTGGGGACACCGGCCTCGCGCAGTCGGCCCGCGATGTCCCGGCAGGCCTGGCGGAGCTCTGCGGAGGGCCACAGGACCAGGACCTCGGTGGGGGTCTGGCGGGTCGAAGCCAGGGTCCCCGAGCCGAAGAGGTGGGCCAGCAGGCGAGACAGGCCGATGCTGATGCCGACCCCGGGAAGCTTGCGGTTGATGAACTCTGAGGCCAGGTTCTCGTAGCGCCCGCCCGAGCAGATGCTGCCCAGGCCCGGATGCTCGGGGAGGGTGGTCTCGTAGATGGTCCCCGTGTAGTAGTCCAGGCCCCGCACGATGCCCAGGTCGAAGATCACCTGGTCGGCGGGCAGATGGCTCAGCTCCGTCGCCACGAAGGCCAGCTCCTCCAGGCCCTCCTCCAGCACGGGGTGCCGGACGCCCAGGGCTCGGGCCCGTCGGATCACGTCAGGACCCGTCCCCTTCAGGGCGGACAGCTCCAGGCAGCGGCTCGCCAGGGTGGAATCCAGGCCCGACTCTTCCAGGGTGCGCCGGACCGCGTCCGGGCCGATCTTCTCCAGCTTGTCGACCTCTCGGAGCACCTCGGGAACGCGCTCCTCGGCCAGGCCCAGGCCCTCGTAGTATCCTTTGAGGACCTTGCGGTTGTTGAGGCGCAGAAGCGCCCGGATCCCCAGGCGTTGGAACAGGTCGTGGATCAGCGCCGGCATCTCGGCGTCGAAGTGCAGAGGCAGCCGCTCCTCGGCGATTACGTCGACGTCGGCCTGGTAGAATTCCCGGAAGCGGCCCTCCTGGGGGCGCTCGCCTCTCCAGACCTTCTGGATCTGGTAGCGCTTGAAGGGGAAGGTCAGGTCTCCGTAGTTCTGGGCGACGTAGCGGGCCAGCGGCACCGTCAGGTCGAAGTGGAGGGCCAGCTCCCAACGATTCGTCTGTCCTCTCAGGCGTCCCAGCCCGTAGATCTCCTTGTCGACCTCCCCTTTGGCCTGAAGGACCTCGACGCGCTCGACGGCGCTGGTCTCCAGGCTGGTGTAGCCGTACAGCTCGTAGACCTGCCGGATGGTGTCCAGGAAACGCTGCTCCTCCAGCCTCTGGGCCGGGAGCCACTCGGGGAATCCGCTGATGGGGGTGGGCTTGTGCATCGGCGCGTGTTCGCCTGGGAGAGGCTCACTCCTCGTGGTCGAAGAGCTCCAGTTGTACGGGGCGGAGGCGGTCCAGAAGGCCCGAGACCCCGACGCCGACCAGGCGGACGGGTCGCTGGGGGAATTCGGTCCGGCTCAGAAGCCGGGTGGCCAGGGACTCGATCTGCCCGGTCGTCTCGACGGGCCGTCGCGACGTCCGGCTGCGGGTGATCGTGGTGAAATCGGCGTAGCGCAGCTTCAAGGTGACCGTCCGGCCGACGACCTCGTGACCCTTCAGACGTCGGGCCACCTCCTCGGCCTGTGAGGCGATCTCCTCGAGCACGGTCTGGGGATCCTGGACGTCCCGAGCAAAGGTGTTCTCGGCCGAGAGGGACCGGGGTTCGCGCCAGGGCACGACGGGGCGCTCATCCAGGCCTCGGGCCAGAAGCTCCATCTCCACCCCCAGCCGGCCGAAGGTCAGCTCCAACCAGGCGGGTGATTTCGCGGCCAGCTCGCCGATGGTCCGGATGCCCAGGGCGTGCAGTCGGCTGGCCAGGACAGGGCCAACCCCCCAGATCCGCTCCACCGGGAGGGGGGCCAGGAAGGCTTCGGCCTGGCCGGGAGGCACGATCACCAGGCCGTCCGGCTTCTTCAGGTCGGAGGCGATCTTGGCCAGGAACTTGTTGGGGGCTCCTCCGGCCGAGGCGGTCAGGCCGGTCTGCTGCCGGATTCGCGTCTTGATCTCGCGGGCGATCCGGGCCAGGGGAAGCCGCTGTCGAGCGCAGTATTCACTGAGGTCCAGGAAACACTCATCCAGCGAGATCGGTTCGATCAGGTCGGTGTAGTCCCGGAAGAGGTCCTGGATTTCCCGGCTGATCTCGCGGTAGCGTTCGTGGCGTGGAGGGACGCGGATCACGTGGGGGCACAGTCGCTCGGCGGCGGCGCTGGCCATGGCCGAGCGGATGCCAAAGGCCCGGGCCTCGTAGGAAGCGGCGGCCACCACTCCCCGGGTCTGGGGAGCCCCGGCCACGATCAGGGGCCTTCCAGACCACTCGGGATGGTCGCGCTGCTCAACCGAGGCGAAGAAGGCGTCCATGTCCACATGGAGGATTCGGCGCAAGGTCAAGCCGTCGGCTTCTCCAACCCGGGCCAGCGGGCCTGTCGCAAAGAGAAACGACGACCCTCCGGCTTTCAGGCCGAAAGGGCCGTCGTCGAGAGCTTGTGCGCCGACCTTACTTGGACTGCGCGTGAAGCCACTCGTGGAACGGGACCACCTTCACCCAACGGACGCGGTGACGGTCGTCGGAACGAACCTTCACGTGCGAGCCGACGCGGACGCCGTCAAAGGACGGGGTGCACTCGGTCAGGTTGGGGTAGAGGTAGAAGTTCATGATGTCACCGCTGCCGTCAGCGGCGATGGCCATGAACTTGGAGTCGATGTAGCGGACCTCGCCTTCGAAGTCCTTCTGCCACATCGTCCCCTGGTCGGGAACCCCGAACTCCAGGGAGCCCGGTCCAATCCAACTGTAGTACCACACGCCCGGAGCCATCTGGTGGTTCGGCTGCAGGGTGTTGTCATTGGCGGTTGCCACCCCAGCGGCAGTGACCATGAGGGCCGCGAACAACATAGCACAAACGAGAACGCGGAGAGCCTTCATCTTTCTTTCACCTCCTTTGCCGGAAACTCGACCGCGAGGCCTTTGGGCCCGTTGCGGTGGGCCGATCTCATGTTCGAGAACCGGCATTCGCAGGCTGCATTCGCTTCGCCCCAAGGACTTCCTTCCCATCCACGGGGATCAACTTCTTGAATCCCTCTCGCGGGTGTCCGCGCGGGAGCCAGGCCTCAGGAGGAGGTCCCCGAGCGGGGACAAACACCCCCGGGTGAATCGTGTGCACCCTTTCTTCCTGGCGATCCTGACGCTGCTGGCCACTCTCGTGGCGGGTTGCGGAGAGTCTTCTTCAACCGGGACCCTCCTGGTTCAGGTCGCCGGTTCAGGCCAGCCCACCCTTCCGGATATCCGACCGCCCGAGACCACCGTCCGCTACCGGATCGAGATCCTCCAGCCCCAGGGGTCGGATCGGGTGGGTCCCATTCGCGGATATGAGGCGGCGGGGTCCGCGGACTTCAGTTGCGAGGTGCCCGAGGTGCCGGTGGGGGGGTGGGTGCTGCGGGTGAGCGCGCTGGATGCGCAAGGTCAGGTCCTGGCCCATCTTCAAGAGCCTGTGCAGGTCAACTCGGGAGCTCGGGTTCGCCTGCAAGGGTGGCTTCGCCCCGGGCCTGCCCCTGAAGGTCTGCTCTTTGTCGCCAACTCCAAGGGGGCCTCCCTGACCATCCTCCGCTTGACCGACGGTCACGTGGAGGACCTGCCGCTGCCCCAGAACCCTCAATACCTCTTCTCTGCCCAGGGCAGGATCTTCGTCACCACCATGACCAGCCAGATGCTGGCCGTCGAAGGGGTGCGCCGCACCATCGCGGTCCTGAGCGTTCCACCGGGAGGCTTCGATGTGGCCGGAGCCGCGCGCGGGGTGGTCTCTTTCCCCACCGAAGGGGGGATCCGTTTCCTGGAACCGGAGAATGGCCAGTTCTCCGGACTCCTCCGGACGGGAACCCTGGCTCGCGGGATCTCCGACCAGGTCGGCTCCACTTCCTGGGTGGTCAACCCGGGGGATCGGACCATGACCGCTCTGGAGGTCCCGTCGATGTCCCTGGGGGCGACCGTCCCCATCGGCGTGCCTGGGAACCAGGTCGAGCAGAATGCGACCGGCACCCGGGTCTATGTGGTCGGGGGAGGACCCGGCGAGCCCGCGCCGCCCTTCGTCCGGGTCCTGGAGCCCTCGGGAGTGCTCGTCCGGCACTTCACCCATCTGCTCGAGTCGCCGGCGGGACTGCTTCTTCAGGACGGCCGGGCCTACGTGACCGATTCGCTGCGGGGAGAGCTGATCGTCTACGAGGATTCCTCCAACCCCTCGGAGTTCGAGAGGGTCCGGCTGGGGGAAGGCTCACCCGGGCAGATTCTCTCCGACGGGCACCGGCTGTACGTCTCGATGGCCTCCTCGGGCGAAGTGGCGGTGGTCGACCTGGCCACGTTGAAGGTCGCCGGGCGCTATCGCGTCGGGCAGGCTCCGCTGGGCTTGGCCTTGCTGCGTTGAAGCGCTGATTTTTCGGGGATTGTGGCGTTGGCTCAGGCGACGGCCTACTGTCCTGGATCATAGATGCCGCACGAGGCCCGTGCCAGAATCTTGGCGTGGCGCCGGTCGGGTGGGGGCCGGCTTCCCCAAGAGCCCTGCGGAGTCGTGCGCATGAGCAGCCAATTGCTCTCCCCATACCGGTCTCTGGTCCATGAGGTGCATCGGCGTCTGCAAAGGCTGTACCGCTGCGCGTTGTGGATGTTGGAGCGCGGTCACGCGGGGACGGCGCGCGACATGCTGGCCGCGCTGCGGATGGAATTCCAGTTCCATCATGCCGTGGAGGAGCGCCGACTCCACCCCGTCCTGGCTCGGATGCATCCTTCCCGGGGGGCCCTGGTGACTCGACTGGCGGCCGACCATCGCTTCCTGGAAGAGGAGATCGAGCGTCTCGTGAACCTGCTGGACCTGGGGACCGAGGTTCCGCTCGTCTTGAAACGAGCCGAGCGCCTGCATCAGTTCCTGGTGGACCACCTGGGGCTCGAACAGCAGCAGGCCTTCCTGCCTCTCGAGACCCTGGTGGCCCTCAACGCAGATGCCGTCGCCCCCGGGACCTGAGCGCCCAAAGGGACGCAGAGTGATGGCGCACGGGGTCCAGGACACCGGACGTCCCGAAGAGCAGGCCTCCGCCCACCTGCCCTCGGGCACGGATTTGTCGATTCTTCTTCGCGGGGTTCCGCTCTTTGCGGATCTGGCGGATCCGGATCTGGAGAGACTGCTGGTGGGGGCCGCCCCCTTGCGGCTGGACACCGGGGCGGCCGCCTTCCATCAGGGGGACGAGGCGCGGACCTTCCAGGTCCTCTTGACCGGTCGACTGAAGCTGAGCCAGGTGACCCCCGACGGGCAGCAGGTGACCTTGCGCTACATCACGCCGGGTGAGATGTTCGGGGGCATCGCGGCGCTCAACGGCAAGCCCTATCCCGCCAGCGCCCTGGCCGTGGCTCCGTCCCTGGCCGTTCGCTGGGACCGGGAGGTCTTCCAGCGACACGTCCAGGAGCAGGCGCAGTTGTCCTGGAAGTTGATCCAGGAGCTCTCGCGCCGCTTCAGCGAGGCCCAGTCGCGGTTTCGGGAGATGGCGACCGAGAGGGTCGAACGTCGGATCGCTCGGACCTTGCTTCGCCTGGCGCACCAGACGGGGCGTCGGGTCGAGGAGGGGGTCCTGATCGACCTGCCCCTCTCGCGTCAGGACCTGGCCGAGATGATCGGGACGACCCAGTTCACCGTGAGCCGTGTGTTGAGCGACTGGGAGCGTCGGGGTCTGGTTGAGGCCGGGCGCGCCCGGGTGGTTCTGCGCCATCCGCACCAACTGGTGCTGGTGGCCGAAGATCTGATGGCCCCCGAGGTGTGACCTGAGTCCGCCGCCGAATGCCACGGTCGGTGGCGGATCCAGGTGTGGCTTGTCCCAGAGCAAGGAGGAGCGGCCGGGTCTGTGCCAGCATGGCCTCAGAGCAGACCCGGGGATTGGATGGATCGGGGCATGGATGAGGTGAGCATCCCGGAGACCATGACGGCTGAGGAACTCCAGCAAAGGTGGCCGGCCACCATCAGGGTCCTGATTCGCAGACGGATGGCCTGCGTGGGCTGCCCCATGGCCCGATTCGACTCGGTGCGTGACCTGGCCCTGAACTACGGGATTCCCTTGGAGGATCTCCGCCTGGAGCTGGCCCAGGCCGCCGCGCAGGCCCCGGCGGGGGGTTGATCCTGGCGGGTCATTCGGCCAGACGCAGGAGAAGACCGGTCATATCGTCGCGATATCCTGGAGGCAGGCGCCCCTGCAGGTCCGTGACGACCTTCTGCAGGGCCTGGTCGGCCGGGTCCTGCGCCGACCCCAGCAGCATCCGGCAGACCTCCAGCTCGGGCAGTCCGTCCGGGATCAGGCCGTCGCTGGCCAGGAAGATCTGGTCCCCCGGTCGGGCCGGGCGGCGCATGTCCTGATAGTGCTCGTCGGGCTCGATTCCGGCCGCCATACCGCGTTCCAGAAGCTCTTCGACGCTGCCGTCGGCGCGCAGCAGGAGCGGGGCGTCGTGACCGGCCACCGAAGCTCGCCATTCGTTGCGCTTGGAGTCATACTCCAGGGCCGCCATCGTGGCGAAGAGCTCGAAACGGCCGAAGAGTTCATGCAGGCGGCGGCTGGTGATCTCCAGGATGGCCGAGGGACCGAAGCCTTCCCGCGCCAGTTCCCCGTAGAGGCCGGTGACGACGGCGGCCGCCAGGGCGGCGCGCACGCCCTTGCCCATGACGTCGCCCAGCAGGATCCCGAAGCGGTCCGGACCCACGGGCCGCAGGCAGATGAAGTCCCCCCCCAGGGTCTCGGAGCAGCGCATGGAGGTGGCCATCTCCAGGAGACCCCACTCGGTGCTGACGGGGGGTTCCAAGGCGCGCTGGACGTGGCGGGCCACTCCCAGGCTGCGGCGCAGTTCCGACCCCTGGCGACGGGCCGTGCGGAACTTCTCGGCGGTGACGACGGTGAAGAGCAGCGTGGTGGAGGCGCCGACCAGGAAGATCACCGTGTCGGGAAGGCTTCCGACCAGCCAGTAGTGATAGGCCGCCAGGGGGGGCAGGAGCCAGAACCGTCGGGTTCCCCTCAGGAAGCACCCGGCCACGATCGGCATCATCAAGGTCAAGGAGGCACTGCGGGGCGTCGCCCAGGCCAGGCCCAGCCCCAGGGCGGTGGTGATCAGGACCAGCCAGTTCACGGCTCGTTGCTGGGCTGGACCAAGCTGGCGCAGGACGGCGGCTTCCAGCCAGCGGTCCAGGTCGCGGATCAGCCTCCAGGTCCAGGTCACGGGGGGACCCTGAAGGGGATCGCGTCCGGAAGGGCGTCGAGCCGGTCAGGCATGGCCACCGGATCCCGAGGAGGTCGCTTCCGGGCTCATGGCCGGGCCGGCCACGTAGGCTTCGGCCTCCTGGCCCTGCTCGCCCACCCGGACCTGCACGCGGCAGCGCTCGTAGAGCCCCTCGGCCAAGGCGTGATAGTCATCCAGGACCCACAGGTCCGGGGCCTGGACGTTGCGCACCAGGAAACCTTCAACCTGGGAACCCGGGTCCTCGACCAGGTAGGCATACCCCAACGAACGCGCGATGCGATAGCCCTCAAGCCGGGCCGGAAGCGTTTCCGGATGGCGGCCGACGACCTCCAGGTAGGTCCCTCTGTCTGCCAGGCTGGCGTAGGTGAAGAGCGCGACCACTTCTGACCTCGCGGGATGTCTTCACCGGGAAGCCGGTGGCTCCCTGCCGCTCCAGTGAGCCACCGCAAACTCCAGCCCCGAGGCGATCTCATACAACAAGGTGCGCCGCGCCTTCAGCTCGGCGGCTCCGTGGCCCAGAGGCTCGGGTCGGCCTCCATGCAGATCCAGGACGTACAGGTCCTCGACGGGACCTTCGCGGGCTCGGAAGGTGGCCAGGCTTCCCAGGGGAGACAAGGCCAGCTCCTCCGGGAAGAGGCCGAGGCGCTCGGGGGCCAGCAGGACCCGGGCGCGGTGGGTCTGGAAGTCGAACTCCAGGATACGCTGGTCTTCCAGAAGCAGGACCCGGTTGCCATCCCGAGGCCAGACCGGACGGAAGGCCAGCGGTCCGGACGAGGTGCGCATCCGCGTCGGGATGGGATCGGGATCGTCGCGGACCAGGTACAGTTCCGAGCTCTCGCCCAGCCAGGCCGCTCCGACCAGCGAGCGTGAGTCACCTGACCAGTCCAGTCGCAGGTCCCGAGCCTCGGCCGCCGAGATGGTGGTCCAGGTCAGGGTTCGTCGCGAGCGGTGGAAGATCCACACCCCCATGGGACCTCCCTGGGCCGGAGCTCGCAAGACCAGGGCCAGGCGTTGCCCGTCCGGGGCTGCCGCAACGCTCTCGATGCGGACCTGCTCGGCGGCTCGGCTGGGGATGGTCACCAGCGGCGAAAACCCGGTTGAGTCGGGGCGCCATTGCACCAGCTCGACTCCCGAGACGCGCCCGTCGGCGTTGCGGTGGGGCCGCTCGAGGAAGATCTCGCGCTGTCCGTTCCCGACCACTCGCATCCTGGCGTCAGAGAACCGGACCCAGCGACCGCCGCTCCCATCGGTGGCGACGTCCAGGAATCTTGGACCTTCGGCCGATTCCTCCAGGGGCTGCAGGATCACCCGGGTGTCATCCAGCAACCATCCCAGAATCCGGAAGTGTCCCGGGGGCAGCTCGGCCAGGAGCTGGCGGTGGTCGCCAAAGCGTCCTGAGGCCCAGAGCTGGCTGCGAATCGTCCCTCTGCCGGCGACCGTCGGGGTCTCGACCCGAAGGTAGGCCAGGTGCGAACCCTGGGAGGACCAGGTCGGTTGCTCGTAGCGGACCTCGGAACCGGTGTCGACGCCGGCCTTCCAGGTCAGCAGGGCGTGGTAGCCGGCCACCGACAGCCCGAAGAGCAGGGCCAGGAATCCGACAGCCCAGGCGAGATCCCGCAGCGGCCTGGCTGGTGGAGGAGGGGCTGGCGGCTCGGTGGCAGGAG
>DCTU01000276.1 GCA_002329445.1 bacterium UBP9_UBA1432
GGACTCCTGGACCACCGCACCCGGGGGCGCTGGGGCAACACCCAGGAGAACGTGTTCATCCTGCTGGCCCTGGATCGCTACTTCCAGACCTACGAGAAGACCACGCCCGACTTCGTGGCCCGCATGTGGTTGGGCCAGGCCTTTGCCGGAGAGCAGAGGTTCCAGGGCCGTTCGGCCGAGCGCAGGCACACCGGGATCCCGATGTCCTGGCTGGCCGGCAAGGGTCGCCAGGACCTGGTTCTGACCAAGCAGGGCCCGGGCCGGCTCTACTACCGGATCGGGATGCGCTACGCCCCCAAGGACCTGCACATGGAGCCTGCCGATCACGGCTTCACGGTGCAGCGCACCTACCAGGCCGTCGACGACCCCAAGGATGTCCGCCGGGACGCCGACGGGACCTGGCGGATCCGGGCCGGCGCCCGGGTGCAGACGCGGGTCAGCATGGTGGCGCCCGCCCGTCGGACCCACGTGGCCCTGGTGGACCCCCTGCCGGCGGGCCTGGAGCCGCTGAACCCGACGCTGGCCGTGACCGAGAAGCTGCCCGAGGAGGTCACCAAGAAGGCCAATCGGCCCGGATTCTGGTGGTGGGGGCCCTGGTACGAGCACGAGAACCTGCGGGATGAGCGGGCCGAGGCCTTCACCTCGCTGTTGTGGGAAGGGGTGTACGAGTACACCTACATCTCTCGTGCCACCACCCCCGGCCACTTCGTGGTCCCCCCGCCCAAGGCCGAGGAGATGTACCATCCCGAGACCTTCGGTCGTGGGGCCACCGACCGGGTGATCGTCGAACCCTAGAGAACAGGACCTGCAGCAGGCGGCATGCAGCTCGAGAACCTCGTCACCCACCGCGTCGACAGTGCCGGCCCCCGACCGACGCTCCTGGACTTCCTGCCCCCCCGCCTGCGGGAAGCAGACTACACCGAGCAGGGCGTCCTGGAGGTGCTCGGAGTCCCCGATCTGCCGTTCCTGCAATTCCGCGAGATCCCCGGTTACCTGTGGCGGTGCCGGCAGGAGGACTCAGCCCGGGCCGACCTGACCGCTTTGTGGCTCCTGGGCCAGAAGGTGCCCCGGAACCGCCTCGAGGCGGCCCTGACCGGCGCCGGAGTGGAGGCCCTGGTCCAGGCCGGCCTGCTCAGCGCGGTCCCGGACGGGGTGATCGCCCGGGCCGACCTGCACCCGTGCCAGCGCACCTGGGTCTTCACCGACCGGGTGATGGCCCAGGTGAAGTTTCCCAGCCATGTCTACGAGCTGGGCGAGGACAGCTACATGCTGGCCCGCACCACGCCGCGCACGCCCGTCGGTCGAGCGCTGGACCTGTGCACCGGCTCGGGGATCCACGCCATCCTGGCCTCGCAGCACGCCGAGTCGGTGGTGGGGGTGGACCTGAACCCCCGGGCCCTGCGCTTCGCCCGGCTCAACGCCGCCCTCAATGGGTGCGACCCGCGCGTCGAGTTCCGCGAAGGGAACCTGTACGAGCCGGTGGCCGGCGAGACCTTCGATCTCGTCACCGTCAACCCGCCCTTCGTGCCCACCCCCGACCGCACCATGGCCGCCTACCGGACCGGCGGCGAGGGCGGCGAGGACGTGGTAGCCCGGATCTTCGGAGGCCTGGAGTCCCACCTGGCGCTCGGGGGCACCCTGGCGATGGTCACCAACTACCCTCGGATCCCTGGCCGCCCCTTCCTGGAGCGGATGCGCTCCTGGCTGGGAACCGATTCAGGGTGGGGCCTGACGCTGCTGCACTTCTCGGATGTCCCGCTGGGCTACTTCATCACCCGTCACCTTCCCTACACGGGGGACCCCCAGGCCTATACGTCGGAATTCGAGCGCTACCTGGAATCCTACCGGGCCCACGGCATCGAGGGGATGGCCATCGGCGTAGCCCTGGCCCGGCGCCTGCCCGCCGACCACCCGGGCTGGTCGGAGGAGCGCCGGGTCGGGATGCCCCTGCACGGTGTCGTGCCCACGGTCGGGCCGTGGCTGGACGACAAGGAGCGCTTCGGGGACCCGTCCTGGAGGCCCGAGCTGGATTCCCGACCGGCGCTGGGCCCCCAGGTCGCCGGTCTGTGGAAGGACCTGCTCAGCGGCCACGGCAAGGCCGAGTTCCACGACCCGACCTGGAACCAGCCGGCCTGGCTCAGCCAGGGCGCGATCGGATTGGCGGGCCTCCTGGATGGGACCCGGACGGTGGCCGAGCTGATCCGGCACACCGCGCAGACAACGCCCGCCGCTCCGGACATGAGCCCGGAGATGGCCGCCGAGCGGGTCCGCGAGTGGCTCCGGGAGTTGGGCGAGAACCATGTCCTGAACTGATCCGCCCCGCTCTTCCTGGTCGAGTCCGACTGCTCGAAGACCTCCTCAAGCCGTGGGGTTCTCGGAATCCGACCCCGGCGAAAGGCGAACCAGGCACCGGGCGGCCACCATGTCGGCGACCTCCGACACCTCGAAGGTGGCTCCTTGCCATTCGACCCGGTCGCCCACCTCGGGGGGACGCTCCAGGAGGTCCAGGAGCAGGCCGCTGACGGTCTCGACCCCTTCGCGCAGGAGCGGACGCCCCACCGTCTCGGAGAGGTCCTCCAACAGCACGTCCCCCTGGACGGTCCACTCTCCCGGGCCCAACTCCCCGACCGGGGGGGGTTCGTCGTCGTCAAACTCGTCGAAGACCTCGCCGAAGACCTCCTCGACCAGGTCCTCCAGGGTGACGATCCCCGCCGTGCCTCCATGCTCGTCCACCACCACGGCCATGTGCGCCTGCTCGGCGCGCATCCGGTCCAGGGCCTGGTCGAGGTGGAGACTCTCGGGCAGGTAGGGGCAGGCCCGCATCAGGTCGCGGATCGGCCGATCCGGCTGACCTCGGCGCAGGGCCCCGAAGAGATCCCGCACGTGGACCACGCCCAGCAGATGGTCCAGATCGCCCTCGAAGAGGGGGTAGCGGGTGTATCCCTCCTCGCGGACGCGCTCCAGCCCCTCCAGGACCGTGGCCTCGACCGAGAGGCCCACCACGCGGGTGCGGGCCACCATGACCTGGCGGACCGTCCGCTCGCGCAGACCCAGAAGGCTCTGCAGCCATTCGTGCTGTTCGGGGGCCAGGGCCCCTCCTTCCCGGCTCTCGGCAAAGACCAGTCGCAGCTCTTCAGGTGAGTAGACCAGGCTCAGGTCCTGGGAGATGGGCAGCTTCAAGAGGCGGAGAATCAAGTTTCCCAGAGAGTTCAGGGCCCAGACCATGGGTCCCAGAACGAAGGCGCTCAGGCGCATCGGCAGCTCGACGAAGCGCGCCGTGGCCAGGGAGTGCATCAAGGCCAGGCTCTTGGGGACCATCTCGCCCAGGACGATGTGCAGGTAGGTCAGCAGGAGCAGGGAAAACCCGGTGGCCAGACCGTGGGCCGCCACCTCACCCAGGGGCAGGGCCTCGAGGTAGGGCAGGAAGAGTCCCGCCAGGGCGTGCTCGCTGTACATGCCCAGCCCCAGGCTGGCCAGGGTGATCCCCACCTGGGCCACGGCGATGTAGTGGTCCTGGCGGGCTGAGTCGTGCAGGACGGCCAGCATCCGGGCTGCCCAGGGCTCCTGGCCCGCCTTCTGCTCCAACTGGGTGGGCTGGACGGCCAGCAGCGCGAACTCGGCCGCCACGTAGAGGGCATTGAAGAGGATCAGGGCCAGGATGATCCCGCCCAGCACCAGGAAGCTCACGAGCCCTCCACCATCCGGACCCGAACCCGGGTGACCTGGCGCAGCCGCATCTCCTCCACCTTCAGCTCAAAGCCGGAACAGCGGACCTTCTGGCCGGGTTCCGGGACCTGGCCCAGGAGGTGCATCACCAGGCCTCCGACGGTGTGGACCTCGCGAACCTCCGAGCGCATCCCGGTCAGTTCCTCCAGTTCACTCAAGGGCACGGTCCCGCGCACCAGGTACTGTCCCGGCGAGACCCGGACCATGTCCGGACGAGCCCGGTCGAACTCGTCGTCGATTTCTCCCAGGACCTCCTCGAGGAGATCCTCCAAGGTGACCATGCCCTCGGTCCCCCCATACTCGTCCACCAGGATGGCCAGGTGCGACCGCTCGCGGCGCAACCCCTCCAGGACGGCGTCTACCGCCAACGAGGAGGGGAAGACCAGGGCCGGGCGGAGGAGCGAGCGCAGGTCGGCGGGTCGTTCCTCCAAAGCCAGGGCCAGCGAGAGGTCCTTGAGGTGGAGGATGCCGAGGATCGTGTCCTCGGTTTCCTGGTAGACCGGGAAGCGGGTGTAGGGCGAGGCCTCCACGACGCTGAGAACCTCTTCCAGCTCGCAACCGATGTCCAAGGCCGTGATGCGCGTGCGCGGCACCATGACATCGCGGACCGGACGCCGACCGAAGCGCAGCGCCTGCTTGAGGCGCCGGTGCTCTTCGACCTGCAGGGTCCCGGCCTGGACTCCGTGGGCCAGAAGCTGCTCGAGCTCTTCCGGAGAATGGACGTGACGATGGGCATGCAGAGGGATTCCCAGAAGCCTCAGGACCAGGTTCCCCGATCCGTTCAGAAGGGCGATGAACCACGAGAAGGCGCGAAGCGAAAGGTTCATCGGCAGCGTCAGGCCCAGGGCCACCTGCTCGGGATGGCGCAGGGCGACGGCCTTGGGGACCAGCTCGCCCAACACCACCTGCAATCCGGTCAGCCCCAACAGGACCACCGTGGCCGAGACCGAGGCCGCGGCCATCGGCTCCAGCCCCCACCATTCCTGCATCGGCGGACCGATCCAGGCGGCCAGGCGGCGCTGCCCCAAGGCGCCCAGCAACAGGCTGGACAAGGTGATGCCGATCTGGCAGGCGGCCACGTAGCGGTCCAGGGACGCGGCGTCGGCCACGTGGGGAAGAAGGCGCAGGGCGGCGGGGTCTCCCCGATCGGCCAGCGCTTCGACCCGGAACTTGCGCGCCGCCACCGTCGCGAACTCGCCGGCCACGAACAGAGCATTGATCGCGACCAGAAGGGCGAGAAGGAAGAGCAGGACGATCACGCGGCCGGGCCTTCCCGGTGCAGCGGCCAGTCCCCTCCTTCCAGCGCAGAGGCCAGGAAAACCCAGGCCTGCCCCGAAGGCGCGCCCCAAGTCCCGCGTGAAGCGGGCCGCAGATGGGAGACCCGCATGGTAACCAAGGACCAGGTCGTCGCGATGAACTACACGCTGACCGACGCGAAGGGGAAGGTGCTGGACCAGTCCAGCGAGGGCCCCCTGGAGTATCTGCACGGTCACGGCAACATCATCCCGGGCCTGGAGCAGGCCCTGGACGGCATGGCGGTGGGGGGCAAGAAGAAGGTCCACGTCCCTGCCTCCCAGGCCTATGGCGAGCTCAACCCCGACCTGAAGTTCTCGGTCGATCGCCAGGCCTTCGGGGACACCGAGCCTCAGCCCGGCATGATGGTGCAACTGCACGGCGGAGAGCAGCACATGGTGGCCCGGATCTTGGAAGTGGCTGAGACGGAGGTCCACCTGGACGCCAATCACCCCCTGGCCGGACAGGACCTGGACTTCGACGTCGAGATCGCCGGGATCCGGGCGGCCACGCCCGAGGAGCTGGCCCACGGCCACGTGCACGGCCCGCACGGGCATCACCACTGACCAGGCCCCGCCCCCATGGCGCCCGAGGCAGGATCCCCTGGCGCCATGGGGAGTCCCCCGGAAGGAGCGCCCCGTGAGCACCCCCAACCAGCCTCCCCTCGACCCCTCGCAGGAGAGCCCTCTGGTCTTCCCCTGCGAGTTCGAGATCAAGGCCTTCGGGAAGGCCGAAGAGGGTTTCACCCAGCACGTCGCCGAGATCGTACGGCGCTACGCGCCGGGGCTGGAGTCCAGGCAGATCCGGGTCCGCCCCAGTCGGGAGGGGCGCTACGTGTCGGTGGTCATGACCGTGCATGCCACCAGCCGGGAACAGCTCGAGGCCATCTATCACGACCTGCAGAAGGACACCCGGGTGATCGCCACGCTCTGAGGCCCTCCAGCGCAAGGCGGGCGGATCGCCTCCGAGCGCATCGGATCGACCTCCAGAGCCTGCGGCGGGATCGCCTCGGGGAAGAGCAAGAAGAGGCGGACCCGCGAGGGCCCGCCTCTTCTAAAAGGGGCGCGCGCCCCGGTTCCTAGCTCTTCAGGGTGTTGAGGTTGACGGTCACCCGGTCCTCGGCCACCGAGAAGCTGGCATCCTGGCCGCCGCTGCTGGAAGCGGGAGGAGCTGCCGGCGTGGGAGCCGCTGCCGCGCCCATCCCGGCACCGCTGGCGGCGGTGGAACCCGCCGTGGAGGCCGGCGAGGCCGTCCGCGGAGTGGCCATCCCCATTCCCGGCATGGCGGCCTTCCCCATTCCGGGGAGCCCCAGGCCCGGGGCGCCCATCGGCGAGGCGCCGCCAGGAGCGGCCGGTGCGGCTCCACCCATCGGGCTGGGAGCGGCAGCCGGCGCCGCAGCGCCCATCCCCGTCGGCGTCGCCGGAGCGGCAGGAGCGGCCG
>DCTU01000460.1 GCA_002329445.1 bacterium UBP9_UBA1432
CCCACGATGGCCATCGCCATGGGCGCCTGCTCGATGATTGCCCGCAACCGCTCTTCGCTTGCCCGCAAGTCCTCTTCCATGCGCCGGCGCTGGGTGATGTCGGTGAGGGCGCCCATGAGGGACTCCGGATTTCCCTGCGAGTCGCGCAGGAGGACCATGTTCAGGGAGACCCAATAGGTGGTGCCATCCTTCTTGAGGGTCTCGATCTCGGCATCCTGGACTCGGCCCTCTCGGAGGAGGATCTCCAGGAGGCGCCCCCGCTGCGTCGGATCGACGTAGACCTCAGGCGCCCAGACCCTCCCGGCATCCTCAGCCCCATCGTACCCCGCAAGTCGGGCCACGGCTTCATTGACGTGGAGGAATCGACCGTCCAGGGTGCTCTGGAAGATGCCGACATTCAGCTTGTCGACAAGCGTCCGGTATCTCTGCTCGCTGTCCTGTACCCGGAGCTCCGCCATCTTGCGGTCTGTGATGTCGTGGATGACGCCCAGCGCCGCCACCACCTCGCCGCTGGCCGACCAGATCGGGCTGCAGGTGCCCGAAACCCAGACGGTTCGGCCCGATCCCGGCATGAGGTGGGGGACGTCGGGGCTGATGACCGTCTCGCCAGCCAGGGCCCGGCGCCACACGTCCACGATCCCGCGTTCGAGCAGGTCCGGGAAGGCCTCCCCTGCCACCTGGCCGATCACGTTCTCGGCCGGGATGCCTCTCAGTTCCACCATGAACGGATTGTAGACCAGGTAGCGCAGGTCCCGATCGAGAACGACCACGCCTTGTCGGGCGCTCGCGACGAGCGCCCTGAGCAACCCGTCCTGGCCCGCCGTCGGAGCCTGTCCGTCTTCGCTTCCCGCCATCCCCACCGTTGTGCCCTCACCCTGCTGCATGTTCCTGTCTCAGAAGAACCGCTGTGCAGCCGTTGAGTTTCTACGGGCACCCCTGGGCCCCTCCGGATTCCCTTCAGTTTCCCGTTCTCCGCTCGTGCTTCACGACGGGCCCGGGCTTCGGCTCTCCGCGGGGTCGACGCTCCTGGATCGCTTCCGGCGAGGCGACCGAGGGGTTTCCGNNACGAGGGCCACAGGGTCCGGGTGACCGACCCCGATGGTCTGGGACGGCTGGCCAGCGGCGTCCACTGAGCGGGGCCTTCCGGTCGCTTCAGGCTTCGTACCCTGAAGACGAAAGAGCCGCCCGAAACCGCATCCTGCGCGGCTCCGGGCGGCTCTTTCGTTCCTCCCTCGGGGAGGTCGGTCGGTCAGAGCTTGTCCAGGGGCATGTAGATGGCGGCCTGCTTGCCGCCCAGCTTGCTGTGGATGCGGCCGTTCTGGATGGTCACGGTCTCGCCGGTGAGCAGCTCCTTGAGGGCCATCCCCTCCCGCAGCCGGCTCTCGGCCCGGACGGGGATCTCGCGGGTCTGCTCGTGGGGGCTGTTGTTGAGGACCACCACGGCTTCATCCTGGGGATGCACGCGACCGTAGGCGTAGACCTGGTCGTCCTGCCACATCTCCAAGAGTCGGCCTTCGCGCAGGGCGATCGAGTCTTTCCGGATGGCTCCCAGCTTCTGGAAGTGGGCCAGCATGTCCGGGTCGTTGTCGAAGTCCATCATCCGGCGGCTGGATTCGCTCCAACCCTCGTTGTCGCTCTCCATCGACGTTTCCGTGCCGTAGTAGACGCTGGGAATGCGGTTGAGGGTCATCTGGAAGGACAGGGCCAGCTTCAGCCGGTCGCGGTCGCCGCCGGCCTTGGTCAGGAAGCGCTTGGTGTCGTGGTTGTCCAGGAAGGCCGACATCATCTCGGGCTTGGCGAACTTCCGGTCGCAGTCCGCCACCCGGTCGGCCAGTTGGCGCATGCTGCCGCCCTTGGCCAGGACGTCGTCGATGGTGTAGTACAGCGGGTAGTCCACCAGGCCGTCCATGCCGCCGTGCTGGTACTGGGCGTACTTCGAGGGGTCGCCCACGTAGTACTCGCCCATCAGGTAGAAGTCGGGGCCCGCGTGTTCGTGCATGGCCTGGTTGAACTTGTCCCAGAAGGCCTTGGGGACGTTCTTCACGGCGTCCAGGCGGAACCCGTCCACCCCGGTGTCGGCCCAGAACTTGCCGACGTCGATCAGGTACTTCTCGACCTCGGGGTTTTCCTGGGCCAGGTCGGGAAGGCCGAAGATCGAGCAGTTCTCGGATTGCCAGGGGTCATCCCAGTCGGTCACGTCGCCGTTGTGGTGGAACCAGGAGTGCTTGGCCGGGTCCTGGTAGAAGGGATGCTCCCAGGCCGTATGGTTGAGGGGGATGTCCAGCAGGACCTTCAACCCCTTCTCGTGGGCCGTGTTGACGAACTCCTTGAACTTGTCCATCGTGCCGACGTGCTCGTCGGTCTTGAAGTGGTCGACGGGCCAGTAGCCGTGGTAGCCGTCGCTGTTGACGAAGCTGGTCTGGTTGTCCATCGGCGGGGTGATCCACAGGGCCGTGGCGCCGGTGGACTTGATGTAGTCCATCTTGTCGATGACGCCCTGCAGATCCCCGCCATGATAGCGGTTCAGGTCGTCCTTGTTGACGGCGTGGTTGTTGTTGGGGTCGCCGTCGTGGAAGCGGTCGATCAACAGGAAGTAGATCGTCTCGCCTTGCCAGGATCGCACCTTGGGGTCTTCGGGGAGCGGCGTGGGATGCGGAACGCCCGAGGGGACCGGCTGGGGCTTCTCCTGGGAGACCGCCAGGTTCTGGCCCAGGACGACCGAGTCGGTGACCTGGGCTTGCGGAGTGGTCCGGGGAGTCTCCCGCACGGGAGTCGACATATTCGGGGTCAGGCCCACACTCTTGATCACGGTCAGGCAGCTCCAGACTTCTGGTTGTTCTCAGGGGATTTCACGACCTGGGTCGAGTCTATCTAGGCCTTTCAGGCTCGAACAAGGCGGGTTTCTGTAAAAAACATGTTGCCTGCGCGCCCACCCTGCGCGTTCCGGGAAAGGGGCGGCCGGCTCTTCACGAGGAACGCCGGACCAGCACGACGCCGCTGCGACCCTCCAGGTCCAGTCGGATGGCGTCGCAGGCCCGTGCCTTGATTGTTCGGCCCCCACCCAGGATGGGTTCCCAGGTTCCCGGACCGACCGGAACCCGGACGTCGCGGCGGGAGGGGCCGTTGTTGAGGACCACCACCAGGGCCTGCTCAGCGTGGGTGCGCTCGAAGGCGAAGAGGCCTCGCCGATCGTCAGCCAGGAGCGTGCGGTAGTCCCCCACCTGCAAGGCTGGCCAGGTGTTGCGCAGGGCGATGCAGCGGCGGTAGTGCTCCAGCAGGTCCCGGTCCACCTCGACCGGATCGGGCCGGGCAGCCGGCCTCTGGTCGGGGAGGGTCGCTTCGGCCTCGAACTTCAGGTCGTCCCAGACCATCGGCTTGCGGCAGCACGGGTCGTTGCCCCCCCACATCCCGACCTCGTCACCGTAGTAGATCATCGGCGCCCCCACGTAGGTCATCTGGAAGAGGACCGCCAGCTTCTGTCGCTGGCGTTCTTCGGGGGTCGGCTTGCGGGTGAGGTACTCGGGGTTGCTGCCCTTGGTCTTCTCGCAGTAGGCGTGCCAGTCGCGCATGGCCACCAGGTCGGCGTTGACCACGTTGGAGGCCACCCGGGCCGTGTCGTGGCTGCCCAGCAGGTTCTGCATGCCGTAGGCCACCTGCGGGGCGTAGGCCTCGCGGATCTCGCGCAGGCGAGCGTCGAACTCGGAAGCCCGGATGGCGTGGCGTCGGGCGAAGAAGAAGTCGTGGCAGGTGAAGGCGAAGTTGTAGTTCATCACCGCCGAGAACTCATCGCCTTCCAGGTAGGGCTTGTTGGCCTCGACGGTGTCGATCACCTCGGCGGTCATGTAGGCCTCGGGGTTGATCGAGCGGACCAGGCGGCTCCAGTCCTTCCAGAAGGCGTGCTTCACGCAGAAGGCGACGTCCAGTCTCCAGCCGTCGATTCCTTCCTGGGGGCGCCCCTGGCCGCTGGGGTCCATCCAGCGCCGGGTGACCGCGTAGATGTACTCTCGCGGACCGGTCACGATGCCGCGCTCGTCCTGGCGCAGGTTGGGCAGTTCCTTGACGCCGAACCACCCCTGGTATTCGAACGTCTTCCCCGTCGCGGGATCCGCCCAGGACTTGATCTCGAACCAGTCCCGGTAGGGCGAGGCCTGCTGGTTCTTCACCACGTCGGTGAAGAAGGGGTTGGTCATGCCCATGTGGTTGAAGACGCCGTCGAAGACGACCCGGATGCCGCGCAGGTGGGCCTGGCGGATCAGCTCCAGGGCCAGCTTGTCGGCGGCGGTCCAGTGCCAGGTGGAGGGGTCGTCGGGCTTTTCAGAGGCGATCAGCCGCCGATCTCCTTCCGGATCGGGCCCGAAGGTCGGGTCGATGTGCTGGTAGACGTAGGCATCGTACTTGTGGGAGGAGGGCGCCATGAAGACGGGGTTGAGGTAGACCGCGTTGATGCCCAGGTCCCGCAGGTAGTCCAGCTTGTCGATCACGCCCTGCAGGTCGCCTCCGTAGCGACGGCGCTGCAGGTGGAACCAGATGTCCTTGCCGGCGTGGGCCTTCTCGTAGGGCTGCATCCGGTACCAGTCGGAGGTCCAGGGGTGCACCCGCCAGGGCTCGGCCTGGCTGTGGGGCCAGGAACCGTCCTGGTCCACCAGGCGGGGATCGTTGGAGGGGTCGCCGTTGCGGAAGCGTTCCGGGAAGATCTGGTACCAGACCGCCTTCTTGGACCACTCCGGCACGAAGGAGTCGTCGGCCCGGACGGCGCTGGAGACCAGGCCCGTCAGGACCAGCAGGCACACGACAGACGCGAGATGACGCAACGTTCCAACCTCCATCCTGGCTCCCCCATGCCGCGGGGGCTGGTTCGACCTTCAGACCGGGCGGGCCTGTCCGGAGGGCGCGGTTCATTCAGTTCACAAGCTTTTCGGTTGTTTCGCCTGCCTCCCGGGCTTAGCCTGAGAGTCGAGGCGTTCGATCTTGGTCCATCTCCATGTGCGCAGTTGGTTTTCCTTCCTGGCGGGGGCTTCGGCCCCCGAGGATCTGGTGCGGGCGGCCGCCGACCTGGGGCAATCCGCCCTGGCGCTGACGGATCTGCACGGCCTCTTCGGTGCCGTGCGCCTGGCCCGGGCATGCCGGCCGGCCGGGATTCGTCCTCTCTTCGGGGCCACGGTCATGGTGGAGGGCTTCCCCCTGGTGCTTCTGGCCCGGCACGCCCTGGGCTATGGCAACCTCTGTCAGGCCTTGACCTGTGCCCACCAGGCGGAGCGGCTCGGTCCGCACCTCTCGCGGGAGGATTTGGCCGCCTGGAGCAGCGGTCTGCTGGCTTTGACCGGGGGGCCGGAGGGGCGCCTGGACACCCTGGTGCGCCAGGGGGAAACCGCGCAGGCCCGGCGCTGGCTGGCCTGCCTCGGGGAGATCTTCCCCGACGCGCTGTACGTCGAGCTGGCCCACCGCATGCTCCCCGGCGACGGAGCGGCGCTGGCGCGGGTGCGCGATCTGGCCTGTCAGGTCCGCCTGCCGGTCGTCGCCAGCAACGCCGTGCGCTACGCCCGCGCGGAGGGGCTGGCCCTGTACGATGCCCTGACCTGCGTGCGCCTGGGGATCACCGTGGGCGACCCCCACCCCCAGCGCCCGGCCAACGACCAGGCCTTCCTGTGCGACGAGGCTGAGCTTCGCCGGCGCATCCCCTTCCCCGAGGCCCTGGAGCGCACCGAGGAGGTGGCCGCCCGCTGCCGGGTCGAGCTGCTGGCTGGCGAGGTGATCCCCCCGACGGCGCAGCTTCCCGAGGGCCGCTCTGCGAAGGAATACCTGCGCGAGTTGTGCGAGCAGAGCCTGCCCCACCGCTACACCCCGGCCATGCGGCCGGCCGCCCGCCGGCAACTGGAGCACGAACTCGAGGTTGTGGGCGATCTGGACCTCGAAGAGTTCTTCCTGGTGGTCCACGAGGTGGTGGAGTTTGCCCGCAGTCGGGGCATCCGCTGCGCCGGTCGGGGCTCGGCGGCCAACTCCATCCTGGCGTGGCTTCTGGGCATCACCGCCGTGGATCCGCTGGCCCAGAACCTGCTCTTCGAGCGTTTCCTGCACCGGGGACGCAAGGGCATGCCCGACATCGACGTGGACTTCGACTCCGCTCGCCGCCCCGAGGTGATCGCCTGGATGGAGGCGCGTTTCGGTCGCCAGCACACCGCCATGACCGCCACGGTCTGCACCTATGGCCTGAAGAGCGGCGTCCGGGACATGCTCAAGGTCCTGGGCTGCACTCCCGAGGCGGTGGACCGGGTGGCGGCTCGGATCAGCCACTGGGATGCGCTGGACAGCCTGCGGGCTCGCCGCGAGGAACTCCAGGAGGCGCTGCTGGGGGCCGGCCAGCCGCTGCTCCCCGAGCGGGGTGGGGCGGAGGGAAGGCGTCGGCCGGGTCCGACACACCCACCGCCAACGAACAGGCGGGCCGGGCTCTTCGATGTCCTCTTCGCCTTGTTGGAGAGGTTGCCGGGGTGCCCTCGGCACCTGGGCCTGCACAGCGGGGGGATGGTCCTCTCCCGGCGCCCCCTGACCTGTTTCAGCCCTCTGCAGACCTCGGCCTGCGGCGTCCGCCAGTTGCAGTTCGACAAGGACGACGTCGAGGCGATGGGCCTGGTCAAGTTCGATGTCCTGGGCTTGAGGATGCTTTCGGTCCTGTCTGAGGCGGTGGACCTGGTCCGAGAGGATTCCGGCCGGGAGCTGGATCTGGAGGCCCTCCCCCTGGACGACGAGCCGACCTTCGAGTTGATCCGCTCGGGACGCTCGATGGGCCTCTTCCAGATCGAGAGCCCCGGCCAGGTCCACCTCCTCTCGCGCACCCGGCCCCAGGTCTTCCGCGACCTGGTGGTCCAGGTCGCCCTCTTCCGCCCCGGGCCCCTGCAGGGCGGGATGGTGAACCCCTACATCGAGCGCCGCGGCGGCCGGCAACCCGTCGAGGTCCTCCATTCCAGTCTGGAGCCGGTGTTGCGGGATACCCTGGGCATCGTGCTCTTCCAGGAGCAGGTCCTGGAGATCTGCCATCGCTTCGCGGGGATGAGCCTGGAGGAGGCCGACGAGTTCCGCCGCCTGATGAGCCGCTGGCGCGACCCGGGCTCGATGCGCCAGATGCAGGAGGCCTTCGTGGCGGGCGCGATGGCCACCCACGCCGTTCCCCAGGAACTTGCCCTGGCGGTCTTCCGCCAGGTGGAGTCCTTCGTGGGCTACGGCTTCTGTCGCTCGCACGCGGCAGCCTTCGCGCGCACGGTGTACCACTCGGCCTGGTTGAAGGCCCACCATCCGGCAGCCTACATGGCGGCGGTGCTGCAGCATCATCCCGGCTTCCATCCCCTGGCCACGCTCATCGAGGAGGTCCGTCATCTGGGAGTCCGGATCCTGCCCGCCGACGCCTGGCTCTCGGGCTGGCGCTACACCCTGGAGGCCGGGGCCATCCGGGTCCCCTTGAGCGCGGTCACGGGGGTCAGCCCTTCTGCAGCCCGCCACCTGGTCGAGAACCGGGAGGGGTGTTCAAGCCTGGAGGCCTTGCTGGATCGGGTGGAACTGCCGGTCGAGGTCTGGGAGGCCCTGGCCCGCGCGGGGGCCTTCCGGGCGCGCTGCTCGCGCCGTGAGGCCCTGTGGCGGATCGGGCTGAGGCGCCCGAAGGCCGACTCGGCCTCGCGTTCGTCGCGCAGACTTCGCGCCTCCGCCTCCGTCGTCGGGCCCAGGAGGCCTGCTCGAGATGGGCGCCCCGCTTCTGGCAGGTTGGCCGGCCGGCCGGAGCCGGACCTGGGGTTGGAGTTCGGCCCTTCCGCCTCGCGACTCCCTCGGCTCGAGCCCCTGGATTCGACCCGGGAGATGGCCTGGGACTTCCGTCTGCAAGGCTTCTCGCCCCAAGGGCACCCCCTCTCCGCGCACCGCGAGCGCCTCCACCTGGCGGGCGTGACCCCCGTCGCGGACGTCTTCGCCATGCCGGCTGGCCAGGAGGTGCGGATCGCGGGGCTGGTCATGCTGCGCCAGAAGCCTCCCACCGCTCGGGGGATGGTCTTCCTGCTGCTGGAGGACGAGAGCGCCCGGATCCAGGCGGCCGTGACGCCTCCGGTCTTCCGGCGCCTGGAGCCGGTCCTGCATCGGGGCGCCTTGTGGCTCCGAGGGCGCCTGGAGGCCGGGGGCGCCGGCCGGGGAGACGACGAGGGCTCCTTCCGCAGCCTGCTCGTGCAGCAGGCCGGACCCCTGGAGGAGCTGCTGGAGGGGCCGATCATGGCGGAGAGGTTGCGGGGCTGAAGCCTCCGCCCTTCAGCCTCGCAGCGCCTCACCCATCCGGCGGACCGACTCGCGCAGGTTCTCGGGGCTGTAGCGGCTCCAGGCCAGCCGGAACGAGCGAGAGGCCCGCTCGGCCAGGGGACCGCAGGCTTCGGGCCTCTTCGGGGGCAGGAAGGTCGTCCCCGGGATGTAGCCGCTTCCCGCCTGCTTGACCGCGGAGAGCCGTGCTCGGGTGTCGCCTGCGGGCAGGGTGACCCAGGTGAAGTAGCCGCCGGCGGGTCGGGTCCAGGTGGTGCCCTGGGGCATGGCGGTCTTGAGAGCCTCCAGCAGGGCCTCGCGGCGCTGGCGGTAGGCGATCTGGAGGCGCTGGACGTTGGCCGGGTACAGGCCCTCGGCCATGCAGGTGGCCACCAGCAGCGAGGGCAGGTGGCTGGGGGCCCCGCCCGATTGAAGCCAGGGCTGTCCCGAGAAGCGTTCGGCCAGGGCCCGGTCGGCCGTGAGATAGCCGACCCTCAGGCCGGGAGCCAGGGACTTGGCGAAGGAACCCAGCCGGACCACCCGCCCGGGGGGAGCCTGGCTCCACAGCGAGGGCGGGGCGGGTCCATCGAAGGAGAGCTCGCGGTAGACGTCGTCCTCGACCAGCAGCAGCCCTTCGGCTTCGGCCAGCTCGACCAGGGCGCGGCGTCGCTCGAGGGTCAGGGTGAGGCCGGTGGGGTTGTGGAAGGTGGGGATCGTGTAGAGGAAGCCGACCTTCCTCCCGCTGGCCCGGATCCGGGCCAGCCTTTCGGGCAGGGCCTCCACCACCAGGCCCCCGGCATCGAAGGGGAGCGGGCAGATCTCCAGGGGATGGCTGGCCAGGATCCGCAGCGCGAAGTGGTAGGTGGGGGCCTCGACCAGGATCACCTGGCCCGGATCGGCCAGGAGCTTCGCGCTCTGCTCCAGGGCAGCCGAGACCCCTCCGGTGAGGCAGATTTCGTCGGGCCGGGGAGGACGCGAGTCGGTTCGTTCCAGCCGGTCGACCACGGCCTCGATCAACGGGCCCGGCCCCGCCGGAGCCCCATAGGCCAGCGCTTCAGGGCCGAAGCGCCGTAAGGTGGTCCTGGCCAGCTCGGCCAGCTCCTCGACGGGCAGCAGATCCGGGTCGGGGTGTCCCCAGGCCAGATCGATCACGCCGGGCATCTCGACGAACTCCGCCACCGGAAGCGGGCTGCCGGGAAGGCTCATCGCTCGACTCCGTCGGACTGGATGCGGATCGACCCTTTTCGGCGGGCCTCGTCCCCTCGCTGGGGGAGCCGGGCCAGCCAGGTGTTGGCCCGGGAGCGCACCGAGCTCAGGGCACGGGCCGAGCCCAGGGCGCCTTTGGGGTTCTCGCGGGCCAGGGCCTCGAAGGCGGCCCGGGCGCGGTCGGGGGTCTCGGCCAGGAAGAGGCACAGGGCTCGCAGGCTCAGGGCCTCCAGGCCCAGGGACCAGGCTTCCCGGCCCCGTCCCGGATCCGAGGCCAGCCGGGCCAGACCTTCGCGCTGCAAGGCTGCTGCCAGGTTCCCGTAGACCTTGGCGGCCTCCAGGAAGCTGGAACGTCCGCTCAGGGCCCAGGCCTTCTTCAGGCTGGCTGGATGCGGCGAGGCGGGCTTGTCGGCAGGGCCCAGGCGCAGGAAGTGCTCCAGGCGCATGTTGAGCTCCTCGTGCCAGAGTCCCAGGGCTTCCCGGGCGGGATCCCGGGGCGCCTCTGGAGAGGAATCGTCGGGCTGGAGGGCCCGGGAGGGGGCGGTGTCCGGAACCGCGGGGGCGTCGGGTGCCGTCGCGGGCGCCGCCGAGGGTTCCACGGCAGGTGCCGGCGCGGGCGGGCGCGGCCCTTCCGGAGCCCGGCTGCTTCGACGGAAGACCAGGAGGTCTCCGGGGGCGCATTCAAAGAGGCCTTTGAGGCTGATCAGCAGCTCCGGGGAGGCGTGCAGCACCGTGGCCTCTCCCAGGGACGTCCCCAAGCGGACCAGCCCCACCACGTCGCCCGGCTTGAGCCCCGTCATGGGGCCGGGCCGGCAGCGGTAGATCGCCACCTGGTCGGGGACCTCGGCCTCCACGGTTCCGACCAGCGCGCCGGTGGGCAGGGCCAGGGCCGTCTCCGCCAGCAGGAGGATCAGCCAGGAAAGCAGGAGGATTCGGCTCATGTTCATCGTC
>DCTU01000373.1:0-185 GCA_002329445.1 bacterium UBP9_UBA1432
CCCAGGAGGCCCTGCATCGCCTGGAGGAGGTCCGGCGGGCGGTCGATCAGGCTGGTGGCGACCGGAGATCGACTTCATCTGGACCGTGCAGAGGAGAGGCTGAGGGGGGGCGCCTTTGGTATGATGGGCTTGGACTCATCCCTGGAGGGACGATCATGAACCTGGCTCAGACTCTGCTGGAGGCT
>DCTU01000373.1:207-393 GCA_002329445.1 bacterium UBP9_UBA1432
TGGCCGTCCCTCCCAGCGTGGGCTCTGGGGTCATCCCCCTGGAGCGCTTGGGACCGCCGGAGGACACTTCCGGCTATCCGCTCGAGCCGCTTGTGCCATTGCTCCAGGAGTTCCTGCAGAGTCAGGACCAGGAGTGGGGATTGGTCGTTTCCGTTCCCAAGGGAACTCCTGAGACAACAGCGGTCG
>DCTU01000373.1:399-3279 GCA_002329445.1 bacterium UBP9_UBA1432
GGGATGGAGGTTCCCCTCGGGCCGTGGGGAGACCCCGGCCAATCCGAAATGTGGCTCCTTCTGGCCGGCGGGAGGCCCAGATGACGCCCCTCGAGGCGACACACTACATGACACAACTGCGGCCGCATCAACGGTTTATTGGGCCGGCGGCTGGGGACGGAAAGCTTCGGCTTCTGAAGGGGGGGAAGTCGGAGGTGATCGAGTGCGAGCCTGGGATGCACCCGGTGGTTCTTCCGGATGGTGTGATCTCAGAGGAGGTCTGCTCGGTGGCCGAGCCGCGGCAGGCCCAGTTTCGCGCTGCCCTTGAGAAGGTGAACGAGCGCTATGCTCCAGCCTTGAGGCGCCTTGCCGAGTAGCCCGAGGTTCCTGACGATCGAGGAGGTCCTGGAGATCCACTCCGACCAGTTCCGCCGTTACGGTGGTGGGCAAGGGGTTCGAGACGAAGGGCTTCTCCGCTCGGCCGTAGCTGCACCTCGCAGCTCCTTCGCCGGCGAGTTTCTTCATCAGGACCTGCACGAGATGGCCGCCGCCTACCTGTACCACATCACGGCCAACCACCCCTTCGTGGATGGCAACAAGAGGTGTGGCGTGGCCGCGGCCTTGGTCTTCCTTGAGCTCAACGGCTGGGAGCTGATCGCCTCGCAGGAAGACCTCGTCGAGGCAGGCCTGGGCGTTGCTCGGGGAGACTTGGACAAAGCCCGAGTGACGGAGTTCCTGAGACGGAACTCGAAGCGCTTGTAGCGTCCATCGCACCAAACAGGGACGCGTAGGCGCCAGGGCGGTCCCCATCGTAGCCGCAGAATCTCGCTTCTGAGAGCGTCTGTGTCTACTTCAGCGAGGGGCGAGCGCTTCGCCAGGGTGGCATTTCCTTTCGCGCCGGAGCAGAGTCTCTGACGTCAACTATTGTTCCCCACGGAGTCATCAGAGATCTGGTCGCGTCTCGTCAAGTGGTGTATCTTCGTCGGCGTGGCTCCGGTGGAGAGGTTCGCGGTAGTTGTCGTCTCCTCGACTCGGATGGTGGGTTGCGTGGGCACCTGCATCGGGCTGCCCCCCGACTAGAGGGCGAGGGGGAACTCCGGCGGTGGCGGGGGTCTACCTGCCGGACGTTCGGTAATCTGGCATCCGGTCAGTGGGAATGCTCGTGCCGGGCAGGGCGAAACCCGACGGAGAGCGCAGGGGCCGGGTGCCAAAAGACTCGCGGTATTCCGAGCGGACCCGGGCCTGGAACCTGTCGAGGAGGCCCTCCTCCTTGAGCAGTTCCGCCGTTTCACGCTCCAGCCCACCCATCAAGGCCAGCACGTTGGGAAGCGAGCCGTCGATGGTCTTCAGCGAGGAAACGGCCGTCCCGTCGTTGGTGCCGGACTCGCCCCCACCCAGCGGGCCCTGCATCTGGGGTGCCGCCAGCATGTTGTGGAGCCAGGCCAGGCCGATGTTGCCGGCGGCCGGAGTACCCGCCGAGGCGAACTGCAGCAGCAGCGGGAACGCGCCGTAGATGGCGTAGGTGTGGTTGTTGCGGATGGGCTGGGTGCCCAGGCCTTCGATCCCGGCCCCGTCCAGGTAGCCATCACCCCCGGGTCGATTGGTCGAGGTGGCCAGACCCGGGTATCCCCTCTGAGCGGCGTTCTGGGTGCGGATCTCCTCGCGGATCCGGAACAGGTCCCGGTACTCGGGGACCTGGCGCAACGGCAGGAACAGGAAGGCCCACGACTCGTGGGACGAGCCCCAGAAGGCCTCCCAGGTGGTACCGTGGGGGTGCTCGACCCGATCCATCCGGATTCCATCCCAGATGCGATCCGCCGTCCCCTCGGGGAGCCCTTCTCCGAAAAGAGTCAGGTAGTGCACCATCATGGACCCCTCGTGCACTCCGTGCTCTCCAGTCAGGTAGGACATCCGGCCCGGCTTGTCGAGGATGGTCTCGTGCGTCGAGTTGGCCGAGGTGGGGTCCACCACCCGAACGTCAGCCCGGACCAGCCCGCGCTCGGCATCAAGAAAGACGGGGACGACGTTGCGACGGAGCATCCGGTTGTACTCGCCGTAGCCATCGGCCAGGTCGTCCAGGCCCGCCTTGCGCAGCGCCCGCTCGGCCAGGAGCATGGACCACACCCACTCGCCGTTGTCCAGGCCGGGGATCTCGCCCTGCCAATCCGCCGTGGGGGTCAGGTCGGAGCCGGCTGTGAACCAGGGGAGGAAGCCCCCGTAGCCGGGGTTGGCCTCGTGGAAGCGCTGGTAGGTGTCCAGCTTCTGGCCCAGCACCCGCGCCGCTTCCTCGCGCGCGCCGGCCGGGTTCGAGGGGGAGACGAACCGGCAGGCCTTGGGGTCTGCCTCCAGGGCCTTCACGAAGACCCCCAGGTCCAGGCATTCCTTGGAAGGAGCGCTCCACGGACGGGCCTGCACCGGCTGCCCGGTGACCGGGTCCAGTTTCAGGCCATCCCTGGCCAGCCCCGACTGCGGATGCCGGGCCACCGCGAAGTAGGCCGCCTCCCGGTCCAGGTAGTCCTGCACGAAGGCGCCTGCACGTGCCCCCCCTCGCAAGAGCTCCTCGCGCGAGTAGCCACGTGCGAATCGGAAATCGGGCCCCGACAGCTCGACACGATCTGCCGCACCGCCGTCGCAGCTCGCCTTGGAGGCGGCTGGAGTCTGGAGCTTTCCCGGGACCGAGAGTCGCAGAGGCGGTATGGTGTTGGGCATGAGGCAGAAGGCTCGACTTCAGGATACATCATGCCGGGTGCCCGGTTTGTTACAAGGGTATTGCCTGCAAGTCTTCCGCAGAGCCCCGCAGGCGTCGGGCCCTGCTGGAGGAGGCCAACGCGAACCTGGCGGACCTGGCGCCCCGCTGTCGCCTGGAGCGGGTCCCCCCGCCCCGCGAGGCCTCCAGCCGGG
>DCTU01000080.1:0-4561 GCA_002329445.1 bacterium UBP9_UBA1432
GGGCCTCCATGGTCGGGCGGGTGGGCCTCTCCTGGCTAGGAGGAGAATCCCATAAGGCGGTAAAAACCCCGTTCCCGCCTGCGGCGAAACATCGAATTGCGCTGCTCTGCAAGCCTGATTGGAGGTTCCATGCACCTCGAGACCGTCCCCACCCCACCCTCCGAATGGAAGACGGACCTTCTGGTCCTGATCCAGGATGCCGGCCCGAGCCCGTTTGATGTTCAGGACCCGCTCCTCCAATCGCGCCTCGAGGAGGTGGCGGCCGCCTACGCCGATGAAACCCTGGAAGGCGAATTCCTCTTCGAGCCCCGCCACCGGGAGGATCTCGGGGCCGTGGTGGTCTACCCCACCGCCTCCGAGAAGGGCTTCAGCCTGTGGGAGAACGCCAAGACCTTTGCCTCCCGAGCCATCCAACTGGCGGTCCGGACGGGGCGCAAGCACGTCACGTTCGCCCTGAACGGCCCTGGAGGCGCGGACCTGGTCTCACGGATGGCGGAAGGGGCGGTAATGGCGACCTGGTCCTTCCAGCGCTACAAGAAGGAGCCCAAGGACCGTTACGCGGACCTGGTCGTGGAGTTTGCGGTCCAGGATCCGGAATCCGCCTCGAAATCGATGAAGGAGGGCCAGCTCCTGGCCGAGGCCGTCAACTACGCGCGGAATCTCGTCAGCGAGCCGGGTGACGTGGTCACTCCCGAGGCCTTGGCCGACGAGGCACGCCACCTGGCCGAGCAGTTCGGCTACCAGTGCCAGGTCTGGGACGAGGTTCGCCTGGCCGATGAAGGCTTTACCGGCCTGGTCAAGGTCGGCGGCGGGGCGGCCCATCCCCCCCGCCTGATCGAACTGACCTTCACCCCCGAGGAGCCCGGGCCCGACCACCTGGTCCTCCTGGGCAAGGGCGTGACCTTCGACTCTGGCGGAATCAGCATCAAGCCCTCCGAGGACATGCACGAGATGAAGGGCGACATGTCCGGAGCCGCGGCGGTCCTGGGCGCGATGAAGGTCCTGGGACACCTGCGCCCGGAGCTGAAGGTCACCGCCTTGCTGGTGGCTGCCGAGAACGCCCCTGACGCCAACGCTGCCCGCCCCGGAGACATCCTGGTCTACAAGAACGGGATGTCCGTCCACATCGAGAACACCGACGCCGAAGGCCGCCTGATCCTGGCGGACGGCCTGTGTCGGGCCGGCGAGATCGGCGCCACCCACATCGTGGACATCGCCACCTTGACGGGTGCCTGCGCTCGGGCCCTGGGGCCCTCCTTCACGGGACTGATGGGCAACCACCGCGACCTGGTCAACGCCATCACGCGGGCTGGCGGAGCCCAGGGCGAATCCTACTGGAAGCTGCCGCTCCCGGTGGAATACAAGGAACTCCTCAAGACCCCCTTCGCCGACATGAGGAACCTGGGGGGCCCGCTGGCCGGCGCCATGACGGCGGGCTTGTTCCTGCAGGAATTCGTTCCCGAAGGCGCTGCCTGGGTGCACCTGGACATCGCCGGTCCCTTCTGGCGTTCCAAGCCCTGGAAGTACTACGGTGAAGGTCCGACCGGCGTGGGGGTGCGAACCCTGGCGGAGCTGGCACGGAACTGGATGGACTACATGCATCCCTGACCGGGGTGTGACCAGACGCCTCGAGGCCACAGGAAGGCCCCCTCGGTGGGGGCCTTCCTGTTGAATTTCCCTCGACCCCGGCAGGTGCCCCCTCGATTCGGAGAGAAAGCCCGAAAGGTCTTTTCGGATCTCTGTGCGCGGCCCCACTCCAACCGGACCGCGCCCGGCCGCTGCGGACCCCTGGGAAATTCAATACCCGACCTGCGACGGCCGACCCCTTCGAGCGAGGAGCAGGAAATGTTGAAAGCCCTGGACGGATGGTTCCGCAAGGCGGCACCGGGAGCCTGGAAAGCTGCGCTGGCCCTGCTGACGGTGGCGATGAGCCTGCAGGCCCCGGCCCTGGCCAGTGAGGCGGACATCAGGATTCCCAAGGAATTCTACGCCCACGGCTTCGAGGGCCTGGGCGGAATCCAAGGGACCCTCCTGCTCTACGTGGGGATCGGCGTCTGCCTCCTGGGTGTCGGCTTTGCCCTGCTGCAAGCCCGGCAGATCAAGGCCCTGCCCGCCCACCGCAACATGCTGGAGATCTCGGAGTTGATCTTCGCGACGTGCCGGGCCTATCTGCTCCAGCAGGGCAAGTTCCTGATCGGACTGGAGCTTCTGATCGGCGCCTGCATCGTCTACTACTTCGGAGTCCTCTCCCACATGACGACGGTGCAGGTCGTGGTGATCCTGCTGGCCTCGGTCCTGGGAATCCTGGGTTCCTATGGGGTGGCCTGGTTCGGCATCCGGATCAACACCTACGCCAACTCCCGGACGGCCTTCGCCTCCCTGCAAGGCAAGCCGTTCCCGCTGCACGCCATCCCGCTGAAGTCCGGAATGAGCATCGGCCTGTTGCTGATCTGCGTCGAGCTGATCATGATGCTCTGCATCCTCCTCTTCCTGCCCGAAGACCTGGTGGGCCCCTCCTTCATCGGCTTCGCCATCGGGGAGTCCCTGGGCGCCTCGGCCCTGCGCGTGGCCGGAGGGATCTTCACCAAGATCGCCGACATCGGCGCCGACCTGATGAAGATCATGCTCAACATCAAGGAGGACGATGCCCGGAACCCCGGCGTCATCGCCGACTGCACCGGGGACAACGCCGGCGACTCGGTGGGCCCCACCGCGGACGGTTTCGAGACCTACGGCGTGACGGGCGTGGCCCTGGTGGTCTTCATCACCCTGGCCGTATTCAGCCCCGAGCTGCAGGCAGGGCTGCTGATCTGGATCTTCGTGATGCGGGTCATGATGATCCTGACCTCCCTGGGCTCCTACCTGATCAACCACGCCCTCTCCAAAGCCCGCTTCCAGCACGCCGAGACGATGGACTTCGAGTCGCCCCTCACCTCGCTGGTGTGGATCACCTCGACGGTCTCCATCCTGGCAACCTTCGCAGTCAGCAGCCTGCTGCTGGCGGACCAGACGGGTGGCTTGTGGTGGAAGCTCTCGGTGATCATCTCCTGCGGAACCCTCTCGGCCGCCGTGATCCCCGAGTTCACCAAGATCTTCACCAGCTCCAACTCCCTGCACGTCCGCGAGGTGGTCGACTCCAGCCGACAGGGTGGCGCCTCCCTGAACATCCTCTCGGGTCTGGTCGCGGGCAACTTCTCGGCCTTCTGGATGGGGCTGGCCCTGCTGACGCTGATGACCGTGGCCTACCTGACCAGCACCACGATGCCCGACGGGTTGATGCAGTACCCGGCGGTCTTCGCCTTTGGCCTGGTGGCCTTTGGAATGCTGGGCATGGGACCGGTCACCATCGCGGTGGACTCCTACGGCCCGGTCACCGACAACGCCCAGTCGGTGTATGAGCTCTCCCTGATCGAGGAGGTCCCCGACCTGGAACAGGAGCTTCAGCGGGACTTCGGGTTCGCCCCGGTCCTGGACCGCGCCAAGCACCTCCTGGAGGACAACGACGGCGCCGGCAACACCTTCAAGGCCACGGCCAAGCCGGTCCTGATCGGCACGGCCGTGGTCGGCGCCACGACGATGATCTTCTCGATCATCCTGGCCATCAAGACCTTCCATCCCGAACAGATGGACCAGCTCAGCCTGATCGACCCCAAGATCCTGCTGGGCCTGATGATGGGGGGCGCCGTCATCTACTGGTTCTGCGGAGCCTCCATGCAGGCGGTCACCACCGGTGCCTACCGCGCCGTGGAGTTCATCAAGGCCAACATCAAGCTGGAGGGAACCACCAAGGCCTCGGTCGAGGACTCGACCCGCGTGGTGACCATCTGCACCAAGTATGCCCAGGCCGGGATGATCAACATCTTCATCACGGTCTTCTTCCTGACCCTGGCCTTCGCATTCGTCAACCCCTTCTTCTTCGTGGCCTACCTGATCTCGATCGCGCTCTTCGGCCTGTACCAGGCGGTGTACATGGCCAATGCGGGCGGCGCCTGGGACAACGCCAAGAAGGTGGTGGAGGTCGAACTCAAGGAAAAGGGCACCGACCTGCACGCTGCCACCGTGGTGGGAGACACGGTCGGCGATCCCTACAAGGACACCTCGTCGGTGGCCCTCAACCCCATCATCAAGTTCACGACGCTCTTCGGACTGCTGGCCACCGAGATCGCCCTGCAGATGGCCCAGACGGGCCAAACCAGCTTGAAGAACGGCCTGGCCCTGGCGTTCTTCGTGATCGGACTGGTCTTCGTCTGGCGCTCCTTCTACGCGATGCGGATCCGCTCAGGAGAGCCCTCCGCGCACTCCTGAAGAACCATCCGCCAGGCCGGAGCCCCGTGGAACCAGCCGGGCTGAGGCGCCTGGCAGCCTGTGTGAGTATCCGGACCGANNGGCCGGATATAGCCCGGCTCGTTGACGTGGTGGGCGCGCTCGCGGGTCCGGACGGCGCGCCGGATGGCCTCGACCAGATCCGAATCCTGGCCTCCTGAGCGCATCAGGCCCCGCAGATCGGTCTCCTGCAAGGCGAAAAGGCAGGTCCGCAGGTGCCCGTCGGCCGTCAGGCGGA
>DCTU01000080.1:4580-4819 GCA_002329445.1 bacterium UBP9_UBA1432
GCGCCGGCCAGCGAGAAGCGTGAGGCCGTCTCGGCGGGGTTTCGGGGCGGCACCGGGATCAGCTCATATTCCCCTCGAAGACGAGCCAGGATCTCGGCGGCCGGGACGACCCGCTCCGCCCCCCACTCGGCCGCCGCGTCCAGGGGCATGAACTCGATGAAGCGGACGGCCAGGTCGCGCTGCCGGGCAAACCGGGCGAAATCGACGACCTCGTGGTCGTTGAGGCCCCGAATCACCAC
>DCTU01000205.1 GCA_002329445.1 bacterium UBP9_UBA1432
CCGCTATAGGGGCCCGGTCGGAAACCCCGACCGAGCATCGTTGAGGGATTTTTCGTCCCCGCCGGGAGCAAGAAGTTGCGGTTTGCTTGAGGCAAATGAGACTTTTTGCGACACAGCGGGGGCGAAAAAGACCCGGCAAGGCGACCGAGGGGTTTCCGTCTGGGTTCCTAACAGGGGGAAGGCCTTCGGGTGCTTCCCTCCCTGGCCTCGGTCTTCCCGAGGCTCCTGCCGACCTGGAGGTGTGGTCCCGTGGCCCTGCGCAATCTCGCTTTGTTCCTGTTGGTCCTCCTGGCCCTTCCGGCCCTGGCTCAACAGGCGGACCGCGTTCCGCCCCTGGCCGTCAACGGGCAACCCCTGCCGGCAGGTTCGGTGCTGGGCTCGACCGGGGAGGACGTGGCCGTCCTGGCCAGCCCCTTCCTGAAAGCCATGGGAGCCCAGGTTCGCCTGGTCGGAGGACGTCTGGACGCTTCCTGGCCTGCCGGCATGCTGACCCTGGAGGCGGGGCGCGACGTCGGCATGTGGAACGGGGTCCCGGTCCGCCTGGCTGAACCCGTCGGCACCATGGGAGGCGATCTCCTGGTGCACGCCATCGAGGTGGCCCGCATCGTCGAGGCTCGCGTCGAGAGCGGCGAGTGGGGCGTGGCCATCTTCAAGAGCGCTGCGGCGCCGCCTTCGGCGTCTGCCCCGGCCTCGGCTCCGGCGGAGAATCCCGCGGGAGCCCGGGGAAACCTGCCACCTGGGCTGAGCATGATCCCTTCGGATCTGACCGGACCGGTCAACGCGCCGGGACCTGCTGGAATCAGCCCCATGCCAGGGGCCGACGGATCACAGTTCCCCGACCAGGTGCGCGGCTTCCCGGATCCCGCGACGGGTGGCCTGACCCAGAGGGAGGGGCCCTATGAGTCCCCCTACCAGCGCCCCGAAGTCGGAGGACAGGTTCCCGTCGAAGCGGCCCTGGCGCCTCAGCCCGGGGTCTCGCCTTCGCCGGGATACAAGGCGCCGCGGGCGGTGGTCTCCGACCTGCAGGCGCGCCGCATCATGACCTTCCACCTGTCGAACTACGAGATCCGGGCCAAGATCTACAACGAGGGGACCGTCCCGCTGAACAGGCCGTTCCAGGTCCAGTTGCTGGCCCGGGGCGAGCGCAACAACCAGTTTGAGCTGATCGAGGCCTTCCTGGTCCGGGCCCTGGATGCCGGCGAGGAGATCGAGATCAAGAAGCTGGCGGATGGCCATCAGTTCCAGAGCCTGCAGGGAATGAGCGTCACCTTCAAGGCCGTGGTGATCGAGGACGCCCCGCCGCCCGCCGCCAACTACACCGGACCGCCTCGTCCCGCCACGGTCGAGGGGAGCTCGCGCGAGAAGCGGGTTTCGTTCTGAGGCGGCGACTCCTGTCGGTCGAGGATCGGCTCCTGCCTTTTCCGCTTCGCCCGGGGGCGCCGAGGCGCGCCCTGATGGCGGTCGTCCTGGCTCTGTTGGTTTTGGGGGGGACGGGTACGGGGCAGGCCGACCTGCCCACCGACCCGGTTCCCCTGCCCACTCCCGTGGACGTCGGGACCTGGCCCGAGGTCCGGGTCCTGGTCCATCGGGGCACTTCTCCGGTCACCGTGCGCTCCACGGAGGACATCTCCGTGGAGGAGGCGGGCCAGGAGCCCCGCCGGATTCGGGAGGTGCTCCTCCCTCCTGAGGACCGGTCCGCCCATGAGGAGCCCCGAGTCTGGATCCTGCGCAGCCCGGTTCCCCTCGAGTTGGAAGGCCGGGCCTATCGGGGCCAGATGGAGGTCCGCCTGGAGCGGGGGACCATCCAGGTGGTCAACCGCGTCGGCCTGGAGGACTACCTGCGCGGGGTGGTGCCCCGCGAGCTCCTCTCCAGTCAGTTGGAGGCGGTCAAGGCCCAGGCGGTGCTGGCCCGCACCTACGTGTTGGCCCATCTCAAGGAACCCACCGCTTCGTGGGACGTCCGGGACGACGTGGGCCACCAGGTCTACGGCGGGGTGACGGCCGAACATCCGGTCTCCGACCGGGCCGTGCTCGAGACGGCGGGGCTGGTGCTGGCTTGGGAGGGACGTCTGGCCTCCCGGGTGGTCTTCCACTCCACCTGTGGTGGAAGCACCGAGGGCAACGAGAACGTCTTCGGGACCCCTCCGGTCCCCTACCTGCGCCCGGTCCCCTGCCTGGACCAGTCAGGCCAGCCGGCCTGCGCCGCCTCGGGATACGCGTCCTGGATGGTGGAGGCCTCGGCCCAGGAACTCGGGCAGGAGGTGGGGCGCATGCTGGGGAAGCCGCCCCTCGCCATCCGGGCCCTCGAGATTCGCCAGACTTCTTCTTCGGGGCGGGTGACGCGGCTGGCGCTCCTTCTGGAGGGGGAGGAGGAACTGGAGCTGCAGGGAGACGATCTTCGCCGAATCCTGCGCCTTCGGGACTCTTCAGGACAGGTGCGGAACCTGCCGAGCACCCGCTTCCAGGTTGAGCCGGACTGCGGAGATGGACGGATCCGTCTGCGTGGTTCGGGATGGGGGCATGGGGTTGGGATGTGCCAGTGGGGCGCCATCGGGCTGGCGCGCGAGGGGTGGCGTTACGAAGAGGTCCTGGATCGCTACTATCCGGGGACGCAGGTCCTCGGCATCGAGCAGGCGTGGCCCGGCACCCCGCCCTGAGTCCAGTTGGAGGGAGTTCTGAACGGCATGCTTTACCAGAAGGGCGCCACCGTCTTTGCGGAGATTCACGACCAGCCGAGGGCCTGGCGTGAGGTGATGGGGCATCTGTCGACCCGGCGGGAGGAACTCACGGCCTGGTTCAAAGCCCAGAACTTCGGCCAGGTCATCTACCTGGCGTGTTCCGACTCCCTGAACATGGCTTTGTCGGCCTCCCGGGTGACCCACCTGGTCTCGGGATTGAACTCGGTGGCCATGCCCGCCAGTGAGGTCCTCTTCGGTCGCCGGGCTCCCTACGACAGCCGCATCAAGACCCTGGTGCTGGCGCTGGCCCGGACCGACGAGGCCGAAGAGGTGGCCTGGGCGATCCAGAAGCTTCGCACGTTGGACCCCAAGGCCCAGGTCATGGTTCTCCACTCCGGCGAGCCCCCCCAGGAGGGCCTGGCCCACCAGAGCCTGACGCTGCCCGGCATCCAGGAAGAGTCCAGGATCGGGACCCGTTCGGTGTCCAGCCTGCTGCTGGCGGCCTTGGTGCTGGTCTCGTGGCTCTCCAACCGGGAAGTCCTGTGGAACGAGCTGCAGCGACTGCCCGATCTCCTGGCGGCGCGCTTCAAGACCTGGCAGGCGCGAACCCAGCAGATGGTGCAGAGCAAGCCGGGCCACGTGGTCTTCCTGGGGTCGGGCCCCTACTACGGGATCGCCAGCCAGGCCGCCCTGACCATGCGGGAGATGGCCGGCCTGCCGTGTGACCAGCACTATTTCCTGGAGTACCGCTACGGCGCGCACGTCTCCCTGACCAACCTCATGGCCGTGGTCGGGCTGATCTCCAACACCTTCCGGGTGGCTGAAGAGAAGGTCCTGGGCGACCTGGCGGTGACCCGGTCGTTCCGCGTGGCCTTGATCGAGGAGGCGACCGACTCCTTCCGCGGGCGGGCCGACGAGCTTCTCGAGCTCAAGTCCGGGGTCAGCGAGATCAGCCGGGTCATGCTGATGCTGCCTGCCCTGCAGTTGATGGCCTTCTACGCGGCCGTGGCCCGGGGAATCAACCCCGACCATCCCAAACACCTCGAGCACCAGGTTCTAAAACTCAAAGAACGCCCCGGCGTCCAGGTGGGCTCCTGACATGGACCACCTGGAATCCTGGCGCATCCCGCTCTACCTGCTGCCCATCGCCCTGGCCATGCTCTGGATCCGCCGGCGCGAGGCGCTGGAGGGCCTGACCCTCTTTACCGACCTGAGCCCCGGTCAGAAGGCCTGGGTCCTGATCAGCGCGTTGCCTCCGGGCCTCAGCGCCAGCCTGCTGGCCCGCCTTCCGGCAGAGACCGGCCGGGCCTACCTGCGGGAAGGCGCTGCGATCCAGGGCGGAGGGCAGCACCTTCTGCCCGAGGTCCTCAAGGAAATCTGCCGGGTCCTTCCCCCGGATTGGACACGGGGAGCCGGGCGTGATCCGGATCAGGCCCTGGCCCTGGTGGCTCGGGCCGCCAGCGAGGAGCCCACGGAGCTCCTCGCCGCCTTGACCGACCTGTGGCCGCCTGCAGCCAGTCCGGAGCCCACCCCCGCAGCCCCTGACGTGGAAGAGGATGCCAACCCGTCGGCGGGAGCCTCCGTCGCGGAGGACGAAGAGGAGGCCTGACCCGACCCGGCCTTCCTGAGGCGCGCGGGTCGCGCCTCGGCGGGCCCGGCCATCAGGGAGAGGAGGCAGCACGTGTACTGTCCACGCTGCGACGAGACCTTCAGTTCCTTCCAGAGCCTGTGCCCGAACTGTTTCGCGGAGCTGCGCCCCGGGAGCGCCAAGGGACGTCCCTCGTCCCCTGCCAAGGAGCCGGGGTTGCCGGAGCCGCATTCGGGGCTGGACCTGGTGACCTCGATGATCCCGCAGATGCCCGCGGTGGAGTTCCCGGACCTGACCGGGGCCGTCCTGGACAAACCCCGGGAAGCCGTTCAGCAG
>DCTU01000186.1:0-4443 GCA_002329445.1 bacterium UBP9_UBA1432
TCCTGGCCGACGATCATCCGGAACAGGGTGGTCTTGCCCGAGCCATTGGGGCCGATGATCCCCACGATGCCTCCCCGAGGCAGGCTGAAGCTCAGGTCCTGGATCAGGGTCCGGCCATCATAGCCCTTGCAGAGCTTCTCCACCTCCAGCACCTGGGTGCCCAGGGGGGGGCCGGGTGGGATGCGGATTTCCGAATTCTCGGTCCGGCCCTCATAGTCCCGAGCCGACAGCTCTTCGAAGGCCTTCAGGCGGGCCTTGCCCTTGGCCTGACGGGCCTTGTGCGAGAGGCGCACCCATTCCAGCTCGCGCTTCAGCGTGCGCTGGCGTGCGCTCTCTTCGCGCTCCTCCTGGGCCAGGCGGGCCTCCTTCTGTTCCAGCCAGCTCGAGTAGTTTCCCTTGAAGGGGATTCCCCGGCCGCGATCCAGCTCCAGGATCCAGCCCGCGACGTTGTCCAGGAAGTAGCGGTCGTGGGTCACCGAGACCACGGTCCCCTCATACTGCTCGAGATGCTTCTCCAGCCAGGCGACTGCCTCGGCGTCGAGGTGGTTGGTGGGCTCGTCCAGGAGCAGCAGGTCCGGCTGCTGCAGCAGGGTTCGGGCCAGGGCCACGCGGCGCTTCTCGCCTCCCGAGAGGTGATCGATGGCCGAGTCGCCCGGTGGGGTCCCGATGGCCCGCATGAGGATTTCGGCCACCCGGTCCAGTTCCCAGCCGTCGCGAGCCTCGATCTCATCCAGAAGCCGGCCCTGCTCGGCGATCAGGCGATCCATCTCGTCGGGATCCGCGACCTCCCCGAGGCGCTCCGAGACCTCTTCGTAGCGCTTGAGCAGGGCCACCACGTCGGCGGCCCCCTGGCGCACGTTCTCCAGGACCGTCAGTTCGGGATCCAGTTGCGGCTCCTGGGGCACATGCCCGATGGTGATGCCGCCGGCAGGCTCGGCATGGCCCTGGAAGTTGCGGTCTTCGGTCGCCATGATGCGCAAGAGCGTGCTCTTGCCGGCGCCGTTGGGACCCAGCACGCCGATCTTGGCGCCCGGGAAGAAGGCCAGGGTGATGTCCTTGAGGACCTGTTTCTGGCCGTGCACCTTGTTCAGGTGGTGCATGGTGAAGATGTACTGATAGGACATGAGCCCGCGCTTCGCCACCTTGGGGAGTGGCCCTGCCCGCCGGGGGTCGGGGTCAGGGCTGGAAGAAGGCTTCCGAACCGGGGTGGAAGACCTCTCTGGGCATGGAGGGCGACAGGGGAGGGATCTCCTCCGGGTGATACCACTCCAGGAGCTGGGTTTCGGGGTCGGCGGTGGACAGCGCCCCACCGACCACGCGGCAGTCGAAGAGGATCACGCAGTATTCGACGGTGTCTCCGTTGAGGTAGGTGTTGCGGAAGTGCTCGCCGCCCAGGACCGCTCGCACGCGGACCGGCTCGACGAGCAGGCCCGTTTCTTCCTGGACCTCGCGGCGGACGGCCTGGGCTGGAGTCTCGCCGGGTTCGATGGCGCCACCGGGGAGGGACCACTCGCCGTCCTCGGCGCGCAACTGGATCAGGAAACGACCAGCGGCGTCGCGCACCAGGGCGCCGACTCCGGGCATCAGGAGGAGATCGTGGTCGATCCGCGTGCGCAGGGAGTGGATGTAGGAGGATTCCATGGGCTTGAGGTGGGGGAGGCCCCGGGTCCGGGCGCCTCCCCCTCCCGGATTCTAGGCTTTCAGCAACCGGGCTTGAAGTCGGATCTCGACGCCGGCCAGGGCCTTGGAGACAGGGCATCCCTTCTTGGCGCCTTCGGCCTGCTCCTGGAAGGTGGCCTCGTCGATTCCGGGGACGTCGGCCTCGCTCTCCAGATCGATGCGGGTGATGGCAAAGCCACCTTCCACCTTGCCCAGGTGGACCTTGGCGTGGGTCTGGACCCGGCGGGGGGTGAAGCCGGCCTGGGCCAGGCCATGGCCGAAGGCCATCGAGAAGCAGCCAGCGTGGGCGGCGCCGATCAGCTCTTCGGGATTGGTGCCGGTGCCCTCCTCAAAGCGGGAGCCGAACGAGTACTGGCCCTCGAAGGCCCCGCTTCCCAGCTTCATGCGGCCCTTGCCGGAGACCAGGTCGCCTTCCCAGAGGGCCTCTGCGGTGCGTGCGGGCATGTGAACCTCCACGGGGTGATTTCTTGCTTGGAAGGTCTACCCATCTTGCGGGGGCCTGGAAACCCCCGAGGTCAGGAATGGGTACACCTCGCCAAGCTGGTTTCGCAGGGCGTGGGGATCTCCCTGGTAATGCAGGGCCTTCATGCCCAGCCTGGAGGCCGCCTGGACGTTGCTCGGGTTGTCGTCCACGAAGACGGCGCCCTCCAGGCCGAACCCGTGGCGAGTCGCCAGGAGCCTGAAGAAGGCGGGGTCGGGTTTGCCGAACCCCACCTCACCCGAGATCAGGATTCCGTCGAAGGCTTCCAGGAAGGGGAAGAGAGGGCGGGCCAGGGGCCAGGTCTCGGCCGAGAAGTTGCTCAGGGCGAAGAGGGGCACGCCCGCCAGGCGGAGTTCCTCCAGCAGGATCACGTTGGAGTGGATCGGGTCCCCGATCATCTCCAGCCAGCGCTCCCGGAAGGCCCGAATGGGCTCTTCGTGGGCCGGGTGGCGGGCCACGAGGTCGGCCACGCCTTCCGCAAAGCTCCATCCGCAGTCCAGGCGGTCGTTCCAATCGGAGGTGACGACCTGGTCCAGGAACCGCTCCAGCTCTTCGGGTTCGGGGAAGAACTTCCGGAAGAGCCGGCGGGGCTCATATTCCATCAGGACGTTCCCCAGGTCGAAGATGGCGGGCGTCATCGGTCTTCGTCGGACTCCTTCTCAAGCCAAATGCAAAGGACCCTGACCGTGGGCCAGGGTCCTTCGTCAGAAGAGGCTTCGGGCTAGCGGCGCCGACGCCGCCGGGCGGCAATCGCCTTCTTCTTGCGACGCACACTGGGCTTGTCGTAGTATTCCCGCTTCTTGACCTCGGCCAGTACGCCTTCTTTCTGGCACTGACGCCGGAAACGCTTCAAGGCAACATCAATCGGCTCACCGTCGATGACTCGGGTCTCCATATTCGCGCTCCCTCCTTTCGTCACGGCCAGGTACCGGGAGTCGGTGACATGCCGAGTTGATATCTTGATTCGGTCTGCCCGGAGGCAGGCCGGCGTTCAAACTTGCACTATGATAGGCGTTGAGTCGGATCCTGTCAAGAATATTCCTGGCAGTTCCAAGAAATCCGCGACATTGGAGGGCGCAGGCTGGACGACATGTCCGAATGTTCGGGACGGTCGGGGGGTTGGTGTGCACGCCCGAAAGGGCCGAGAATCCTGGCTGCAGTCGTCTGCAAAGGTCCCTTGACATCGGCGCGGGAACTCTCCAGAATTCAAGAAAGGGTTTCATTTCCCCGGACTGCGGGAAGGGAGGCGAGAACCATCCGCTCCTTCGAACAGCACCGTCCGTCAGGTCACACCCTGATCGAGCTGATGGTCATGTTGACCATCATCGGGTTGCTCCTGGCCCTCTTCATGCCCCGCCTGGCCCTGAGTCGGGCCCGGGCCACCCACTCGGCCTGCGTCTCGAACCTCCGGAACATCGGGGCGGCCCTGCAGATCTACGCCAACGACAACGAGGGTGACTATCCCGACAACCTGCAGACCCTGACCATCGGGAACCCCGCACCCCTGGGCCGGATCCCCACCTGCCCCAGCGACAACAGCGACTACCAGACCGCCTACCAGGTGAATCACGAGGACAAGAGATTCACCCTGGCCTGTCACGGCGTGCATCATCTGCAGATGGTCCACGACGAGCAGGGGTACCCGCAGTACTACTCCCCCGGCCAGCTCGATCAGGAGGGCAAGCCATGACCCGATGCCTCCATCCGGGCCGTTCCGTCGAACGCGTATCACCGGGCAGGTTGCCTTGAAGAAGCGCGGGCAGGGCGGGGCGGGGCGGGGAATGCAGTTGGAGTTGAGGGCGGGCCTGACTCCGATCGGGGGCGTCTTCGGTGCGCTGGCCCTGGGGGTCGCCGCCTTGTTGATCCGGATCGGGTGGCGCAACCTCGAGGTCTTTCCCGTGGCAGGGGGATTGGACGGGACCCTGATTTTCGCCGGCCTGCCCCTGGGGTTGGGCATGTTGCTGGTCGTGCTGACGGTCGCTCCCCTTCTCAGCGCCTTTGGGACGGTCATCACCGTGAGCCGTGAGGGCCTGCGCTACGCCGGCCGGAACGTGTTCTTCGACGCCAACTGGGGGCGCTTGATCTACCTGGGTCCTGGCCGTCGGCTCAAAGGCTTCCGGAGCCTGGTGATCGGGACCCGCGAGACGAGGGTTCGGGTGGACGAGTTCTTCTTCCCCAACTTCGACCGCCTGGTCGGCTTCCTGGATCGGGTGATGGAGAAGGGGAGCGGGGGAACACCCGAGGACGAGGACGACTGAGCCTTCCTTCGTGACCCGGGAGGT